>NZ_JAGYGN010000048.1:0-26854 GCF_019947515.1 Pseudomonas sp. A-B-19
TGGAACAGACCAAATCCGTGTCGGGCGATCAACTTTCCGGTCAATTCGACAATGCCTGGATTCAAGCCTTGGCCGGCAACATGACCTGGCGATTCTGATGTTTTGTAAACGAAAGAACGACGATTTCATCCAAGGAGTAAACACCATTATGAATCTGTCCCGAAACCTGCTTGTCGGCGCCGCGCTGGCCAGTCTGTTGCTCGGCGGTTGCACCTCGAAAGTGACGGAGAAGGCGCAATACTCTGGCTTCCTTCCCAACTACAACAACCTGCAGGAAGTCGAAACCCAGAGCGGCGGAACCGCGATGCGCTGGGTCAGCCCTTCGTGGAACCCGAATGCTTATGACACGGTGGTATTCAACAAACTGGAGCTGTACCCGGCCCCCAAACCCGATGAGCGGGTCAACCAGCAGACGCTGACCGACATTCAGAACTACATGACCAGCAAGGCCAAGGCCTCGCTGGGTCAGAAGTACCGCGTAGTACCCGCGTCCTCATCCGTCACGGCGGGAGCCCGGTCCCTGATCATGCGGGCGGCGATTACCGGGGTGACCGCCGAGAACGAAGGCATGAAGTGGTATGAAGTGGTACCCGTTGCAGCCGTTGTCGGCGCGACTCAGGCCGCCACCGGTCACCGCGACCAGGACACCACCCTGTTCATCGAAGCCGAGTTCGTTGACGCCAAGAGCAACCAGACCGTGGCCAAAGTGGTGCGCAAGGTGTTCGGCACCGAACTGAAAAACGAAAGCCAGATGATTACCGCCAAGGACTTCAAGGTAGCGATCGACAAACTGGGCAGCGACTTCCAGGCGTTCCTCAAGTAACACCCGCCCAGGTGGCAAGGGTGCTTGCTGCCTTGCCACCTGGGGGTTCCCTCCCTGACCGTCCCCTTCACTTTCTCATCCCGACCCACCGACACCTTGCGGCGCTGATTGCCGGATGCTCGGCATTCTTGTGAAAAAACAGCTCTCCAGCGATAACTTCAGGCGCGCGGGCCAAGGCCACCAGAGGACTCTGGAGGCTGCGCGGTGACGCTTGATTTCAGTGCTGATCAGACGCCGGTTCTCTTTTGCAGGGGGGTTATCCAGTCAGGCAACGATGGACCTCGCAGGTGAACGTGCCAGCACCGTTGGGCCGACGCTCCTTCGCGAGCGCGGATTTGTCCGGTCTGTTTAGCTAAGATTCATGGGTGGTGAACCTTATTCCCGGATACCCGGTCGATACCTGCAACCCGACCCGGTTTGCCACCGCCCCCGTACGCGAGGTGACAACTGGCTTGCTTCATTCACTGGAGAACGCCCCCGTGATTTCAACCCTGTACATCGCCAGACTCAAAGCATGGGGTGCCCATGGTTTTACGGCCACTGGCGTGGTCACCGCTTTCCTCGCCACCCTGTCCCTGCTGGATAACCAACCGACCCATTGCCTGCTGTGGCTGGGTGTCGCCCTGATCGTCGACGGGCTGGACGGTGCGCTGGCGCGCAAGGTCAACGTGCAGTCAGTGCTGCCGAGCTTCGATGGCTCGATCCTCGACCTGGTGATCGATTACCTGACCTATGTGTTCATCCCGGCGCTGTTCATCTATCGCTACATACCGTTGCCGGACTACACCTTGCTGCTGAGCGTGTCGCTGATTCTGGTGTCGTCGCTGTTCTGCTTCTGCAACGTCAACATGAAGAGCAAGGACAACTACTTCCAGGGCTTCCCCGCCGCCTGGAATGTGGTTGCCCTGTGCCTGTACATCATCGCTCCGTCACCGTGGATCACCCTCGTTACAGTCATTGGCCTGGCCCTGCTGACCGTGACCCGGATGAAATTCCTGCATCCGTTTCGCGTGCGCCGGTTCATGCCGATCAATATCGCGGTGACGGCCATCTGGTTGCTGTGCAGTTTGTCGCTGGTGCTCAACCACCCGCTGATCAACCCGTGGGTGATGGGGCTGTGGCTGCTGATGTCGGCGTACTTCCTGGGCATCTGCCTGTGGCGCACGGCGCTGGAGTGGTTTGACGAATCGAGGCACAAGTAGCCATGCCGGTCCATATCGTTCAACTCGGATCCCCCCGCCGTCCCGACGAAGGATTGCGCCTGGGCACGGTACGCCGCCCACCCCGTGGCGTACCGAAAGCCGATTTCGCCCGTCGGGATTTTTATGATGTCTGGCAGCCGTTGCTGTCACCCAGCGCGGAGCTGGTGGCCGAGGCCAAGGCTGCGCAAGATGCCAAGGCCTGGGAGGTGTTCAGGCGCAAATTCAAGGCCGAGATGAGCCAGCCGGCGGCCAGTCAGATGCTGGACTTGCTGGCTGCGCTGTCCCACCGGACGTCCCTGGCCGTGGGCTGTTATTGCGAGGACGAAGCGCATTGTCATCGCTCGGTGTTGCGCGAGTTGCTGGAGGCGCGTGGTGCCGTAGTGATTTAGATGCCCTGACCACCACACATCTCCTGTGGGAGCGAGCTTGCTCGCGATAGCGGTGTATCAGACACCGCACTTGTGACTGAACGACCGCCATCGTCGGAACGCCGCCCGGAGCAAGCTGAACTGGTCAAGTAATTCTGAACACCCGTTAAGGTTTACTCCGCCGTTGTCGGGTCGATGATGTTCATGACCTGGGAAATGCGATTGGCGGGAAAACCGCTCAGCCTGGCGTGCTCCTGGATCTGCGCCTCGCTCGGTGCGATGTACACGCAGTAGAGCTTGTCACCGGTGACATAGCTCTGCAGCCACTGCACCTCTGGCAACTCACGCAACGCCCGGCAGGACTTTTGCGAAGCGGCTTTCAAATCCCTTTCCGACAATGCGCCCGCGCCCTGGATCTCGCGTTCAATGACGAACTTTGGCATGACAACCTCTCTTTTCTTGTTGTGGATGGCAGGGCGGCACTCACCCTGTGGGCAAACTATCGCCCTGACCGGCGTTGGCGTCCTGTCCGATCGTCGGTCAGCCCTGCCCGGTCGTCCGGTGACTCCACGTTGCGCGCAAGCCAAAGCCAGCGGCGAGAAGAGGATCTACCTGCACACCCAGGACCGGAGCACCTATTACGCCAAGCGCGGCTGGGTGGTGCCGGAGCGTTTTGAAGCGTGGGAAAAAGATCAATGGTTCATGGCTCGAGACCTGTGAGCCATTGATCGAGTGGATTACGCCGCTGGCGCGCCGGCCCTGGCCTCCTCCAGCAACTGCTGAATCATTTGCTCCTGCGTGTCGTAGCTGCCTTCACCGAAGTGGGTGTAACGCACCTGCCCCTTGGCATCGATCAGGTAGTGCGCCGGCCAGTACTGGTTGTCGAAGTTGCGCCAGATCGCGTAGTTGTTGTCGATCGCCACCGGGTAGGTGATGCCGTACTCCTTCACCTTGGCCCTGACGTTGTCGATGATGCGTTCAAAGCCGTATTCGGGCGTGTGCACGCCGATCACTACCAGTCCGTCCTTTTCGTATTTCTTCGCCCAGTCCTTCACATACGGCAGGGTGTGCTTGCAGTTGATGCAATCGAAGGTCCAGAAGTCCACCAGCACCACTTTGCCTTTCAGCGCTTCGTTGCTCAGTGCGGGCGAGTTGAGCCAGTCCACTGCGCCGGACAGCGACGGCATGGCGCCCTGGGCGTTGCCCATGGTGCTGTCGGCCTTGACCTTGCTGACCAGGTAATCGACGACTTTCGGCACGGTCTCCAGCACGCCCTTCTCGACACTGCTGACACCTTGCGAAGAAGTATTGGCCAGCAACAGGTCGTTGGCCCCCGTTGCAATCACTGCCGCCCCGGCCAGCACCGCAACCCCGGCGCCTCGGCGCAACCAGCCGGTGACCGGAATCGACGGTTTCAAGCGATTGACCAGGCCGCGACCGGCAAAGATCAAGGTGCCCAGGGACAGCGCGCTGCCCGCTCCATAGGCCACCAACAACAGACTGGTGCCGGCGTTCGCACCCTGCAGCATGGCGCTGGTCAGAATCACTCCGAGGATCGGCCCGGCGCACGGTGCCCAGAGCAACCCGGTGGCGACACCGATCATGATCGAAGCCAGCGGCCCGGACACCTTGCGCGAGTTCGGGTCGATGCGATTGCCCAGCCACACGAAGGGACGGGCCAGCCAGTCACCGACCCGGGCGAAGATCAGCGACAGGGCGAACAGCACCATCACCACCAGCGCTACGTGGCGGCCGGTGTTGCTGGCCTGAATCACCCACTCGCTGCTGACCACGGCCAGGCTGGAGACCAGGGCGAAGGTCAGGACCATGCCACCGAGAGTCAGCAGGATCGAGGAGCGTGTGCGGTCGGCCCCGGCAAACAGCAATGGCACGACCGGCAGGATGCACGGGCTGAGGACGGTCAATATGCCGCCCAGCAAAGCGATGAGTAACATGGGATCACCTGATGCAAATTAAAGGGCAACACATCACTACTGTAGGAGCTGGCTTGCCAGCGAAGACGTCGGCACATTCAATACAGATGTCACCTGCAAGGCCGCCTTCGCTGGCAAGCCAGCTCCTACAGTGGGTCGGGGGGTGTTCTCAAGCGGTCTGCTCATCCAGCAACTGCCCCTGCGGCGTGCGGCTGGAACCGTCCTGCGCCAGGAAGCCATGGCTGCCCTTCTCTGCCACCGGCGTGAGCTGGAAGCAAGTGTTGCTGGCGCAGGCGCTTTGCTCGACAGCGGCATTGGCATGGGTGGCAGCACCGGCGACGGAAAAGGCGATGGCGGTCAAAAAGCGGGTAACGTTGTTCATGGCGAGTTCCTCAAGGTTTCAACGGGTTGATCGTTGGTTGATCCGAGGCGGTCTGGTTTGCCTCGATGGAACCTATTAAAAGCTTGCGAGGTATCTCGGCTGTGTCGGAAATCGGTGTGAATCAATCGCTGCGTATCAGAACCGGGCGCAGATACAGAGCAATACAAAACTGTTGAAAATCGGCTTTTTTGCCTTCGCGTGTATCCTCATGCAAGCCAGATACACTGCAATACAAAGGACGGCAGGCGATCCCGCCCAGGCTCGATAGACTGTGTGGCATTCCCCATTTACCAGAGGTTTGGCCCAATGGATCACGTTGATCACATCCTCATCGTTGACGATGACCGCGAAATCCGCGAACTGGTAGGCAACTACCTGAAGAAAAACGGCTTGCGCACTACCGTCGTCGCGGATGGACGGCAGATGCGCGCTTTTCTGGAAACCACCCCGGTGGACCTGATCGTGCTGGACATCATGATGCCGGGAGACGATGGCCTGCTGCTCTGCCGAGAATTGCGCGCCGGCAAACACAAGACCACGCCGGTGCTGATGCTCACCGCCCGCAACGATGAAACCGACCGTATCCTTGGCCTGGAAATGGGTGCCGACGACTATCTGGTCAAGCCATTCGCTGCCCGTGAACTGCTGGCGCGGATCAACGCAGTGCTGCGGCGCACCCGCATGCTGCCGCCGAACCTGGTGGTGACCGAAGCCAGCCGCTTGTTGGCCTTCGGCCGTTGGCGCCTGGACACCTCGGCCCGGCACCTGCTCGATGGAGACGGCACCATGGTTGCCCTGAGCGGTGCAGAGTATCGATTGCTGCGGGTGTTTCTCGATCATCCGCAACGAGTGCTCAACCGTGATCAGTTGCTGAACCTGACCCAGGGCCGCGATGCCGACCTGTTCGACCGCTCCATCGACTTGCTGGTCAGTCGCCTGCGCCAGCGCCTGCTGGACGACGCCCGCGAACCGGCCTACATCAAGACCGTGCGCAGCGAGGGCTATGTGTTCTCCCTGCCGGTGGTAATCCTGGGCGATCAATCATGACGCAGGCGCTGCATTGGCCGCGGACCCTGGCCTCGCGGCTGTCGCTGATTTTCCTGGTCGGCCTGATCCTCGCCCAGGCGCTGTCCTTCGGCGCACAGTACTACGAGCGCTACGAATCCTCGAAGAACACCATGCTCGGCAACCTGGAAACCGACGTTTCCACGTCTATAGCCATCCTCGACCGCTTGCCCGCCAACGAGCGAGCCGGCTGGCTGCAACAACTGGAGCGGCGCAATTACGGCTACCTGCTCAATGAGGGTTCGCCGGGCACGCCCATACGCAGCGACATGCCCGATACGCCCATTGCCATCGCCTCGATCAAAGACGCCATCGGTCACGATTACCCGATGACCTTTACTGACCTTCCCGGGCCGAAAAAACACTTTCAGGTGCACCTGAACCTCTCGGATGGCAGCCCGCTGACCATTGACGTCCGCCCGGCAATGGTCCCGTTGTCGCCCTGGCTGCCCATCGTGCTGCTCGGGCAACTGGCGCTGATGCTTGCCTGTTCCTGGCTGGCGGTCAGAATCGCCATCCGCCCCCTCACCCGCCTCGCCGGAGCCGTTGAAACCCTGGACCCCAACGCACACCCGGTGCTCCTGGACGAAAAGGGCCCGACCGAAGTCGCCCATGCCGCCAAGGCCTTCAACTCGATGCAGGCACGCATTGCCGCGTACCTGAAGGAACGCATGCAGTTGCTCGCGGCGATTTCCCACGACCTGCAAACCCCGATCACCCGCATGAAACTGCGCGCCGAGTTCATGGACGACTCCAGCGAAAAAGACAAACTGTGCAACGACCTGAGCGAGATGGAACACCTGGTCCGCGAAGGCGTCGCCTACGCCCGCAGCATCCACGGCGCCACCGAAGAAAACCGCCGCACCGACCTCGACTCGTTCCTCGACAGCCTGGTGTTCGACTACCAGGACATGGGCAAGGACGTTCAGCTCGAAGGCAAAAGCGCCACCGTCATCGACACCCGCCCCCACGCCTTGCGCCGGGTGCTGGTCAACCTCACGGACAACGCATTGAAATTTGCCGGTGCCGCCGAGTTGCAGGTGGAAAAGCAGGCCGATGGCTACCTGTCGATCAGGATCCTCGACCGCGGCCCGGGGATCGCCGAGGAAGAACTCAAGCAAGTGATGGAACCGTTCTACCGCGTGGAAAACTCCCGCAACCGCAGCACCGGCGGCACCGGGCTGGGACTGGCAATTGCCCAGCAACTGGCAATTGCCATTGGAGGGTCGTTGACCTTGAGCAATCGTGAGGGTGGCGGGTTGTGTGCGCAGTTGCGATTGCCGGTGTAGATGTTTTCGGTTCGCGGGCGAGGAATACCAGACCAATCGTAAAGAATGGTCGGCGGGCAGGCTCCCACATCGGGTCCCCGGTTTTACTCGGGACTTGTGGCCACTGAAGATCCCTGTGGGTGCAAGCTTGCTCGCGATGGCTATATATTGAGCAACGTGTTCCGCCCTTTTGGTCGGCCCAGAGGCCGCCAAGGTCAACCCCTAGGAAACATCCAAAGCCACAGACATGAACTCACCGATCCGCGACCGCAACCACCGCTCCGCCGGATCATTGTCATGCACCCCGCTCCAGGCCATCGACAACTGCGCCGCCTCAATCTCGAAAGGCGGATCCTCGGCCCGCAACCCGCACCCCTCCACCAACGCACACGCCGCATAATCCGGCACGGTGGCAATCATCTCGGTCCCGGCGAGCAACGCCCGCAACCCACTGAACTGCGGCACCCCCAGCACCACACGACGTCTGCGCCCGACCTTCGCCAGATCCACATCGATATTGCCGCTCAAGTCCCCCGAGAACGACACCATCGCATGGGGCCGCTCGCAGTACTCGTCCAGGGTCAGCGTTCCAGGTCGGGTGTCGCCACGCAGCACTTTGCAGGGGATATCGCGCAGTTTCTTGCGCTTGGCATTGGCCGGCAGATCCGTGGTGTAACTCACGCCCACCGAGATTTCCCCCGACGCCAGCAGCGCCGGCATCAACAGGTAATTGGCCCGCCGCACGACCACGACGATGCCCGGTGCTTCCTCTTGCAACTGACGCAGCAACGGTGGAAACAAACCGAACTCGGCATCGTCCGACAGCCCGATGCGGAACACATCGCAACTGGTCGCCGGATCGAATTCCCTGGCCCGGCTGACCGCGCCGGAAATGGTGTCCATCGCCGGCTGCAGCTCCTTGAGAATCGCCAACGCACGCGCCGTCGGTTCCATGCCGCGACCGTTGCGCAACAGCAACGGGTCATCGAACAGATCGCGTAAACGCCCCAACGCGGCGCTTACCGCCGGCTGACCCATGAACAGTTTTTCGGCGACGCGGGTCAGGTTCTTTTCGAACATCAGGGCTTCGAAAATCACCAGCAGGTTCATGTCGACGCGACGCAGATCGTTACGGTTCATTGGCACGGGTTCCTTGTGTGGTCGGCCAGGCGCGGGTGCTGTGAACTTTACTCGATCAACGGCACGTTTGCCGCTCGTTTGTACGGTCCGTACTCCACCGGCACCCACTCGAAATGTTTGCCTTCGGTGGTGATGTGACCGATACCAGGGAACGGCAAGTGCGCCGCCGTCACCCAGGTCTTGCTCGCGGCAGCGGCACTGAACACCTGGTTGCGGCTTTTGATCGCTTGCTGGCTGTCGACGTCGAAACCGATCGACACCTCAGGATGCAAAAACTGTACGGCAAGGTTGTGCACCAGGTCGCCCATGAACAGGATGCTTTGCCCTTGGGAGGTGAAACGGTACGTGGTGCTGCCCGGCGTGTGCCCGGCTTCCAGTTGCGCCTCGACCACACCCGGCAGCGGAGACTGGCCGGGGGTGAAGGTCTTGAAGCGGCCGGCGGCCACGTAAGGCGCGGTGGAATCCTGGGCGATCTTGAAGTAGCCCTTGGCCGCTTCCGGCGCCTTGGCCAATGCCTGCGGGTCGAGCCAGTAGTCGGCTTCGGCCTTGGCGGCATACACCGTGGCGTTGGCGAACACCGGTTGCTGCTGGCCATCCACCAGACCGCAGACGTGATCCAGGTGCAGGTGAGTGATCAGGATGGCGTCCACCTGCTCGGGTTTGTAGCCGGCCGCTTGCAGGTTGGCCGGCAACTGGCCGGCGGTAGGACCGATGCACTGCCCTGCCCCGGTATCAATCAGGACAAGCTGTTTACCGGTGTTGACCAGAAAGGCGTTGAAGGCAGTCTGCACGCCCGGGGTTTCAATCGAACGACGGGCCAGTAGCGCACGGATCTGACTCTGGCTCATGCCTTGCAACAGCTTCGGCGACAGGTCGTTATAACCATCGAACAGCGCCGTCACTTCGTAATCCCCCAACGCCAGGCGGAAGTAACCGGGTACTTGCGTGCCCACTTGCGCAGGCGCCTGGGCCAGCGCGTTGGCGGATATCAAAACCAGGCCGATGGCGCCCAGCGTTCCCTGCCATGTCCGTTTCATCTGTTCACCTTTCCAATCCAACCGACGGTCCGTTGTGGCCCGTTCCATATTGCGCATCTTGTGCCCATCGACGTCGCCCGCACTTGCAACGATGTGCTGTATTCACAGCCTCGGGCATGGAATTAACAACGTTTAACTCGTCAGCCATAGCGGGCGCCACCAACAATGAAACCCTCAGCGCAGAACTGTTTTTCCAGAGTAACAGTGCTGGTCGCTCAAACCGGGCGCCAGCGCTTTTCCTCCCCGACCGGACAATGGCCATGGCTTACCTACAGCACACCACCGCCCGCGCATCTGCCAGCGAACCACGCAAGCCCCACACCGGCGGCCTCAGCCCGCAACGCGAAAAACTGGTTAAGCAACTGATCCTCGAACGCCTGGGCGACAGCCTGGAAGTCAGCGAACTGGCACAGGCCTGCGCCCTCTCGCGCAGTCACTTCTCCCGCGCGTTCAAGTGCAGCACCGGCCTCTCGCCCCAGGACTGGATCCGCCAGCAGCGCCTGGTCCTGGCCAAGCAATTGATCCGCTACACCGACATGAGCCTTACACAGATCAGCCTTGAATGCGGCTTCTGCGATCAGGCGCACTTCTGCCATATCTTCACCCGCAGCGAAGGCATCAATCCGTTTGCCTGGCGCTGTCAGATGGTGCATGGCCTTAAAAGCAAAAGATCGCAGCCTTCGCCAGCTCCTACCGGCATGCACGCAACCGTGTAGGAGCTGGCGAAGCCTGCGATCTTTTGATCCGGCTTTTTAACCTTTCAAGAACGCCAACAGGTCAGCGTTGAGCTGATCCTTATGGGTGTCCGTCAAACCGTGCGGAGCACCCGGGTAAATCTTCAGGGTCGAGCCCTTCACCAGCCTGGCGGAGGAAACGCCCGCCGCTTCGTAGGGCACGACCTGATCCGCGTCGCCATGCACCACCAGGGTCGGCACGTCGAACTTCTTCAGGTCTTCGGTGAAGTCGGTTTCCGAGAACGCCTTGATGCAGTCATAGGCGTTCTTGTGGCCGGCCATCATGCCCTGCATCCAGAACCAGTCGATCATGCCTTGGGACGGTTTCGCGCCGGGTTTGTTGAAGCCGAAGAACGGGCCACTGGCGAGGTCGATGTACAGCTGCGAACGGTCGGCCAGCGAGGCCTGGCGAATGCCGTCGAACACCTCCAGCGGCAGGCCGCCCGGGTTGGCTTCGGTCTTGAGCATCTGCGGTGGCACGGCGGATATCAGCCCGGCCTTGGCCACGCGGCCGGTGCCGTGGCGACCGATGTAACGCGCCACCTCGCCACCGCCGGTGGAGAAGCCGAACAGCACGGCGTTTTGCAGATCGAGCAACTCGATCAACTGCGCCAGATCGTCGGCGTAATGGTCCATGTCATTGCCCGACCACGGCTGGCTGGAACGCCCATGACCGCGACGGTCGTGGGCGATGACCCGGTAGCCCTTCGAGGCCAGGAAGATCATTTGCGATTCCCAGCTGTCGGCGTTCAATGGCCAGCCGTGACTGAAGACAATCGGTTGACCGGTGCCCCAGTCCTTGTAGTAGATCTCGACGCCGTCGCGGGTAGTGAAGGTGCTCATGGGTGATGCCTCCTTAACGAGGGTTGGGGGTATGAATCAAACCGATAGCGGGTTCATGCGATCCGCCAGGCGCGCCACACGCTCGCCCAGGTGCGCGGCGGTGCAGCGATCCTCGGGCGGAGGGGCATCGTCGGGGGATTGTTCGACATTCGACTGGGCCATGGCGCCCAGTGAGCTGCCCAGGCGATTGAGTTGGCCGTTGAACGCGCCGGTGCCGGAACGCGCTGGCAGCAGGTCGAGGCCGACCCAGATCATCGAGTGCTGGGCGGCGAACACGGCCATCTGCAACAAGGTGTTGAGTTTGTCGCCGCACAGGCAGCCGGAATTGGTGAAACCGGCTGCCAGTTTGTCGCGCCAGGGCTGGGCCAGGTAGAACGCCGCCGTGGCCTCCATGAAGCCCTTGAAGGCCGCCGAGGCGCTGCCCATGTAGGTCGGCGCGCCAAAGATGATGGCGTCGGCGTTGTGCAGCCGCTCCCAGTGCTCGTCCACGTCCTCGACCTGAATCAACCGACAGGTGCTGCCCAGGTGCCGTTCCACGCCCCCGGCCACGGCTTCGGCCATGACCCGGGTGTGCCCGTAGCCACTGTGATAGACCACCACCACGTTGCTCATTGCTCTGTCCTTGCGATGGATTGAGTCCCTTTGCAGGCGCGAGTTCGCTCCTACAGGAAGCGAGTTTTGGGCTAGACCGGACGCGCGACGAGTTAAACGTTGTTAAATTTCCATGGCGCGCAAAAAGCCCCGGCAACGGCTGTCCGTCTGTCGCGCCCAATGATCACGGGACCGACAGCCAGTGGCCGATACGTTAGAGTCAATGCCTGCCCCCTTCAGTCATCCGGGCGGCGCATTGCACTGGGTAAAAAACCTGAGGAATATGCTCGAAAACCGCGAACCAGACGGATGCAACAGGAGCGACTCGTTGACCTTTTCCCCCGAACAGGCTGTTCATTTCGGCCCCTACCGGGTCTACCCCGGACAACGCCTGGTGATGGAGGCCGACCAGCCCTTGCGCCTGGGCCGGCGCGCCATGGACATCCTGTTGATCCTGCTGGAACACGCCGGCAACGTGGTCAGCAAGCAACAATTGATCGCCCGGGTCTGGCCCAGCAGCGTGGTCGAAGACATCAACCTGCGGGTGCACATGGCCGCATTGCGCAAGGCGCTCGGCGACGGTCAGGCCGGCCAGCGCTACATCGTCACCGTGGCCCAGCGCGGGTACAGTTTCGTCGCACCGCATTCACTGGAACAGGCCGAGCAAGCACCGGAGCCCGCACATACCGCACCGAGCCGGCATAACCTGCCGGTGCGCCGCACGCGCATGATCGGCCGGCAGACCCTGGTCGACAACCTGATGGAGCAACTGCCCCGCCAGCGCTTCATCACCCTCGTCGGCCCCGGCGGCATCGGCAAGACCACCGTAGCCCTGCGGGTCGCCGAACAAGTGATCGGTCGCTACCGGGATGGCATACATCTGCTGGACCTGGCCCTGATCAACTGCCCGCTGATGATTGACGGTCATCTGGCGACGCTACTCGAACTGGCCCTGCACGACGATGCCCCCCTGAGCGGGCTGGCAGACTCTTTGCGCGATCGCCACATGCTGCTGATCATCGACAATTGCGAACACTTGGTCGACGCCATTGCCCAGCTCAGCGAAGACATTCTGCGCAGTGCGCCGCACGTGCACATCCTTGCCACCAGCCGCGAGAGCCTGCGGGCCGAAGGGGAATTCGTCCAGCGTCTGGAGTCACTCGACTGCCCGCCGCCCATCGCCGTCCTCGACCGCGCCCAGGCCATGACCTTTTCCGCCCTGCAACTGTTTGTCGAGCGGGCCATGGCCAGTCATGACAGTTTTGAACTGACCGATGATGAACTGCCGCTGCTGATAGACATTTGCCATCGACTGGACGGCATACCACTGGCCATCGAACTGGCAGCGGCGCAGGTGGGCAACTTCGGATTGCACGGCTTGCTGGCGCAGTTGCAAAGCAGCTTCCGCTTGCTGAACCAGTCCTGCCAGACGCCCCTGGCACGCCATCAGACCCTGCGTGCAACATTGGACTGGAGCTTCGAACTGCTCACTGCCTGCGAAAAGACCTGCCTGCGCCGACTGAGTGTATTTTGCGGTGGTTTCACCCTGGAGTCGGCAGCGGCGGTGATTGTCGGCGAACACATGGAACCGCGCGCGGTGTTCGGTTCAATCACGCAACTGGTCGCCAAGTCGTTGCTCAATGTGGAAGTGGGCGACGAAGACGTGTACTACCGTCTGCTCGACACCACCCGCGGCTACGCCCTGGAAAAGCTTGCGCAAACCGCCGACCTGCCCGGCACGCGGGAGCGCCATGCCGAGCGCTGCCTGGCGCTGATGCAACAGGCGCAGGACGACTGGGAGAACACATCGACCGGCCTGTGGATCGAGCGCTATGGCCGGGCTCTGGAGGACATCCGTGCAGTCCTCGATTGGGGTTTGCACGCGCAAGGGCCGCAGGCACTGGCGATACGCCTGGCCGCGAAGTCCACTCCCCTGTGGCAGGAGTTGTCACTGCTCA
Organism: Pseudomonas sp. A-B-19; assembly: GCF_019947515.1. Taxonomy (NCBI): domain Bacteria; kingdom Pseudomonadati; phylum Pseudomonadota; class Gammaproteobacteria; order Pseudomonadales; family Pseudomonadaceae; genus Pseudomonas; species Pseudomonas sp. A-B-19. Next base: position 13,346 of record NZ_JAGYGN010000048.1, read on the forward strand.
AGGAACACGGCGGTTATGTGCGCAAGGCCCTGGCCTTGCTCGAGCAATCACCCGAGCCTTGCCCGCGCCTGAAGATGACCCTCATGCTGGCCCTGGGCAGCGCCTGTTATCACGCGCAGGGGGCTACCGACGAAACCGTCGGCGCCTTCGTCAGCGCCCACAGCCTGGCCCGACAGTGCAATGATGTGGCAGGCCAGTTACGGGCGATTTCCGGTCACCTGGCGGTCAATCTCTGTTGCGGTCATTACCGGATGGCCCAGGAGCAGAGCCGGCAATTCGATCAACTGGGGCAGCAGGACGACGCCCTGATGTCCCTGAGCATGCATCGATTGCGGGTACTGGCCCTGCACTTCTGCGGCGACCAGCATCAGGCTGGGGAGCATGCCGAACAGGTGCAGCAACACATGGCCCACAGCGGTCATCTCAACCGTTTCACCCATGGTTTCGGCGTGCAATACGACCAGAGCGTTGCGGCGCTGACCATCCACGCGCGCATCCTCTGGCTGCAAGGCCAACCGGAACAAGCCTGGCGCGCGGCCCGACAGGCACTGGACATCGCCTTGCAGATCAACCATGGCACGTCGATCTGCTACACCCTGGCGCTCTCCGGCTGCCTGATCGCCTACTACAACGGCGACACCCGTAGCGCCCGCGAACTCCTGCGCCTGCTGGTGGAACAGGCGCAGAAACACTCGGTTCTACTGTTCTACAACTGGGCGCAACACTACGCGCAGGTGATCGGCGGCACCGATGTTCGGCCGACCGGCCGCCAAAGCGTCGGTTTGATCAAAGACATCATGGTCACGCTGGATTCGGCATACGTCGACGATGGTTTGCTCGAACGCGCGCAAAACGGCGCGTCGGGCTGGAGCACGGCAGAGATTCTGCGGGCCAGGGCCAAGACATTGCTGGCAACGGATTGCCCGGTCAAAGCCGCGACGGCCGAAACCGTGCTGCTCAAAGCCCTCAACGTGGCCAGGACTCAGGGTGCACTGGCCTGGGAATTGCGCAGCGCCACCTCGCTGGCGCAACTGTGGCAGCGTCAGGGCCGCCACCAACAGGCGCATGAACTGCTGGCACCGGTCTACCAGCGCTTCACCGAAGGTTTTGCCACGCCAGACCTGATGACGGTTCGCTGGCTACTCGACGAGCTGCAAGGCCACCTGCCCGCCTGAAGGCCTGCGCGCTTGACTGATGTAGCCGGCATAACGCATTTCAAGGGCGCGCAAATCGCCACTGAGTTCGAGTTTTTCCAATGCGTAGGTGCGGATGGTATTGAGGAAGCGGTAACGGGTCACACCGCCGCCCTGCTCCTGGGACAGCAATGACTTGAGCGCGAGGTTCTCCATCACCTCGATCAGCTCGGCCACCGGCAGCCTGTCGCAGCTGATCACGCCAATCGCTGCATCCTGGGTGAACGCCATCTTGAACACCGCCAGACGCTGCAACACGGTTTGCTCCACGGCAGTCAAACGTTCGTAGCTCCAGTCCAGCGCGGCTTTGAGGCTCTGATGTCGGGGAACGGCTGTGCGGCGGCCCTGAGTCAGCAGCTGAAAACAGTTGTCGAGTTGCGCTTGCAACCCCACCAGCGCCAACGCATCGATTTGCGCCGCGGCCAGTTCAATCGCCAGCGGCAGGCCGTCGAGGCGTCGGCAGATATCCCGTACGGTCCTGAGGTCCTGTTCGCGCAGGGTGAATCCGTGCAGACGAGCCCGGGCACGGCTGACGAACAACTGCACCGCCGAATAGCCCATGACCTCGGCGACACTACGCAGCCCTGACGCCGGCGGCACCGCCAGCGGTGGCAGACGCAATACGGTTTCGCCAGACACCTTGAGTGGCTCGCGACTGGTGGCGAGGATCGACAGCCGGGGCATCGAGTGCAGCAGTGTTTCGACCAACGTCTGGCAGCGTTCGAGCAGGTGTTCGCAATTGTCGAGCACCAACAAGGCATGCCGCTGCGCCAGCGTCTGAAGCGTGGTGCCGACCTTCAGTTCAAGGGTTCGAGTGAGGTGATTGGTCACCTGCGCCGGGTCATCGATCGCCGCCAGGTCCACCAGCCACACGCCGTGCCGATAGTGCTGCAACAGCAGTTCGGCCACGCGCAGCGCCACGGTGGTCTTGCCGATCCCGCAAGGCCCGACCAGGGTCATGAATCGGCGCACCGGCAACTGCCGCACCAGGCTGCCGACAACCGCATCGCGCCCGGTAATCGGCGTGAGCCGCGCCGGCAGGTTGTGCAGGAGCTTTTGTACGGTCCCGCTCGGGAACGCTACAGGCTCTGGCGAATGCCGTACCGGAGCGACAAAACTGTAGCCGCGCTGGGGAATGTTGACGATGTAGCACTGGCCGTTCTGCCCGTCGCCCAGGGCACGACGCAGGGCGGCAATGTGCACCCGCAGGTTGATCTCTTCGACCACGGAGCGCGGCCAGACCCGCGCAATCAACTCTTCTTTGCTGACCACTGAACCTGCGTGCTCGACCAGCACCTGCAACACGTCAAGGGCGCGGCCGCCCAGGCGCAGCGGTCGATCGCCCTCCAGTACCAGTCGCTGACTGAGGTGCAAAGCGTAGGGCCCGAATTGCAGCACCGCTTCGCTGTTTATATCTCTGAGGCTATTCATGGGCTGTCACTCGCAGGAAGCCTGGCTCGGTACGTGAGTCCATCCCAGGCTCCGTACCTTCCTTGCAATGAGTTCAGCGGTATCTTGGCAGGCCTCGGTGACGGTACAACTGCCACGGTGGGAGCGTCACGGCCATTGCGGTGCGCACGACGGACATACGCGCTAGCTGAACTGCTCGCGGTATTGGGTCGGGGTCAGGCCAAGCTTTTCACTGAACAGAAAACGCATGTGCCGCACACTGCCGAAGCCGCTTTTGAACGCCACGGTCTTGAGCGGCAACTCGGTGGTTTCCAGCAGGTTCCTGGCGCAATCGATGCGCGCGCTTTGCAGAAACTCCATCGGCGTCATATTCACTTCCCGGGCGAACACCCTGGCGAAATGACGCGGGCTCATGTTGGCCAGGCCGGCCATGCGCTCGATGCTGTAGGTTTCATCGAGATGTTCAAGCACATGGTTCTGCACCCGGGTAATCGCCGTTTCGTGAGGGGCCACCGCCGCCATCAACGGGCTGAACTGCGCCTGCCCGCCCTGGCGTTTCATCACCACCAGCAACACTTTGGCCACGTCCTGGGCGACTTTTTTGCCATGGTCCCGGGCCACCACCGACAGGGCCAGGTCGATCCCGGCGGTAACGCCACCGGAAGTGATCAGGTTACGGTCCTGGACGAAGATCTGATCGGTCTCGACGCTCGCCTTCGGAAAGCCCTTGATCAGCCGCTCGGTGTAGTGCCAATGGGTGGTGACGCGATAGCCATCGAGCAAACCCGCATGCCCCAGCACGAACGCCCCGGTGCAGATGGAACCATAACCAGCGGACCGGCTGACGTTGTGCCTGAGCCAGTCGAGCAACGGCGGATGCCTTTCGTTGTAGGCACCGGGGCCTCCGGGCACCAGCAGCAAATCAAAACCCTCGCAGGCCTGATCGATGTGCCGGTCGGCATACACGCTCACCCCGTTGGACGCCCGCAGTGCGCCGTGCTCGGTGCCGATGGTCGACAGCACATAGTGATCGTCGGGTTTCAGATAACGATTGGCGATGGAGAACACCTCCATGGGCCCGGCCATGTCGAGCAGGAGAAAGTCGGGAAACAGCACCATTGCCACGGTTTTCATGGATTGGAATTCACTGGGATCAAATAAGGTCGGGCGCCGAGCGCCATCCACCTGTGGGAGCGAACTGTGCATTATGGCCAAGTACGACGCAAAGGTCGGAAAAAAATCGCTGATTATCACCCAGCAACTGTCAACCTTATCGAGACAGTATTTCAATTTTCATCTACTTATTGAACCACCTGATAAACATTAACCTTCTCCTCACTCGGACGAATTCACGTCCTGAAAGGAGATTTCATCATGCTGACCCTTCGCAAAGCCTCGGATCGTGGCCTGGCCAATCACGGTTGGTTGAAGTCGTTCCATACCTTTTCCTTCGCCAACTATCGCAACCCGAAAGAGCAGGGTTTTTCTGACCTGTTGGTGATCAACGACGACCGCGTCGCCGCCGGTAAAGGCTTTGGCCAGCACCCGCACCGCGACATGGAGATTTTCTCCTATGTGCTTGAAGGTGCCCTGGAACACAAGGACACCCTGGGCACCGGTTCGGTGATCCGCCCCGGCGATGTGCAACTGATGAGCGCAGGCAGCGGCGTGGCCCACAGTGAGTTCAACCACTCCAGCACCCGGCCGGTGCACTTTCTGCAGATCTGGATCGTGCCCGACGTCAGTGGCGCCAAACCGCGTTATCAGCAAGAGCACTTCAGCACCCAGAAAAAACGTGGGCGCTTGCAACTGATCATCTCGCCGGACGGCGCCAAGGGTTCGTTGAAGGTGCGTCAGGATGCACGGGTGTATGCCGGCCAGATCGACGGCAAGGAAAGCGCCACCCTGGAACTCGCCGCCAACCGCTATGCCTATGTGCACGTGGCCCGGGGCAGCGTCGAACTCAACGGTGTGTTGTTGCAGGAAGGCGACGGCGTGCGGGTTCGTGATGAACAGGCGCTGACCTTGAACAACGGCGTGGATGCCGAAGTGCTGGTCTTCGACCTGCGCCCACAGGAACTGCCGCAAATGCCATAACCCATCCGCTGTTGTAAATCCCTGTGGGAGCGAGCTTGCTCGCGATGCGTTGTGTCATTCAACAGTGATGTTGTCTGACACTCCGCCATCGCGAGCAAGCTCGCTCCCACAGGATTTTTTGCCACCTGGAATTATTCGCCGGTCCCGGCAAACCCCGCGACAATCTCATCGATCACCGCCCGCACCCTCGCCGTATGCCGCAGGTCCGCGTGGGTCACCAGCCAGATGTCATAAGGCAACGGCCGCGAGCGCTCCGGCCACAACCTGACCAGCCCCTCCTTCTCCCCGATGTACACCGGAATTTCCCCGACCCCTATCCCCGCCGCAATCGAACGGCGCACCAGCAGGCTGGAGCTGAGGCTGGCGACAATCCGCCCGCGCGCCACCGGTTCCGAGACCAGCGTCAGGTCCTTGTTGCCCTGCAAGTACGGTTGATACACCACCAGGTCATGCCCGACGAACGCCGACCCCGGCTCCGGCACGCCGTGGGCATCGATATAGGCTCGCGAGGCAAACAGACCCACCGGCCAGCGGGCGATGCGCCGGGCGATCAGGTCCGGGTTGTCCGGTCGGGTGTTGCGTACGGCGATGTCCGCCTCGCGTTTTGCCAGGCTGAGAATCTGCGTGGTGGCGTCCAGTTGCACCCGTACATCCGGGTGTTGTCGATGCAGGCGGGCTATCGCCGGGATCAGGAAATCGATCGCCAGGGAGTCGGTGGTACTGACGCGAACCGTGCCGGTCAGGCGATCGTCCAGGCCTTGGATCTGGCGTTCCAGCTCCAGGGCCGAATGCTCCATTTTCTCCACCGCCTTGAGCGCCGCTTCGCCAACAGCCGTCAGCGCGTAACCTTCGGAGGTACGCAGGAACAAGGTCGCACTCAATGACTTTTCCAGCGCCGTGATGCGCCGGCCGACCGTGGCCTGGTCGACCCCCAACACCCGCGCCGCACCACGCAACGTCGATTCACGGCAAACCGCGAGAAATACCCGGGCGTCATCCCAATTCACAGTGCTCTCCCGATGATGCATTTGCGCATCAGCATAGCGCGTATTCGCTGCATTAATGCTTCGAAGAAGCTCGATATGCTGTAGGCCTGAGTTCCCTACAGGACTATGCACATGCACAGCTCATCTGCTCCCCTTATTCCTGCAGCCCGCGCGATCTGGCTGCCGATCTTCGCCGGCTTCTGCGCCAGCCTGGTCAGCATCGGCCTGGCGCGTTTCGCCTACACGCCGTTGATTCCCTCACTGATCCAGGCCCACTGGTTTTCCGCCAGCGACGTGGTGTACCTCGGCGCCGCCAATCTGGTGGGTTACCTGATCGGCGCACTGATCGGCCATCCGCTGGCACGCCGGACCTCGAACAAGACCGCTCTGCGCCTGATGATGCTGGCAGTGACGCTGGCGTTTTTCGCCTGTGGTTTTCCGTTGTCGATGAGCTGGTTCTTCGGCTGGCGCCTGCTGTCGGGGATCGCCGGTGGCGCGATCATGGTGTTGGTGGCGGGAACCGTATTACCTCACGTACCGGCGACCCGCAGGGGCCTGGCCAGCGGTGCGATATTCCTTGGCATCGGCTTGGGCATTGCTGGCTCGGGGACGATCGTACCGCCGCTGCTGAGCCTCGGCCTGCAGCAAACCTGGTTCGGTCTTGGCGTGTTGGCCCTGGTCCTCACCGCTGCCAGTTGGTTTGGCTGGCCAACCGTTGCGCACCCGGTCGCCGCTGCGCCGTCGGATACTTCGTCGCCTGTCCCCACCGACCCGAGCGTCTACCTGCTGTTCGCCCAATACGCGTTCATGGCCGCCGGACTGGTGCCGGCCATGGTGTTCCTGGTGGATTACGTCGCCCGCGGGCTCGATGCCGGGGCGCATGTCGGCGCGCTGATCTGGGTGATGTATGGCCTTGGCGCGATTGTCGGGCCAGTGAGCTACGGTTTTCTGGCCGACCAACTGGGCGCGAAAACGGGGATTCGCATCGTGCTGGTCATACAGGCGTTGGCGGTTGGCCTTTTATCGATCAGCAGTTCGTTCGCGGCACTGGCTGTACTGGCGGTGATCCTCGGCTCCTTCCCGCCCGGCATCGTGCCGCTGGCGTTGGCCCGGGTGCATGAATTGATCCCCGACCATCACCAGCAGCAGATTGCCTGGAGCCGCGCCACCGTGTCGTTCGCGACGTTCCAGGCCGTCTCGGGGTTTGCTTATTCGGCGCTGTTCAATGCCAGTGGTGGCCATCATGCCTTGATGTTCATGATTGCCGCCGGAGCCATTGTGGTAGCGCTATTGCTGGAACTGGGCAGTCGATTGCTCGGTCGCTCGAGCGAATCATTGACACTCGATACAGGTATTTGAAATGACATTGCCCCAGACCATGACCCTGATCGAAATCACCGAACCCGGTGGTCCTGAAGTCCTGCAACCGCGCCAGGTGCCTGTGCCCGTTGCAGGGGCCGGTGAAATACTGATCCGCGTGCATGCCGCCGGGGTCAATCGCCCGGACGCGCTGCAACGGGCCGGCCAGTACCCGATGAAACCCGGCATGAACCCGAACCCGGGGCTGGAAGTGGCCGGCGAAGTGCTGGCGATTGGCGCGGGCGTCAACGAATTTGCGTTGGGCGACAAGGTCTGCGCTCTGACCAATGGCGGCGGATACGCGCAATACTGCGTGGTCCCGGCCAGTCAGGCGCTGCCGATCCCCGCAGGCATGGACTGGCTGCAGGCGGCGGCCATTCCGGAAACCTACTTCACTGTGTGGGCCAATCTGTTCGGCCTTGGCGATGCCCGTCGGGGTCAGCGCGCCTTGATCCACGGTGGCACCAGCGGCATCGGCACTACCGCGCTGATGCTGTGCCGCGAGTTCGGCATCGAGGCGTTCGCCACCGCCGGCAGCGAAGAAAAGTGCGCCGCGATCCGCGAATTGGGCGCCAGGGCGATCAACTATCGCGACCAGGACTTTGTGCAGGTCATCGCAGAAAAAACCGCAGGCCAGGGCGTCAACGTGATTCTCGACATCATGGGTGGCTCGTACCTCAACAACAATGTGGCCGCACTGGCCATGGAAGGTCGCCTGGTGATGCTCGGTTTCCTCGGTGGAGCTCATGCCAGGGACGTCGATTTGTTGACGATCATGGCCAAACGCGCCGTCGTCACTGGCTCCTTGCTACGCTCGCGGACCCGGGAAGAAAAAGCCGCCATTGCCCGCCAATTGCACGAACGCGTATGGCCGGTGCTGAGCGCCGGGCGCTGCCTGCCGATGATCGATCAGGTTTACCCGCTCGGTGACGCGGCACAGGCCCACACCCGGATGGAGGCGGGTGATCACATCGGCAAGATTGTCCTGCGCGTGGACTGACCCAACGCCGACCCCGGCAAGCAGCAATGTCTATCCATTGCGCCGCAACGATGGTCGGAAAACGCTCCTGATGCACGGGCACATCTGTTAAAACCCGTGCTTCACGTTCTGTTGGACCGTCCGATGCCTGCTCCCCTCCTCGCTCACCTACGCCGACGCTGGCTGTCGTTGCTGTGCATGGCCGTGCTGGTCGTCGGCCTGCCGGTGAGTTGTGGGGCGCTCAAATATACAGAGCGTGAGTTACTGTTCCGCATCGAACCGGGCACGGCAGGCTGGTATCGCGGCCTGCCGCAAGACGTTCAGGAGTTCGATATCAAGCCCGCCAGCTTCAAGGCCGGGCAAAACCTGCATGCCTGGTGGTGGCCAGCCGCCCGCCGCGATGCGCCGTCAATTCTCTATCTGCATGGCGTGCGCTGGAACCTCACGGGCCAGGCGTTTCGCATCGAGCAATTGCGGGCCATGGGCTATTCGGTGCTGGCCATCGACTACCGTGGCTTCGGTCAAAGCAAAGGGGATTTACCCTCGGAAGCCAGTGTTTATGAAGACGCACGCGTCGCCTGGGAGCGCTTTACCGCGATGCAACCGGACGCCAGCAAGCGTCTGATCTACGGGCATTCGCTGGGCGGTGCTGTCGCCGTCGACCTGGCGGCAGACCTGGCCACACAGGCGAAACAGCAGCACGTCCCCGTACCGGTACGCGGCCTGGTCATCGAGTCTTCTTTCACTTCGTTGGGCGATGCGGTCGCGCAAGTGGCCAACGACAATCTGCCGGTGAACGGGCTGCCGGTGCGCTGGCTGTTGTCCCAGAAGTTCGACTCCATCGACAAGATCGTCGACATCGACATGCCGCTGCTGGTGGTGCACGGCCTGGCCGACCGGTTCATGCCCTCACGATTCAGCCAGCAACTGTTCAATGCCGCCCATGAACCCAAGCGCCTGCTGCTGGTACCCGGCGGGACACACAACAACAGCATGAGCCTGGGCGGCAGCCAGTATCGCCAGGCCCTCGATGGCTTGATGAGGGCAAACCCGCATCAAGTGGCCGGGTCGGCGATGGCTCAGGGCTCGCAGGACTCCTGAAGGGTGGCGATCTGTTCGCCCTGCTCCCCCTGATAGCGAGCCCGATAGCGCCCCGGGCTTTCCCCGGTCCACTTCTTGAACGCCCGATGGAAGGCGCTGGGTTCCTGGAAACCCAGTCGCTCGGCGATATCGCTGATACTCGCATCGCTCTGACGCAGTTGCTCAAAGGCCACGCCACGGCGTACTTCGTCCTTGATCTCCTGATAGGAGCATCCTTCACGCTCCAGTTTGCGGCGGAAGGTGCTGGGGCTCAGGTGCTGTTCCAGGGCAAAGGCCTGCAACGTCGGCCACTCGCTGTAATGACTGCCGCGCAAGCGCTGATGAACCAGGGACGCCAGGCCATGCTGGTTGCGGAAGCGGATCACCAGCCATTGCGGCGCGGTACGCAGAAACACTTTCAGCGACGCCAGGTCCTGAACCACGGGCAGGCGCAAGTAATGGCTGGCAAATTCGATTTCGGTGCGCTCGGCACCAAAGGTCAGGTTGGGGCCCCACAGCAGGCGGTCGTCACCCAGGGACAGACGCGAATGGCGGAAGTCCGCGCGGTCAATGGGAATGCGCCGCCCGCCCAGCCAGCACAGCAGGCTGATCATCAACACCAGGAAGGTTTCTTCACCGAACCGGCTGGCATCGTCATCCGTCGAGGTTGTTTCCAGGCTGATCACCGCACGCTTGCCACGCACGGCCAGCGAGCCGCGAAAGTCGCGCAGGAACAAGCCGAAGTTGGCCAGGCACTGGCGCATGGCCTTGTGCAGGTCGGGCTCCTGAATCAAGGCTCGGCAAATCAGGGCGAAACTGCCCGGCGGCATGCCATGGGAGTCGAGCCCGAAAAACTCATCGTCGAGCTCGCGGATCTGGATCAGCCACAACGCCGCAAACGCGCTGGCCGGCACCCGTGCCGTGGGTTGGTGCATGACCGCCGGATCAATGCCCGCCTGTTCGAGCACGGCCGTCACACGCTGCGGATCATCCTTGAGTCCGTGGATCATTGCCTGCACGAAATAGGCGGCAACCGAGTCCTTTTCCCGCATTGGTTCGCTTCTCTCTCATCACTCGAATGGCAAAAAACACCAGTGCCGTTGAACAGTTTTGGCATAGGACAACCGCCCTGCCGGCTCTAGACTCGCGGCAATAGTACGCCTTCGGCCGCAGTCGCGGCCAAGGTATCGCAGGGTTAGATCGAAGGATGGGAAGATGAATCTGCAAAACATCGGCGTGATCGGTGCGGGCACCATGGGCAACGGCATCGCACAAGTCTGTGCCATGGCCGGTTTCAACGTGACCCTGCTCGACATATCCGAAAGCGCTTTGCAAAAAGCCGTCGCAACGGTCGGTAAAAACCTGGACCGGCAGGTCGCCAAGGAAACCCTGACGCCGGAGCAGAAACAGGCCACCCTCGACAAGATCCGCACCAGCACCGATTACAGCGTTCTGGGTGACGCGCAACTGGTCATCGAAGCGGCGACGGAAAATCTCGACCTGAAACTGCGCGTGCTGCAACAGATCGCCGCGCAGGTCGGCAGCGAATGCGTCATTGCCTCCAACACCTCGTCGCTGTCGATCACCCAACTCGCCGCCAGTGTCAGCCGGCCTGAGCGCTTCATCGGCCTGCATTTCTTCAACCCGGTGCCGGTGATGGGCCTGATCGAAGTCATCCGCGGCCTGCAAACCAGTGACGCGACCCACCAACTGGCGCTGGACATGGCGACCACCCTCGGCAAAACCGCGATCACCGCCGGCAACCGCCCGGGCTTCGTGGTCAACCGCATCCTGGTGCCGATGATCAACGAAGCGATCCTGGTGTTCCAGGAAGGCCTGGCCAGCGCCGAAGACATCGACGCCGGCATGCGCCTGGGCTGCAATCAGCCTATCGGCCCGTTGGCCCTGGCGGACCTGATTGGCCTGGATACCCTGTTGTCGATCCTCGAAGCCTTCTATGACGGTTTCAACGACAGCAAATATCGCCCGGCGCCGTTGCTCAAGGAAATGGTCGCCGCCGGTTACCTGGGACGCAAAACGGGGCGCGGCTTCCATGCCTATGCCTGAGCGTTGCTCGCGCTTTGCCGAGTACCGGGACAAGGTCCTGGAGCTGTTTGCCTGCAAGGGGTTCGGCCAGGTCGGCATGCGTGAGCTCGCGACGTGCCTGGGGCTCTCTCCAGGCTCGCTGTATCACCATTACCCGAGCAAACAGCATCTGCTGCTCGACCTGATCGAGGAGTTCTACGAGGAACTGCTGGCCACCCTGGGGCGCATCCAGCAAAAAGCTCCGGGCAAACGCGACAAACTCAACAGCCTGATCCGCGCCCATCTGAACCTGCATCGGGAGATGCCCTGGCATTTCCGCCTGGTGGAGCGCGACAGCGGTTGCCTGAACGAAGAGCAACAGGCTCGGGTGCGGCAATTGCGCGAGCAATATGAACGCACGTTATTGAAGATGCTCGGTGCGAAGTCTCGTTTCAGCGAGCAAGGCCTGCTGGCCGCCGGACATGCCATTGCTGCCCTGCTCAACAGCGCTCCCAGCTGGCTGACACCCCATGTGCTGGAAGAGCAGGAACGTGAGGAACTGCTGGAGAGCATGGTCAGCGGCGCCATCGAGCGTGTGCTGGCACCACGGCGTGTGCCGGAGGCAATAAGCCTCGCGCGTCCTATCGAAAAAACATCTAAAGAAACACAAGCGTCGACAAAGATTTAGCGCTTTGCTTGTCGGCTCGACACAATCGGAATTCGCCGAAAATACCGGCGTCCAAACCGATGTATGTACTCGAGCACCTGGAGCAGACCATGAAAATCAATCCCTACCTTATCTTCAACGGCGACTGCAAAGCGGCCTTCACCTTCTATGCGCAGTGCCTGCAAGGCCAGCTCGAAGCCATGCTGACCTTCGGTGAAACCCCTGCAGGCGAGCATTTTCCCAAGGATCTGCACAACCTGATCATCCATACCCGCCTGAACGTGGGTGATCAGGCCATCATGGGGTCGGACACCACACCGGATCGCCCCGTGGAGAAAATGAGTGCCTGTTCGATTTCACTCAACGTCGACAGCATTGCCGAGGCCGAGCGGGTCTTCAATGCGCTGGCGGACGGTGGCAACGTGCAAATGCCGCTGGAAACCACCTTCTGGGCGGCGCGCTTCGGCATGCTGGTCGACCGTTTTGGTGTGTCGTGGATGGTCAACTGCGAAAAGGATCAGTGAACGGCCTTTGTCGATCGACAATCTTCGAGGCATAAAAATGCCCAACCTGAAAAGGTTGGGCGTTCTGGCAACTCCCGGTCTGTCTGCTACCGTCTACTAGCCACATGGATAGCAGCGCAACCGGAGGTTGAATTTGAATGACGTGGTGATCGCCCTCATCGTTTTCGCCTGCCTGTCCGCCAGCGCGCTACTGGGCTCGTACGTAAGAGAGCGATTGCCGAGCCATCATCTGAGCGACGACTCCGTGACCGTGGTGAAGCTGGCCACCGGCCTCATCGCAACGATGTCGGCGCTGGTCCTCGGCCTGCTCGTTTCCTCTGCCAAAGGCACGTTCGATACGGCCAATGCCGAACTGGAGGGCGCGGCGGCGAAAGTAGTTCAGTTCGACCGCTTGCTGGCCCGTTACGGTGCCGACACCCAAGGCATCCGCACCGAGCTCAAGCACAACTACGCCGAAGTCACCCAAGTGCTCGCGACCCGCGATCACCGGCAGATTGAAAAACTCGATAGCCCCGAAATGATCCGTCGCTCCGAAGGCCTGCAACGCAAGGTCGAGTCACTGACGCCCGGCAACGATGATCAGCGCTCGCTCAAAGCCAAGGCATTGCGGGACATGGACAGCGTGTTTGCCACCCGCTGGCTGACCCTGCTACAGGCCAATCAATCGATTCCACCGGTGATGCTGGTGATCCTGGTGACATGGCTGGCGATTATCTTCGGCTCGTTCGGCCTGTTTGCTCCATGCAACGGCACCATTGTCGTCGTACTGCTGATGTGTGCCCTGTCGACGGGGGCAACCATCTTGCTGGTGGAGGAACTCAATCGGCCGCTTGATGGTTTTATCTGTGTGTCGCTGGAACCGTTGACGCACACGCTGGAGCGGTTGGGGCAGTAGGCGCGAGCTTGCTCCGGGCAGCGTTCCGACGAGGGTCGTCAACGCTGACGCTGGCTGCCTGGGGCCGCGCGGTGTCCTGGCGTTCTTCGCGAGCTCGCTCCTACAGGGAACAGCGTTCGAGGGGGACGGAGGCCCAAAAACAAAACCCCTACCTGCGTACGCAGATAGGGGTTTTGGAATTTAATCTTGACGATGACCTACTCTCACATGGGGAAACCCCACACTACCATCGGCGATGCATCGTTTCACTGCTGAGTTCGGGATGGGATCAGGTGGTTCCAATGCTCTATGGTC
>NZ_JAGYGN010000049.1:0-24566 GCF_019947515.1 Pseudomonas sp. A-B-19
CTCCCCGATCCCCCAACAGGATGTGCCGCTGCCCCGGTCCATCAGCCTGCGCGAAGCCTTCCTGTTCTGGCTCAAGCTCGGTTTCATCAGCTTTGGCGGGCCGGCGGGACAGATTTCGATCATGCATCAGGAACTGGTCGAACGCCGGCGCTGGATCTCCGAGCGGCGCTTTCTGCACGCCCTCAACTATTGCATGTTACTGCCCGGGCCTGAGGCTCAGCAGTTGGCGACCTACATCGGCTGGCTGATGCACCGAACCCGGGGTGGCGTGATCGCTGGCGGGCTGTTTGTGTTGCCGTCGCTGTTCATCCTGATTGCACTGTCCTGGGTGTACATCGCCTTTGGTGAAGTGCCCGTGGTTGCCGGATTGTTCTACGGGATCAAGCCGGCGGTCACGGCAATCGTGGTGCAGGCGGCTCACCGGATCGGCTCGCGGGCGCTGAAGAACGGCTGGTTATGGGGCATCGCCGCCGCATCCTTCGTGGCCATTTTCGTGCTCGACTTGCCGTTTCCGTTGATCGTGCTCGGCGCAGCGGTCATCGGTTTTTTCGGCGGACGCCTGGCGCCGGAAAAATTCAGGACCGGTGGCCACAGCACAGCGAAAAAGTCCTTCGGTCCGGCCGTGATCGACGACGACACCCCAACCCCTGAACACGCCCGTTTCAGTGGCTTGAGGCTGGCGCTTCTGGCCGTTATCGGTGCGATCTTGTGGACACTGCCCATGGCCATGCTCACCGCACTGTTCGGCTGGGAAGGCACGCTGACCCAGATGGCCTGGTTCTTCACCAAGGCCGCGCTGCTGACATTCGGTGGCGCCTACGCAGTGCTGCCGTACGTCTACCAGGGCGCGGTCGGTCACTACGGATGGCTGACGCGACGCAGATGATCGACGGCCTGGCGCTCGGTGAAACCACGCCCGGTCCGTTGATCATGGTCGTCGCCTTCGTCGGCTTTATCGGCGGCTACGTGCATCAGGTCTTTGGCCCGGACCAGGTCTTTGTCGCAGGCGCCATAGCCGCCACGCTGGTGACCTGGTTCACCTTCCTGCCTTCGTTCCTGTTCATCCTCGCCGGCGGGCCGCTGGTGGAGTCGACGCACAACGAACTCAAATTCACCGCGCCGCTGACGGCCATTACGGCCGCCGTGGTGGGCGTGATTCTCAATCTGGCCTGTTTCTTTGCCTACCACGTGCTTTGGCCCAAGGGCTTCGAAGGACGGCTGGACTGGCCTTCGCTGCTGATCGCCATCGTGGCGGGTATTGCATTGCTGCGGTTCAAGCGCGGGGTAATCGAGGTGTTGATCGGCTGCGGGCTGATCGGCCTCGGTGTACACCTGATGTTCTGAATCAAACATTTACACGCGCCACAATCCCTGTAGGAGTTGGCTTGTCGGATCGCCGCACCGCCGCGAAGGGGCCGGAACATTCAATACAAATGCCAGCGAAAAATGCTCAAGCCTGCACCACCTCGATCCCCAGCACCCGGTAGTCCTCGACATTGCCCGACGCCACATGCCGTTCGGTGATCAGCGTGTGCACGCGGTTGCAAGGCGCGACGACAAAGGGCTCCACCGCACCGAGCTTGTCCGCGGTGGTGACGGCGATCACGTGGGAAGCGCAGTCGAGCATCGCCTGTTTCACCGGCACTTCATCAAAGTGCAGTGAGCTCAAGCCCACCTGCGGGTGTATCGCGCAGACCCCGGTAAACAACAGGTCGGCCTTGATGCCCGCCAGCAGCCGCTGGGTTTCGTGACCGCTGGCCGACAGCGTCGCCGGGTTGAGCTGGCCGCCGGCCAGGATCACCTTGATGCCTTTGTATTCGGACAGGGTAATGGCCGTCATCGGTGACGCGGTGATCGCGGTGATGACGATGTCCGCCGGCAGCGAACGCGCGATCTGCAAGGTGGTGGTGCCGGAGTCGAACACCACGATCTGACCGTTCTGCACCCGTTGCGCGGCCAGTTGCGCCAGATGGGTTTTCACCTCGTCGGTTTCGCTGATCCGGGTGAAATAGTCCTTGCCCGTATCCTTGGGTCGCGGCAAAGCCCCGCCGTGCACCCGCTGCACCAGGCCGGCGCTGGCCAGCTCTGCCAGATCGCGGCGGATGGTGTCTTCGGACACCGCGAAATGCTGGCTCATCTGCGAGGCCATGACCTTGCCGTCACGTTCGAGGATCAACAGGATTTTTTGCCGGCGCACTGACGGAAGTTCGGCTGCAGAATGGTTGTCGTGCATGTTTTTGCTCGTTTATGCATGTAATTGCGTGTTACCCGAGAGTATCTGCAACCCGGCGCAAAAACAACGAACCGGCCAGGTATCATTTTTTTCGATCTTTCAAATCATTACGCCGAATTTTTCATTTTCCTGTGACCTGTTCAAGATGGCGCCGTCACTCATGTTTTGGATGGAAACTTCATGAATATCAATTTTGCCTTTGCGTGCATGATCGTGGTCTCGTTCACGATTGCACTGGTACACGCCTGACCGACAGGTCGTGAGGCGTCAAGATGTGCAAGGTCGGGGTAAAAAGCCTGACAGATCAGGAATATGCTCTATAAACAGTGGTGTCACGATTTCCGATCAGGGGAACTGGAAGGCTCCCCCGGAAGTTGATCTCTAAAAAGCTGCGGACAATTGAGTGCCCGCCAGGAGACACCACCGATGAAAGCCCTGAAAATCGCCGCCAGTGAAGGCGCCTCCGCTTGTTTCCTGAACGCCCGGGAGGTGGTCCCGCTCAGTCACACCGACTTCACCGACGTCGCCGTGGCCGTGGTGTCGGTCAATGATGTGTTGGCCGGATCCCTCGACGCCATTCAGCGCACCGGTTTTGATATCCCGATTTTCCTGGTGGCGTCCCCCGGCACTAGCACCCACCCCCGGGAAGTCTACAAACACCTCAATGACGTGCTGCTGCAAGTGAACGGCATCTTCGACCTGTCCCCCAGCAACGTCGAATACCACGGTAACCAACTCGAGACCGCCGCCAAGGCCTATGAAGAAAGCCTGCTGCCGCCGTTCTTCGATGCGCTCAAGCACTACACCGAAGCCGCCAACGCGACCTTTGCCTGCCCCGGCCATCAGGGCGGCCAGTTCTTTCGAAAGCACCCGGCCGGCCGGCAGTTTTTCGACTTCTTCGGCGAGACGCTGTTTCGCGCCGACATGTGCAACGCCGACGTCAAGCTCGGCGACCTGCTGATCCACGAAGGCCCGGCACTGCTGGCGCAGAAACATGCGGCCAGGGTGTTCAACGCCGACAAGACCTACTTCGTGCTCAACGGCACCTCGGCCTCGAACAAGGTGGTGACCAACGCCCTGTTGACCCCGGGCGATCTGGTGCTGTTCGACCGCAACAACCACAAGTCCAATCACCAGGGTGCGTTGTTGCAGGCCGGTGCCACGCCGGTCTATCTGGAAACCGCGCGCAACCCTTACGGCTTCATCGGCGGCATCGACGCCCACTGTTTCGAAGAAAACTACCTGCGCGAGCTGATCGCCGAAATCGCCCCGGACAAGGCGCAGCTGCCACGGCCGTTCCGCCTGGCGATCATTCAACTGGGCACTTACGACGGCACCGTGTACAACGCCCGGCAAGTGGTCGACCGCATCGGCAAACTGTGTGACTACATCCTGTTCGACTCGGCGTGGGTCGGTTACGAACAGTTCATTCCAATGATGAAGGATTGCTCGCCGCTGTTGCTCGATCTGGGCGAGAACGACCCGGGCATCTTCGTCACCCAGTCGGTGCACAAACAGCAGGCCGGTTTCTCCCAGGCCTCGCAAATCCACAAGAAAGACCGGCACATCAAGGGGCAGGCCCGCTACTGCAACCATCACCGGCTCAACAATGCCTTCATGGCCCGGGCCTCGACGAGCCCGTTCTACCCGCTGTTCGCCTCGCTGGATGTCAACGCGCGCATCCACTCAGGCCGCAGCGGCCTGCGCCTGTGGGAAGACTGCGTGAAGTTCGGTATCGAAGCGCGCAAGTTGATCCTCGAAGCCTGCACCCTGGTCCGCCCGTTCGTGCCGGATACCATTGAAGGGCGTGCGTGGGAGGACTATCCAACGGAAGAAATCGCCAGCGATATCCGCTTTTTCGAGTTCCATCCCAAGGACCGCTGGCACGCCTTTGCCGGCTACGCCGAGAAGCAGTACTTCATCGATCCCTGCAAACTGCTGTTCACCACGCCGGGCATCGACCCGGTGGACGGCAGCTACACCGACTTCGGCATTCACGCCGGCATCCTGGCCAATTTCCTGCGCGAGAACGGCATCGTCCCGGAAAAGTGCGACCTGAACTCGATCCTGTTCCTGCTCACGCCGGCCGAAGACTGGGCGAAGATGACCCACCTGGCGGCACAGATCGCCCGCTTCGAACGCTTCGTTCAGGACGACGCACCGATGAGCCGGGTGCTGCCGGCCATCTACGCGCAGCACCAGGAACGCTACCGCGACTACACCATCCGCCAGCTCTGCCAGGAAATGCACGATCTGTACCGCAGCCACAATGTGCAGCAATTGCAGAAGGACATGTTCCGCAAGGCACACTTTCCAAAAAAGGCCATGAACCCGCAGCAAGCGCAAATCGAGTACATCCGTGGCAACGTCGAACTGGTGGCGCTGGCGGAGGCTGACGGGCGCATTGCCGCCGAGGGTGCGTTGCCTTACCCGCCCGGTGTGCTGTGTGTAGTGCCGGGTGAGATCTGGGGTGGCGCGGCGCTCAAGTACTTCCTGGTCCTGGAAGAAGGCATCAACCGCTTGCCCGGTTTCACGCCGGAGTTGCAGGGGGTGTACCTGAAGCAGGAAGGCGGTCGTACCCGGGCGTATGGGTACGTGATCAAGGCCTGATGTCAGGCGGCAGGAGCCGGCGCGGGCCGGCTCCTGCCCAATGCATCGATCAGAACTTTTCCGCGATGAACTTGTATGGATAGTTCGGATCCCGATAGTTGCCGGGACTTTGGCGCTTGGGCAGCTTCACTTTCGCCCGCGGTACTTCTTCATAAGGAATACTGTTCAGCACATCACTGATGATGTTCAGCCGCGCCCGCCGCTTGTCATTGGAGTTGGTGACCCGCCAAGGGGCGAATCTGGTGTCGGTATACTTGAACATGTCGTCCCGGGCACGGGAGTAGTCGTACCAGCGGTTGTAGGACTTGAGGTCCATGGGTGACAGCTTCCAGATCTTGCGCCCGTCGGTGATACGCGCCTTGAGGCGTCGGGTCTGTTCTTCCTGGCTCACCTCAAGCCAGTACTTGATCAGGATGATTCCCGATTCGACCAGTGCCTGCTCGACGCGCGGCGCCACGGTGAGAAACGTGCGCACCTGCTCTTCGCTGCAAAAACCCATGACCCGCTCGACACCGGCGCGGTTGTACCAGCTGCGATCGAAGATCACCACTTCACCGGCCGCCGGCAGGTGCGGCAGATAACGTTGCAAATACATCTGGCTTTTTTCCCGGTCGGTGGGTGCCGGCAACGCCATCACCCGGAACACTCGCGGGCTGACCCGTTCGGTCAGCGCCTTGATGGTCCCGCCCTTGCCGGCACCGTCACGGCCCTCGAAGATGATGCAAATCTTCGCGCCCGTGTGCTGCACCCACTCCTGCAGCTTGACCAGCTCGACGTGCAGCTTCGCCAGTTCCTCGAGATACACCTTGTTCCTGAGCTTGTCGCCTTCGACCGGTTTGCTTTTCGGTGCTGCCTTCTTCTTTGCCATGCCCGTTACCTCCTTCAATGCGTTACACGGCGTCCGGAGTGCGCCCGGCCGCGTTCATTCAGCCTCGACTGCGCTGGTAGTGTTCAACCGCCTGCTCCAGATTCAGGAACATGCACGCCTCGCCCAACGTATGGCCCAAGGGTGCCTTGATGACCATGTCCCATACGCCCGGGCTCATGCCCACCAGCCACAATGAAATGCCTTTTTCGCGCATTCGCTGTTCCGCTCCGGTGAGCATTTTCAGGGCCGTGTATTCGAGGTCGAACACGCTGCGCAGGTCCAGGACCACGACTTTGGGGGTCGCCCCATCAATCAGCGGCCGGATCTTTTCGGCGATGCGCTCGGCGTTGGCGAAAAAAATCCGCCCTTCAGGCCGAAGCAACAGCAGCCCGTCAAAGTGTTCGTCATTGACGTGGTCGTCGGACTGCGGGCGATAGACATTGGTGCCGGGCTTGCGTCCCAGGACATGCACGGGCGGGTCCGAGACCTGATACGCCAGGGCCAGCAACGAGACGATAATCGCCACGACGATCCCTTGCAGCGTGCCCAACAGCATCACGCCGATCATCGCCACCACGGCCCAGGCAAATTCGGTACGGCGAACCGACAGGATCTCGCGAAACTCCGCCGGCTCGATCAGGCCCACCGAATACACAATCACCACGGCAGCGAGCGTGGCGTTGGGCATCAGGCCAATCAGCGGCGCCAGCAGCAGGCAAGTACCCAAAGCCAGTGCTGCGGTGACCAGCGCGGCCAGTTGCGAACGGGCGCCGGCCAAACGGTTCACAGCGGTTTGAGTGGTCCCGCCACCGGCGACCATGGCCCCGAGAAATGCGCCGCCGATGTTGGCAACGCCGGTGGCCAGCAGCTCCCGGTTCGGTTGTGGCGCGGGCTCGTCACTGCGGGCGAACGCGCGCCCCGCCGCGATGGTTTCAGTGAAACTCATCAGCGCGATGCCCATCGCCGAAGGCCACAGGGTTTCGGCCAGCGACCACACCGGCAGGGTCGGCGCAGGCAATCCGATCGGCACCAGGCCGACGGCGGACACACCAAAGCTCTCCAGGCCAAACAGGCTCATGCCAAGGATGCCCAGCGCCACCGCAATCAAGGGTGCGGGCAGTCGTGGCGTAAAACGCTTCATGCCGACCAGCAGCAAGACCATGAACACGCCGACCGTCACCGTCGGCAGCGAGGCGTGACCGACGCTCTGTACCGTGGCCACCAGGTTGTGCAGGAAACCACCTTTGTCGATGTGAGTACCGAGCAGTTTGGGTAGCTGGTCGAGCACGATGACCACGCCGATGCCGGCCTTGAAGCCCACCAGCACCGGTTCGGAAATGAAATTGGCGACGAAGCCCAGGCGCAGCAATCCCGCGACGATGAGGATCGCGCCCACCATCAGGGCCAGCGTGGCGGAGCCCGCGAGCAAGGTCGCCGCATCACCAGTGGGGCTGATCTGGCCCAAGGCGGAACCGGCGAGAATGGCCAGGGTGGTCGTAGTGCTGACACTGAGCGGGCGCGACGTACCGAGCACGGCATAGATCACCATCGGCACCAGCACCGTGTACAGCCCGACCTGCACCGGCAGACCGGCAATGGTGGCGTACGCCAGCGCCTTGGGAATGACCACCGCCGCTGCCGTCAGCCCGGCGACCACATCGCCTCGCAGCCAGTCGGGCCGGTAATTGTCGAGCCATTGCGGGACCAACAGGCTGCGCACGGTACCCCGCGGTGGAGTGCCAGGACTGCGCTCTTGCGGATGGCTGCCTTGTTGATTCATGAGTCGCTCCAGTCGTAAATCGTCCCATGCGGATGATGAGTAGACTCAACTGACCGCACAATCCTTTAACTGCACGCGTAACCACCGCAAACCTTCATCGGCAGCGAAGCGCGTGTGCCAGCAGGCAGTCCACGCCGGCTCGACCAGTTACAAATGTAGCCGGTTTACACGGCCACGCCGCCAGATGACTGGCGAAGGGGACAGACGCCCCACCCTCACCGGTCAAAAATGCAAAGCCTTATAGGGACGACGTCATGAAAGCGATAAATGAGCTATACCGGCTAACTCCCCCCATTGCAGTTCTTCAGCTCAGGAGTTTGGCAATGAAGCTCAAAACCTCACTGGCAGCACTGATGGTTGCGGCAAGCCTTTTCGGCTGCACCACTTCATCGACTCACGGCGTGAACGTCCCCCTGGTCGCCACCCGGCAGAACGCCGGTCAGATCGGCACCGTCACGTTGACGGACTGGGACAAGAAAACCGGGCTCAGTTTCTTCGTCAGCGGTGTTCCAACCGGGGTCATCCTGCCCTTGCGTCTTTACTCTTTCATCAATAACGGCGGCTGCCAGCAACCCGGGTCAGTCGCCTACGCGATGAACGACACCGTCAACACCGAACGCCAAGCCGTACGTGGCTGGTCTTTTACCAGAACCGCACCTGTGCCGTTGCAGACCCTGCTTGACGGCAAGTATTCGGTGGTCGTGCGCACGGCTGCGACCGATGGCAACGTCGATATTTTCTGCGGGGATATCAAGGCTGAAATGTTAGCGAAATAGCTGCGACCCATTCAGGCCGGCCCTCGATACCACTCGTGCCACCCGTTGTCCGGTGCGAGCGGTGGCGCCTGGTGAGTGCAGATGGAGCAGGTAGAAGCCGAGTTCACGAACCTGTCATTACTCACTGATAACGCCCTGGCGCTTTTGCGTGTCCGTGTAATGTCCGGCGATCAAATTCCAAATGCAAAAAACCCGCATTTGAGCGGGTTTTTTGCTTTTCAGAAACCGATGTCTACAACTACGAACTCAATGGGATTTTTTCGAGGTCGACAGCCCGGCTTTACTCAAGCCTTTGGTGTTGTGATCACCTGGTGTCGAGGCCGAAATAGCGCTGGCCTTGGCGACGCCACGGGTATCGGAGTGGGCGAGACCCGAGGTCGTGGTGCCATGACCGTTATCGTCATTGCGCTCACTACCGTAGTGGTTCCCGCTCAGGCCACGGTCGCGCACGGATTTGCCAGCATGGTCGCTGTCCAGCCCGTTGCCGCGGCCGTTACTGCCGGAGTGGCCTGTACCGGCGTGTCCGCCACCCATACCGCCGCCGTGGCCTCCACCGTTTCCGCCGCCGTTTCCACCGCCGTTTCCACCGCCGCCGCCGTTTCCGCCACCGCCACCATCCTTCGCGTATGCGGAACCCATGATCGACAGGCCATCAGGGAGCAGCGGGGCGGCTGCAAGCATCATGGCGCATGACATTACAGCAACGAGACTCTTGTTTTTTAAAAGCATGATGGCTTCCGTAGGAGGTTGATATCGCGTGACGTATGACGCGATATCCCTCCAACAGTTCAAATACCACGACAAATGGCTGAAGCACCTTGAGTCAGCGGGAAGACTACCTTCCACACTTTAATCAAACGCACCGTCGAGAATTTCATAGACAAGCCCGGTGGCCAGCGCAACCAGGATCAGGTCCGTGCCGACTTGCTGCCATTCGTAGCCATCATAATGAGGCAGCCTGCCGACCAGTCGGCCATCCAGTTTTTTGGCAATGCCGGGTGGAAGCGGCTTGCCTCGGGCGAGGTTCTTTTGAATACCCGGTGGCAAATCAGGCCCAGGGCTCCAGTAGCCCGTATTCACGCCAATGATCTCGAGCACGCTGCCACGGTTGATGCTCGGGCCATTGCTCCAGTCCCCACCACCGCCGGAATTCTTGTTCTTGTTGCCATGACCGCCCTGGTTGCCATGGTTGACCTTCCCGTTTCCCTGGCCATTACCGGGATCGGCCAGCGCCGTCACCGAGCCGCAAACCAGAGTCAAACAGGTAACAGCTGCAATCAATGATCGAGTCCTGAACATGATTCATTCCTTCGCGGTGGGGAATATTCCCTGAAATTTAGACGATATACACGGAGTTGGTTCCGTCGAGTCACCAAGCGCCAGACCGTCTACGCTCATCCGATCGAAGCCTTGCAGGCGTTTGCCGAAGGATGGGGCTTGTCTAATACCTCGTATGGAATTCCATTCGGCCCGAGATACTCGCCGCAACCTTCTTCGATGCGAATCCACGCTTGATACGTCGAAGATACTTCAATGCCTGGCGCTGTTTCCCGATTGTTACCTCAGCGCCGCAGTTGTCACTTCTGCGCCGCCGAACTGGCCAATAGAGTATGGCCGTCGGTGTGGAACAGGCTCGTCGACTTGTCGGCCCGCACTGGCACCGATCCCCCCATCACGGAAGAGGTGAATCATGAGTTTCGTCAAAGTGGAAAAAAACCAGAGCAGCGCCCCGTCGGATAACGACATGAAAAAAGCCATGATCGAGTCGGGCGGCCAGCCGGGCGAGGTCACCGGGAGCAATGCCGCCCGCACCCTGACCTACACCGGCGTGGTCAATCACACGGTGTACGAGAACAAGTTGATCGAGATCGCCAGGGGCAAACGCACCAGCTGGAACTTCGTCTGGGCCGATGCCCGGGCCGCCTGAGGTCAAGGCGGGGCGGCCGATCGGCTGCCCCGCTGACTCAGCCCCTGATACAACCCCGATACCCGCTTGTAACACCAAGACACTTAGCCGCCCTGCCCCTCGCCCCTAGAGTGAAGCCATCAATGGACTGCAGCGCCAAGCGCCAGCAGCCCATTGTTTGCCCAACACACCACCAAGGAAGAGGGAAACCATGAGCAAATCAATCGCTGTCAGCCAACAGAGCCAGCAGCTTCACAATGATGTGCAAGAAGCCGTCAAGTCGATCATGGGTGCAACGCAACTGAAGGCGGCAGATTACGGCCGGGTACTGAGGTCGGCCCTGGCGGCTTCGCAAAAAACCGTCACCATCGAAATCGCCGCCGGCGACCTGACGCTGCTGAAGAAGTCCGGCTACAAACTGTGCTTTGCCAAGAAAGTGGGTGACGCCGACTACAACGTGGTCTGGCAGTCCTATGACGCTTACCTGAGCAACAACGAGTTCAGCTGGACGCCGCAGTATCAGCTGTTCGCCTCCAACGTGTTCAAGGAAAACGTACAAGTCAAAGTCTCGACCAACACCGTCAACATTGGCCTGGGGCAAACCTCGACACTTGATGAAAGCGGCCTGCTGAGCCCGGCGGTAACCGGTGGCCCGGACATTTCCCTGACTTTCGTGAACAACTACGCGCCGATTCATCCGGGGGTCAACCAGTTGTCCACCGGCATCGATGGCATTCAGGTCAGTACGCCAATCTACGTGGCCGTAAACCAGGTCGTCACCGGCAATACCGTGCTGACCCCGGTGGAAACCATCCTCGTGTGGTTCGAACAGAACGTACAAACCAGCACCATGTTCAGTACCTCACGCTCCAAGGCGATCGAAATCGATTTGACGTTCGATAACACCGCAGGTCGCCTTTACGAAGGCGGTCAGTGGAAAACCGTGTAACCGTCATGCCGGGGCAACCTTGCGGTTGCCCTTTCACTCCTCTTTGCCCGCCGTGGCGAAGTAGCCCGTCAGCGAGCGACAGATCGACTGCGCAAGGTCCTCCTGGGTGGCGATGCCATAGGGTCGATCACGATCGAACTGCGCCGACCAACGAATCCGCCCCTGCGCCACATCCACCAGGCGCAATGACGCTCGCACCCGCGAAGGCTCGACCCGCACGCTGCCCTCCAGGCAAAAGCTGTAACGCCCGCCACGCTTGAAGTCCGGTACCGGCTCGCTGTTGCGTGCCACCCGCATCAACACATGATTGGTCCCGGTCTGCGCCTGCTCGAACGACTCGAACAGTCGGCAGCTCAACTCCTCGCACAAGCCCCGGGTAAAGTCGTTGCCATCGCGGGTGAGGCAGGTAAACGGCTGGATCTGGACCACAGGATGGCGAGTGCCGACGCCCTTGGGCCGCAGCCGCTGATAGGTCAAGCGATAACACCCGGGTGGAATGCACAAACGCACCGGGTCCTGCTGGCCGTTACCGGCGTAATGCGCTGCGAGCTTGCGCCGCAAGCGCCCCACCTGCACTCGCACCACCGGATCATCGCCCGTGCAATACACTGCCGGGTCACGACGAAACACCGCGATGCCGATGGCGTGTTCAGTCAGCGGCGTATTGCATGGCTGAAGGTCGTGTTCGACCAGAAAGCGCAACAGGCTGCCCATGCGCCTGGACTTGGCAAACAATGGGCTGACCAGCAACAGCGCCAGCACCCGTTCGATTTCTTCCCGATCGAGCGGCTCGGGAACCTGCGCCGCAGTCGAATCGGCCAAGCATTTGATCACCATCGCCTGCCTCCGTGCAGGTTGCCGACAGAAATGGATGTCGCACTCCGTGATTACCTTTGCAGCATGAGCAGGAATGGGGCTCGGGTACTGCAACGACCAAGCGTAGCAGCCGTGTCGATATCGGCAGGCAATTGCGATGGTAGCAACCCGCCATCCGACGAACGTTCAATCCTGGCGTCTGAAAAATTTGTAGGACTTGTCCCTTTGCGGCAAGGGAGCTTGCTCCCGCTGGGCTGCGAAGCAGCCCTCATCTATTGCAACTCATTTCCTCAGACACACTGCAGTGCCCGGTTTTACGGCGGCAGAGCCGCCGAACGGGAGTAAGCTCCCTCGCCACAGGGGCATTTAGCGTCCTACAGGCCGGTTGCAGCCGTCGAAATCGATGCTTATGGTTGGGCAATCGCTGGCTAATTCGGCGATAGGGTTTCGCAGCCCTATAGATACGTGTAGTAACCTTGCAAGCCCACCACGTCACTGAAGGTCGCACCTGCGCCCATCTGTCGTTTTATGGTGGCTGTGTGTGGGAGATCTTCGGGTCTGCCGGGTTCCTCGTATCCTCGGTCTGCGAACCCGCACATAGCTACCACCCCATTCGATTCGCAGCGACCGGGAGTAGCTCTTCTTACAGATACGAGGAAGTTTTGCTTATGACTGCTAACAATCCGCATCGCCGCTTCACCCCCATGAAACAAATCGCCACCAGCTACCCCGTCCTCCTCATCGACAGTGACGCCCCGCTGCGCGAACTCCACAACTGCGCCGCCGAACGCCTCAACGCCGTCCTGCAATACCTCAACCTCATGGCCTGCACCAGCCTCCCTGACTACGCCGAAAACGACATCAACACCGTCACCAACATCTCACGGATTCTGCTTCAGGATGTGCGGGATGTGTTTGGCGTGATTGAGTTGCGGGGGTTTGAGGTGTCCAAAGGGTAGTGATGACTTAACCATGAAAACCGCTTCGGCGGTTTTTTCCTACTCAGGCTCGTATTTTCGAAGCAGCTACCGGAGATTTACCGAAGAGACCTAAGCTCGAAAACTAAAATAAGACACACTTCGACCCGGGATCCCGAAAAGTTAATCGTGGCTGGCCGATTTCGGCTAGGAGCGGACATTCCAATTTGTCTATAGAATCAGGGGCCATTGAGCGGAACACGTTATGAAAACTGATTTCATGCACCTGACCTCAAAGTTTTCTGGGCGGGGATACAGTGACTGAGGAAAGCTGAGGATTGGCGATGAAAATTGAATACCTCGAGATCAAGGGCTTCAAGAGCGCGGCAAACGTTATCCTGAGGGATGCGCCAGCCTTTACCGCTCTAGCCGGCTCCAATGGTGCAGGTAAAAGCAATATCACTGATGCGTTCGCTTTTCTGGGAGCGGTAGTAAAACGTGGGGCTGCACAAGCGATCCGCGACTTTGGAGGTTTCCAGCAGATTCATTGCTTCAAGCATCGAAAGGAAAAGCGCACGACAATCTCGTTTGCCATCAGAATCAATCTCAATGGAGAAATATTCGACTACAACCTGAAAATATCCGGAATAGACCGGGTACCTCAGGTACTTGAAAGTCTAAAAATCGATGGCAATCAGATCATAGATCGCAAGAGCAGTAATGAGACACGGATTACCTTAAGTGATACGCATGGCATGCAGCTCTTACCTGAGTATGCGCAAGACATGACCGCGCTAATGCTGCTCAGCCATACACCACTGTATCGAATGCTCACCAATATCCAAGTATTTCGAATCGACCCGCTAGAAGCTAAAGAGCCTGACAGCTCAACAGCTGACGCTACGACGCTAGATAGTCATGGCAGGAACGTGGCAACGATGTTGTCAATTTTGGAGAGAAATGAGCGCTTTCGTGACCAGGTTCTGGAATGGATAGAAC
This sequence comes from Pseudomonas sp. A-B-19, assembly GCF_019947515.1. Taxonomy (NCBI): domain Bacteria; kingdom Pseudomonadati; phylum Pseudomonadota; class Gammaproteobacteria; order Pseudomonadales; family Pseudomonadaceae; genus Pseudomonas; species Pseudomonas sp. A-B-19. Next base: position 13,855 of record NZ_JAGYGN010000049.1, read on the forward strand.
TGATCGTACCTGGCATGGAAAGCGTGTCCACCGAAAAACAGAGACTGGATGGCTCTACGGTGATCACATTCAAGGAAGAAGGAACAAAAGCTCGTTTCCCAGCACGTTTGATTTCCGATGGGACAATTTATGCGCTCTGCATTATGACTGCGGTGTTCAGTCGGGCAGGGAAATCAGGCATGACAATCATAGAGGAACCAGAGCGCGGAATTCATCCGAAGGCAATCGGCGAATTAGTACAACTGATGCGTGAAAATGCTTCGGTAGAGCACCCCATTTTCATAACTACCCATAGCGAATCTGTCGTACGTAACCTCGACCTTGAAGAGCTTTGGTTGGTAAATAAAGAGGATGGTAAAACCAAGATCAAGTGTGCTTTAGAATCAGCAGTAAATAAAAAGGAAATACCGTTGGATACCGCGTGGCTGACCAATCTTTTTGATGGGGGGCTGCCATGGTAAAGGTTGGATTTATCGTTGAGGGTGATAGCGAAAAAATCGTTATCGAATCTTCCGACTTCAAAGCTTTTTTGCAGGAAAACGATTTTGAGTTGGTCAATCCCGTAGTCAATGCCAAAGGTGGCGGCAACCTATTGCCGCAAAATATCGATGCCTATCTGGGACGTCTAAATCAGCAAGCGGTAGACATCATCGTTGTGTTGACTGATCTTGAGGACGAAGTCTCTGTTGACCTTGTCAGAGAACGCATCGAAAACGCACGAATAAATAGCATTTTCGTCGCTGTAAAAGCATTAGAGGGGTGGTTCCTGGCTGATTCACTTGCCATGAACAAATGGCTCGGAATTGACGACTTCAATGAGCAACAGCCCGAGCAGACGCAGAACAAACCATGGGATCGTTTAAAAGAAATATCCAATTCATTGGGCAAACGTGGGCCGGGTAACAAAACTGCATTTGCAAAGAAGATGACGAAACACTTTGGTTTCAGCATTCGCCAAGCAGCCTTGCACCCACAGTGTCCAAGTGCGCTAGAGCTTGTTCGCTATTTTGTTGAGCAGAACCGACCTAATCATGGTTGATCGAGGAGCTGATCAGGATTGCCTCGCGTTGTGACTGAGCAATTGTATAGAAAAAGGCCTTGATCATTCAGGGCCTTGTCGTTTCTGGCATATTCAACTTCCCTTTTTCCTTTAGAAGTTCGCCGGTGTGTTGGCACTGATGATTTCCGCCTCATCCGCCCCGATATTGCGAAACCGGTGCGGCAAGGTCGTCGGGAAGTAGTAGCCATCCCCGGCGTTGAGCACGCTCACCTGGCCATCCACGGTCAATTCCACCGTGCCACGGGTCACCAACCCACACTCCTCGCCTTCGGCATGCACGATCGGCTCTTCCCCGGAACTGGCGCCCGGCGCGTATTGCTCGCGCAGCAAGCGCATTTGCCGGCTCGGCACGGACGCGCCGATCAGCAGCAGGCGCAGGCCATGGCGGCCGAGGTCGGGCTGTTCGTTGGCGCGGAAGACGTACTGGTGTTCGCGCGGTGGCTGATCGAAGGTAAAGAAGTCGGCCAGGGACATGGGGATGCCCTCCAGCAATTTCTTCAGGGAGCTGACGGAAGGACTGACCCGATTCTGTTCGATCAGGGAGATGGTTGCATTGGTGACGCCGCTACGCCGGGCCAGCTCGCGCTGGGACATTTTGTAGCTTTCGCGTACTAATTTGAGTCGTGAGCCCGTGTCCATGACAGCCTTATGTGCCAACCCGTAGGAGCGAGCTTGCTCGCGATTGCGATTTTAGCCTCAACATCGATGTTGATTGAACCGGCGCTATCGCGAGCAAGCTCGCTCCTACAGGGATAATGGAAGGGTGGAGAGCAGGCGCGGATCACGCCGTTTTCCGGTCCCGGAAACGTGAAAGGCGGCTATTAAATCATGTTTGTTCGTAATGCTCAGCAGGTTCGATAAACGGCAGTATATGCAGGAGCGAGCTTGCTCGCGAAAAACCCGATGGCGCCGAGGTGATTCAGGTTTCCCGCGTCATCGTTGACTTCCTTCGCGAGCAAGCTCGCTCCTACAGAGGATTTGCGGTGCGGCTGAGATAAAAAACCGGCGGCACCTTTTGGGGGATGCCACCGGCGAGGTAAAGCTTAGATCCCGAAACGGTCGCGCAGCGAGTAGTACACGGCACCGAGGGCGGTCAACGGCGCCGAGAAAGTGCGCCCGCCGATCATCGGCATGTGCGGCAAGGATGCAAACGCGTCGAAACGCTCGGCGTCGCCACGGATCATTTCCGAGATCAGTTTGCCGGCCAGGTGCGAGCAAGTGACTCCGTGGCCGCTGTAGCCCTGCATGTAATAGGCGTTCTTCTCGATACGGCCGAATTGCGGCATGCGCGACATGGTCAGCAGGAAGTTGCCGGTCCAGCGGTAGTCGATCTTCACGTCCTTCAATTGCGGGAAGGTCTTGAGAATCTTCGGGCGGATCAGTTGTTCGATGTCGTCCGGCTCGCGCGCACCGTAGACCACGCCGCCGCCGTACAGCAGGCGGTTGTCCGCGGTCAGGCGGTAGTAGTCGAGCAGGTAGTTGCAGTCTTCGACGCAGTAGTTGTTCTTGATCAGACTACGCGCTTGCTGCTCCGACAACGGCTCGGTGACGACGATCTGCGAACCGCACGGCATGCTCTTGCTGGTCACACGATTGTCCAGGCCCTGCGGCAGGTAGGCGTTACCGGCGATCAGCAGGTACTTGGCCTTCACCACGCCTTTTGCAGTGCGTACGGTGATGGGCTCGCCGTAGGTGATTTCCACCGCCGCCGATTGCTCGTAGATCTTGCCGCCCAGGCCGATGATGGCCGAGGCTTCGCCGAGAGCCAGGTTCAGTGGGTGAATGTGGCCGCCCTGCATGTCCAGCAGGCCACCGACGTAGGCGTCGGAGCCGACTTCGCGCTTGATGTCGGCCGCGCCGAGCATTTTCAGGTTCTTGTTGCCGTAGCGTTCCCAGCTCTTCTTCTGCTCGGCCAGGCCCTTGAGTTGCTTCTTGTTCATTGCCGCGAAGATACCGCCGGGACGGTAATCGCACTGGATGTCGTAGTGCTGTATGCGCTGACGGATGATATCGGCGCCTTCGAAAATCATGCTGCCGAGAACTTCGGCGGTCTTGTCGCCGTAACGTTCTTCGATGACATCGACGTCGCGACTGTAGGAGTTGACCAGTTGGCCGCCGTTGCGACCGCTGGCACCAAAGCCGACTTTGGCCGCTTCGAGCACGGTCACGCTGTAGCCCGCTTCGGCGAGGAACAGCGCCGAGGACAGGCCGGTGTAGCCGGCGCCGATCACACAGACGTCGCAGTCCACCGCCCCTTCCAGCACCGGGAAATCGCCGGTGAAGTTGCGGGTGGCGGCGTAGTAGCTGTTTACATGCTGTTGGTTAAAAGAGTCTTGTTTCATACAGTTCTCCGATGGCCGCCGACAACGTGCCGGCGACCGCCGTTTAAAGGTCTTAGAGCTTGATCCAGGTCGCTTTGAGTTCGGTGTACTTGTCGAACGCGTGCAGCGATTTGTCCCGACCGTTACCCGACTGCTTGAACCCACCGAACGGCGCGGTCATGTCGCCGCCGTCGTACTGGTTAACCCAGACGCTGCCGGCACGCAGGCCACGGGCGAAGGTGTGGGCCTTGCTCAGGTTGCTGGTCCAGACGCCGGCGGCCAGGCCGAAGATGCTGTCATTGGCAATCGCCAGGGCTTCATCGAAGGTGTCGAAGGTGATGACCGACAGCACCGGGCCGAAGATTTCTTCCCGGGCGATGGTCATGGCGTTGGTCACGCCGTCGAAAATCGCCGGTTCCAGGTACAGGCCACCGGTGTCCTCGAGGGTGCGGCTGCCGCCGGCGATCAGTTGACCGCCCTGCTGCTTGCCGACTTCGATGTAGCGCAACACGTTTTCCAGCTGACGCTGATCGACCACCGCGCCGACCGTTGTTGCAGGGTCCAGCGCATGCCCCGGTTTCCAGGCTTGCAGCGCCTCGACCAGCAGCGGGATGAACTGCTCGCGAATCGAGCGCTCCACCAGCAGGCGTGAACCGGCGGTGCAGACTTCACCCTGGTTGAAGGCGATGCCGCTGGCCGCTGCCTGTGCTGCCGCGCGCAAGTCCGGCGCGTCGGCAAACACCACGTTCGGGCTCTTGCCCCCCGCTTCGGCCCAGACGCGTTTCATGTTGCTTTGCCCGGCGTAGATCATCAGTTGCTTGGCAATCGCCGTGGAGCCGGTGAAGGCCAGTACGTCGACGTCCATGTGCAGCGCCAGCGCCTTGCCGGCGGTGTGGCCGTAGCCCGGCAGGACGTTGAACACGCCTTTCGGGATGCCGGCATCGAGTGCCAGCTGGGCGATGCGGATCGCCGTCAGCGGGGATTTTTCCGAAGGCTTGAGGATGAACGAGTTGCCCATCGCCAGGGCCGGGGCGAATTTCCAGCTGGCCATGATCAGCGGGAAGTTCCACGGCACGATGGCCGCGACCACGCCGACGGCTTCGCGGGTCACCAGGCCAAGCTGGTCCTGGGGCGTGGCGGCGACTTCGTCGTAGATCTTGTCGATGGCTTCGGCGGTCCAGCGGATCGCGTTGGCGGTCGCCGGAATGTCGATGCTCATCGAATCGCTGATCGGCTTGCCCATGTCGAGGGTTTCGAGCAGGGCCAGTTCTTCCTGGTTGGCCAGGATCAGGTCGGCGAAACGGATCAGGACACGCTTGCGCTCGGCCGGGGCCAGGTTGGCCCACACGCCGGATTCGAAGGTACGGCGTGCCACGGCGACTGCGGCGTTGGCGTCGGCTTCGTCGGTGCTGGCGACGTTCGCCAGGAAACGACCGTCCACTGGGCTTGTGCATTCGAACGTGGCGCCACTGGCGGCCGCGCAGTATTGGCCGTCAATGAATGCGCGACCTTCGATAGAGAGGGACTGGAAGCGTTGCTCCCAGTCGCTGCGAGTGTTTGTCATGGTTGTGACTCGACGCAGGGGAATATTGGATATCGGTGTGTCAGACGACGGGTGCTGGCTGATAGACCGTTTTCGCTGGCAAGCCAGCTCCTACAGTTGATCCATGCCGCTCACAGATGCCGCGCCCGACACACAACCCTGTAGGAGCTGGCTTGCCAGCGAAGGCTGTGCATCAGGCGACATCGATGAATCAGACGGTGTGCAAGTACCAGTTGTACTCAAGGTCGGAAATTGAGTTCTCGAACTCGGCCAGCTCGCTTTCCTTGCATGCCACGAACACGTCGATGTACAGCGGGTCGATGTACCTGGCCATGACTTCGCTGTCGTCCAGTTCGCGCAGGGCATCGCGCAGGTTGTTCGGCAGGCTCTGCTCGTTCTGCTCGTAGCTGTTGCCTTCCACCGGGGCGCCCGGTTCGATCTGGTTGGTCAGGCCGTGGTGAACACCGGCCAGGACCGACGCCATCAGCAGATACGGGTTGGCATCGGCGCCCGCTACCCGGTGTTCGATGCGCACGGCGTCGGATGAACCGGTCGGTACACGCACGGCCACGGTACGGTTATCGATGCCCCAGCTCGGCGAGTTGGGCACGTAGAACTGTGCGCCGAAACGACGGTACGAGTTGACGTTCGGGCAAAGGAACGCCATCTGCGCCGGCAGGGTCTCGAGCACACCGCCGATCGCATGACGCAGCGCGGCGTTCTGCTCGGGATCCTCGCTGGCAAAGATGTTGTTGCCTTCTTTATCGAGAATCGAAATGTGCACGTGCAGACCGTTGCCCGCCTGGCCCGGATACGGCTTGGCCATGAAGGTGGTGTCCATCTCGTGGTCGTAGGCGATGTTCTTCACCAGACGCTTGAGCAGAACCGCGTAGTCGCACGCCTTGATCGGGTCAGCCACGTGATGCAGGTTGACTTCGAACTGCGCCGGGGCGCTTTCCTTGACGATGGCGTCGGCCGGGATGCCCTGCTCCTTGGCGCCTTCCAGAATGTCCTGGAGGCAGTCGACGTATTCGTCGAGATCGTCGATCAGGTACACCTGGGTCGACATCGGACGCTTGCCGGATACCGGCGAACGGGGCGATTGCGGACGACCGTTCACGTTGTCCTGGTCGATCAGGTAGAACTCCAGCTCGAACGCGGCGCAGATGGTCAGGCCCATGTCGTCGAACTTGCGCACGATATTGGCCAGCACTTCACGCGGGTCGGCGAAGAATGGCTCGCCTTCGAGTTCGTGCATGGTCATCAGCAGTTGCGCAGTCGGGCGCTTCTGCCAGGGTTCGATGCAAAGGGTGCCCGGGATTGGGTAGCAGATCCGGTCGGAGTCGCCGATGTCCAGACCCAGGCCGGTGCTTTCCACCGTGGAGCCATTGATGTCCAGAGCAAACAGGGACGCCGGCAGGTTGATGCCTTTCTCGTAAACCTTATGAAGACTGGTGCGCTCGATGCGCTTGCCGCGCACCACACCGTTCATATCCGCAATCAGAAGGTCGACGTACAAAACCTCAGGATGTTTCTTAAGGAATGCGTTTGCTTCGTTGAGTTGAACGGCACGCAGAGGGACCGACATGATGCACCTATTTTTTTACTGTTAATTATTATGTTCACCGCCCTTTCACGAAGCCAGTCAATCCGAAAGGCAAAGTGAAGTCAATAGCGAACACCCAGCCTTTCAACCTTTATTTTCGGGCCTTTCAGAAGGAGGAGTGTGCCGGATACGCCCTCAAACACGCGTAAACCCTGAAGATCGGACGTGCGGCGTTTAGAATTTTTTACATGAGAGTTGTTAATTAAAATCAACAAGGCTAAGCTCCGGAAAAGCTCGTTCAAGTGTCAAACTTCGAGGTGATAAAAATGGCATTCAAGCCATTGATCGGCGTTACTGCGTGCGTCAAACAGATTGGCCTGCACCCCTACCACATCAGCGGTGACAAGTACTTGCGTGCTGTCAGCGTTGCGGCGCAGGGGCTGCCTGTCGTTATTCCTTCTTTGGCTGAACTGACCGAAATCGAAGATCTGCTGCCGCAGCTCGACGGTCTGTTGCTGACCGGCTCGCCGTCGAACGTGGAACCCTTCCACTATCAAGGCCCCGACAGCGCCCCCGGTACGGAGCACGATCCGCAACGGGACCGCACCACCCTGCCGCTGATCCGGGCCGCTATTGCAGCGGGCGTTCCGGTCCTCGGCATCTGCCGTGGCTTCCAGGAAATGAACGTGGCGTTCGGTGGCAGCCTGCATCAGAAGGTCCATGAGCTCCCTGGCTTCCTTGATCACCGTGAAGCCAATCACCCGGACCTGGCCGTGCAATACGCTCCCGCTCACGCGGTGAATGTGCAGCCCGGTGGCGTGTTCGAAGCGCTGGACCTGCCTGCGGTGTTCCAGGTCAACTCGATTCACAGCCAGGGCATCGAGCGCCTCGCGCCCGGCCTGCGCGCTGAAGCCGTCGCGCCCGATGGCCTGATCGAAGCGATCTCGGTCGAGCACAGCCAGGCGTTTGCCCTCGGCGTGCAATGGCACCCGGAATGGCAAGTGCTGGACAACCCTCCTTACTTGAGTATTTTCCAGGCGTTCGGCCAAGCCTGCCGGCAACGGGCGGCACTGCGTCACTCGAGCTGACGACCTGAAACACACATTCAACGATTGACTGCCCACCGCGAGCAGGCAGGCGCTTGTGCGTGCCTCGCTCGCGAAAACAACACACTGCGATAACAACAAGTACGACCAGGCAGCCAGGATGGCGGCGCCGAATAAACCCGGCAGGTGCGTCACCCCGTAGGAGCTGGCTTGCCAGCGAAGAGGCCCGAACAGTCGACATCAGTGTTGACTGGCAGGCCGCCTTCGCTGGCAAGCCAGCTCCTACAGGGGACCGCAATCGGCAGGGTTTGTAATCCACTATTAAGCCGGGCCGTGTTGGCCGGGCGACTGAAACCTGTTGGGAGTTTCACATGGCAAACGCCTCCAGCATCTACAGGAAGGCTCTTGAGGGTCACCAGGCACCGAAAAAGGTGTTGGTGAAAGTCGATCGCGTCACCAAGAAATTCGACGAAACCACCGCTGTGGACGACGTGTCCCTGGAAATCCATCAGGGTGAAATCTTCGCCCTGCTCGGCGGTTCGGGATCGGGCAAATCCACGTTGCTGCGCATGCTCGCAGGTTTCGAGCGCCCGACCGAAGGCCGGATTCTGCTCGACGGTGTCGACATCACCGACATGCCGCCGTACGAACGACCGATCAACATGATGTTCCAGTCCTACGCGCTGTTCCCGCACATGACGGTGGCGCAGAACATCGCCTTCGGCCTCAAGCAGGACCGTTTGCCAGCGGCCGAAATCGAAGCCCGCGTGCAGGAGATGCTGCGCCTGGTGCACATGACCCAGTACGCCAAGCGCAAACCGCACCAACTGTCCGGCGGCCAGCGTCAGCGCGTGGCCTTGGCCCGCTCCCTGGCCAAGCGGCCGAAACTGCTGCTGCTTGACGAACCGATGGGCGCACTGGATAAAAAGCTGCGTTCGCAAATGCAGCTGGAGCTGGTGGAGATCATCGAGCGCGTGGGCGTGACCTGCGTGATGGTGACCCACGACCAGGAAGAGGCCATGACCATGGCCGAACGCATCGCGATCATGCACCTGGGCTGGATCGCCCAGATCGGCAGCCCGGTCGACATCTATGAAGCGCCGGTCAGCCGCATGGTCTGCGAATTCATCGGCAACGTGAACGCCTTCGACGGCACCGTTGTAGAAGACCTGGAAGGTCACGCGATCATCCACAGCAAGGATCTGGAGCAGAAGATCTACGTCGGTCACGGCGTCAGCACTTCGGTGCAGGACAAGTCGGTTACCTACGCGATCCGTCCGGAAAAACTGCTGGTCAGCACCGTCAAGCCTGAGCACCGCTACAACTGGTCCAGCGGCAAGGTGCATGACATCGCCTATCTGGGCGGGCACTCGGTGTTCTACGTCGAGCTGCCTGGCGGCAAGATCGTCCAGTCGTTCATGGCCAACGCCGAACGCCGTGGCGCACGTCCGACCTGGGACGAGCAGGTCTACGTGTACTGGGAAGACGACAGCGGCGTGGTACTGCGCGCATGAAAACCTTCAATCAGCAATTCCTGAGACTGGTCCCCAGCGGGCGCAAGCTCGTCATCGGGATTCCATTCATCTGGCTGTTCCTGTTCTTCATGCTGCCGTTCTTCCTGGTGATGAAGATCAGTTTTTCGGAAGCAGCCCTGGCCATTCCGCCGTACTCGGAGATCTACACCTTCGCCGAGCAGAAATTTCAGCTGCTGTTGAACCTCGGTAACTACAGCCTGCTGACCCAGGACGAACTGTACATCTCGGCGTACCTCGGCTCGTTGAAAGTCGCGTTGCTCAGCACGATGATGTGCCTGGTGATCGGTTTCCCGATGGCCTACGCGATCACCAAGGCCAGCAAGGAAGCGCAAAACGTCCTGCTGCTGTTGATCATGATGCCGACCTGGACCGCGATCCTGATCCGCGTTTACGCGTGGATGGGCATCCTCAGCAACAACGGTTTGCTCAACGCATTCTTGATGTGGACCGGGCTGACCTCGGCGCCGATCGAGATCCTCAACACCAACACCGCCGTCTACATCGGGGTCGTTTACGCCTACCTGCCGTTCATGGTGTTGCCGCTGTACGCCAACCTGGTCAAGCACGATGGCAGCCTGCTGGAAGCCGCGTCGGACCTGGGTTCGAGCAACTTCAACAACTTCTGGAAAATCACCGTGCCTTTGGCCAGGAACGGCATCATCGCCGGCTGCATGCTGGTGTTCATTCCGGTGGTCGGTGAGTTCGTGATTCCGGAACTGCTGGGCGGCCCGGAAACCCTGATGATCGGCCGTGTGTTGTGGCAAGAGTTCTTCAACAACCGCGACTGGCCGGTGGCGTCTGCCCTGGCGGTGGTGATGCTGTTGATCCTGATTGTGCCGATCATTCTGTTCAACCGCAGTCAGGCCAAAGAGATGGAGGCACGGGGATGAAACGCTTCGGATTTTCAAAGTTCATGCTGATTTTCGGCCTGTCGTTTATCTACCTGCCGATGCTGATTCTGGTGATCTACTCGTTCAACGCCTCCAAACTGGTGACGGTGTGGGGTGGCTGGTCGATCAAGTGGTACGCCGGCCTGCTCGACAATTCGCAATTGATGGGCTCGGTGGGGCGCTCGCTGGAAATCGCCTGCTACACCGCCATCGCTGCAGTCGCACTAGGGACGTTAGCCGCGTTCGTTCTGACCCGCGTTACACGCTTCAAGGGCCGTACCCTGTTCGGTGGCCTGGTCACCGCGCCGCTGGTGATGCCTGAGGTGATCACCGGTCTGTCGCTGTTGCTGCTGTTCGTGGCCATGGCGCAGTTGATCGGCTGGCCGCAGGAACGCGGCATCGTCACCATCTGGATCGCCCACACCACGTTCTGCGCAGCCTACGTGGCGGTGGTGGTCTCGGCGCGTTTGCGCGAGCTGGACCTGTCCATCGAAGAGGCGGCCATGGACCTGGGGGCGAAGCCGTTCAAGGTGTTCTTCCTGATCACCATTCCGATGATCGCCCCGTCGCTGGCAGCGGGCGGCATGATGTCCTTCGCGCTGTCGCTGGATGACCTGGTGCTGGCGAGCTTCGTCTCGGGTCCGGGTTCCACGACCCTGCCGATGGAAGTGTTCTCGGCGGTGCGTCTGGGGGTCAAGCCCGAGATCAACGCCGTGGCCAGCCTGATCCTGTTGGCGGTGTCGATCGTGACCTTCATGGTCTGGTTCTTCA
>NZ_JAGYGN010000005.1:0-284874 GCF_019947515.1 Pseudomonas sp. A-B-19
TTTGGGATAGGAAGTTCTTTGGCGCATGGCAATCCTGAAGATAAGGGCGATGGTGTCCACGTATTTTTAAGTGGAGAACATCGCCCTTATCGCAGGGATCGGGTAGGTGACTTCGCCAGACGCTTACGGTAGCTCTCCCCGCTAGAGCCCTCATCCCTCGGCCGACAGAGATGCCCCAGCCCTGACGCTGCCGGGTACGACTTGGCTCCTTGGGGATACTAGATTACCTTCGTGCAGGCTGCCCGTTACGCAGACACTTGAGAAATCCGCCTGATGGGCCAGAAATGGTGTGCACCTAAATTAGGTGGACAACACCATGCCCTTCGGCGGTTGAGTCGGGAAGGTGTATTGGCCGGACGGATACGTTGATGAGGCATCTACGCCCGCTCCTAACGTCTGACCTCAACCTTGTAGAACAGATTTTCTATCATCAAACGACGTCGATCGGACATCACCGCTCCCTGAATTTGACTCGACAATCGCACATAAAATTTGCACTCTCGCTGATTGGCCAAGTCGGAAATTGGGCGTGCTGCCTGAAGAAAATCCTCGTATGTCCGAGTGGTATTTGCCATCAGTGCAGCGAAATTTGGAAGCGCTTCGGCATCAGCCTTACGAGTCGGGGGCCAGGCTGGCTCAAAACTCACTGAGTCCTCCTTCAGATATACCGTGAGGAACATCTCTGCCTTGCCTGCCTCATTTGCCCAGCACGGCGGTAGATCACCCCCTTTGCCCTTGTTGAGCCTGTTCTGCAGAAACTGAACCTGCCCTTTCAAATCACTGTTGGTTTTTTGCAGTGTTGCCGGATTAGTACCTTGCTTCTCGGCTTGTGCATAGGCTTCAGCATTCTTGACGATTTCCGATATCTGTTCAGATGTGGGAATACCGTCTTGCCCTAACGCGGTTTTTAGCGCCTGCTCGGTTGCTTGGAGAGCGCCGATTCGCCTGATAACGTCCGTTGGTTGAGCATCCTTTGCCTGGTCGGGATCGACCACCAGCTTTTTGAGCTGGTCATAGGACATCATCGTTTCCAAGATCAGTCGCTTAGCGTCCTCCCCCTTATTTTTACTACCAGCCTCCTGCAAAGCCTTATCGATAGCGGCTAGCGCCGTGAGTTGTTCATCTTTCTGAGTCAGAAGCACCTTGAGTCGTCCGGTTTCCTCTTTCGCTTTAGAGGCGTCGACGAGCTTCGAAATGATTTCGTCCGGATTTTTCACACCAAGGGAAGCCATGCGGGTTTTGAGTTCATCACTCGCAGACTTGATAGCTTGCTCGCGCTCATCGAAATTTTGGAAAGTAGCAATCCTATCCGCCATCTCCTTATTTTTATGCGTGAGCTCCCAAACCTTGTAACCCATCAGGAGCAGCAGAATGAAGCATAAGATGATCCAGATTTCCGTAAGCGACAGCTGAAACACCTGATCATTTTTGGAACTCATCAGGCAGTTCTCACATCAGCTACTTCATCGAGTGCTGGCGCCGCATCGGGTAAAGGTTCGGTTTCTGGCAGTACGATGGCTTCGTTAACGGCAGATGGAAGCACATTGAGATTGTTTATGTGTTCGATCTTGTCTATCAGCTGGTCTAGCTGCGAGTGGGCAATCTCGATGGTTCGGTCGCTCTGATCCACACGTGCCACGAGAGATTTGTGCGTGTCATTGTTGGCCACGACCGCTTCGACTAGAGGCGTCAGCGTCGAACGGATACTTTCAGCAAGGGCCTCATTATTTTTAATACCTGCATCGTTGATGGCATTCAGCGCGCGGCCCACCTCATGAGTGATACGGTCATTAGAGCTGTCGTCTCTCACGATCGTACTCAACTCTTCTAGTTTCTCGACGATCTTGGCGATTACCTGGTGGTTAGCTTTCATGTCTTCCATGAAGTCTTCCCGCTGATCATCTAGAGACTCTAGGAACTCTTTCTGAGTACGTTCCACGCCTTCCATCGCGTCTTTGGTCTGCGACTTCATCGCGCCTACAAGTTGCTCTTGGCTCTCCACTATGGAGCCCACCGCAGCAACGGCTTCCCCTATTGACTCAGTTTTGGTGTTTAAGCCACGAATCGCGGTACCCACCATGCGAGCAGCTGTCTTAACATCGGTAGCCAGTGTCGAGACGCCTTCATTGAGGCTGTCTGTGGTACCAGATAGCGTTTCAATTGCCGGCTTGAGTTTTTGTGCAAAAAGGTCATCCGGGAACAAGGTCTGCTCCAGCCGCTCCTGCGCTTTTTTGCCGAAGTCGAGGGCATGATTTTCCATAAGATCGAGCGTTTGCTTACTCTTATCAGAAAGCCCATTGATGGTAGTGAGTAAGTCCGCGCTTGCGTCGCTGGCTTCCTTAAGGATGCGCTCGAAAGCTAGATTGCTTTGAGTAGTTGCGTTGGCAAAAAAAGCATCCATCGCATTGGTACTGTGCTTTGAGATGGCAGTTATCTGCTCATGTACGCTTTGCACCGCTTCCTTGGAAGCAGCCATGACTTGATCTCGGAAAACCTCAAGCTGTTGGCTGGCGGCATCGAAAGACATAGCAAGGTTTTCGGCAGACTGAATCGCGCGCTCCTCGACACTCTTGACTGCATCATTGGTGTCTACTCTGAAACCAGTGTGCAGCACCCTGGCCAGCATGCCTATTGCGGTACTCACCATCGCGGCCCCGAACCGTATGGCCATACCATTAAGACTGTCGCCAATAGAGTTAATGTCGAGCAGGCAGATGATGATGCTGGCAACAGTGAACAAAAAGCCTAGGTAGTACACCGAGTCCGCAAACTTGGCGAGGGTAAGCTGTATATTCCATTTGTCTCGGACGCGAAAACCGATAGCCCAGTAAGTAAGCATTACCAGTAATGGCAGCACAAAGCCAAGCAAGAAAGGATCGGCCGCTTTCAGGCTCGCCGCCGCGAGCACGATCTTCAGAGCTACCGCGATTATGAAGTAAGTCTTAACCTTCTTGAATAACGACTGCAGATCCACTTAGAGCCCCTCCATAGGTTCGATAGCTTCGAGCGAAGCTCCATTGGCTTCGAAATACTCGGCCCAGAACTGGGTAAGCTTAGGGTAGGGAACCGTTTTCTGGTCGGCTGCCAACAGGTTGATCGTTACACTTGCGCCTTCAAGGCCAGGAGCGACGGAAAGGTGGCCATAGGGTGTTTTTCGGAATTCGGCATAGGTCGGCAACGCACCTTTGTACATGCTGAATTGGGGCATGTTGGCCATCATGTCGGAATAGACAATCAACTTTTTGTCGCCTTGGACGTTGCCGTGTTGGAATCCGTGAATGCCCGCTAACTGAAGGATTTCGAAGACTGGCGAGTTCTTACTCCGCTCCTCCAGTGAGATCTGGTGCACGACCGCATCGAGCGGTTTGGCGAACTTTTCATTGAAATCACGAGTAACGAAATTTTTGGATGACGTGTACTGGTTCTTGTCGCCCCACTGACCAGGATTACATTTCTCGAAAATTGGGCTTTCGTTGTTTTTGTAGTCCTCATCAAGTAAGAAGACGGTCAGCAGATAGCCTTCCGGTATTTCGTTCAGCACCATATTTTTTAGTCGCTGCCCCATGGCGGCTTTCTGCGTGAAGGGAAACGGCGAAGTGTTGTCGATCAACACAACATACTGCCCCCGAGGGCCCTTACTCGGGCACAGAGTGGCCTTATCGAAGGTCTCTTTGGTAAAGGCGGCATAGCCGAACCACGCTGCCGCACCTGCAGCCAGGATGATAAGGAGAATTGCCAACAGGCGCTTCCCGGTGCTCCGTTCTTCTTCGTAAATCGACATGACGATCCTTACATCGAGCTTTGCAGAGGTTGCAGCTGATCAAATTTCGAATTGAATGACGACTGAACTCGCGCGCGAATGGGCTCGAGGTTTTCAACCATGTCGCTCAAAAGCCTTTCCTGCACAATCAAGCGGGCCTCGTCGCGATCAATGGCGAAGTCAGGCATTTCCAAGCCTGGAAACTCGATAGGCTGGTCGAAGTAGTCCGGTCTAGGGGCGCTCTGGGGACGCTTCAACCGGTTCTCGTATCGGTAATATTGGGTAAGTGCCTTCAAAGTTTCGTCCGCCATCACCAATGTCTCAGTCACCTTCTTCTTGATGATCGACTTCTGCCCCATGTTGTATTTGAAGACCTTAACGTCACCTTCAGCTTTTTTGACGTTCTCATCTATGAGCTGCAGGGTTCGAGTCTTCTGATCTTCGAGGCTTTTACGAAGGTTTGCGACCAAAGCCACATATTTGCGGTGCGAATTGGCATAAGCGGAATAGACTTTGGCATAGCCAGGGTAAAGGTCGGTGAAGATATAACCCTCGAATATCGCGAATACGCCGCAAATGATAGTCACCGCAAACAGAGCGCAAGATTCGAAATCCTGAAACGGGATAACGTGTGTCTGGATGCTATGCACTATGAGCGCGATAGGACTCTGAGCTTCGTCCTCCATCAAAGGCAGAGCGTACCGGCAGTAGGCCACGAAGACACCTAGCCCGAAGGTAAAGCAAAGTCCGACCAACCCCGAAAGGTAACCGCGCAGAACACGACCACCTTTCACGTGATTCTTGTTTGTGTAAAGACGGCCAGCAAGAAAGCACACTGCGATGTTGGCAAATGACAGCGTGAAGGCTAAAAGGAATCCGTCTACGAGACCTCCCGCCATCCCGGAGGCAAAAAAATTGGCATTGACGAATCCTTCCGCCACACAACAAGCAGCCAATACAGCGATCTTCAGAAGCTTCCCATCTGAATTGATCCTTTCGGCTGGTATATCTGGCAGTCCATTCTCAATACGGAACGCGTCAAGAAGGTCTTTTTTCGACTTGGCTTCTCGTTCAGCCTCTTTTCGGCGCCCATCATGTGCCGAGAGAATCTGGTCAGCGGTGCGCTCAAACTCATCGCCCTGCTGAATAGTGCGATTTATTTCACGAGTGATGTCAATCGAATCCATCCGATGCTGAATTTGCCGGATAACCTGCTGGCCATACTTAACCGTGGCTTCACGTTTCTTTCCTAGGGTGCCTCTAATCTGGTGTTCCACATCCGTCAATTGAGTGTCGTTGGAGGCAGGAATGCCTGCGGCGCCATGGGCTTGAGCGATCTCTAAAATCTTGAGCTCTTTTTTAAGCTTTTCAGGATCAATTTTCGGCAGCAGTGGTTCACTGTGCTCAGATTCCTGGCTGGAGAATAGTGCCTTGATACCCGCAATGATGCTCTTCAGGAACGACATCAAAATATCCATAACTTTTGTTTTTAAGGGGTTCCTGACATTCCGCGAGCATACCGAGGGTGCCGGCTCATCAATCCACTTCGCAGACTAGATGAGTCCGGTTCAAGGTGGGCTTTGTCAGTAAAGCGTGGCTGAAATCAAATGGCCAAAAATGGTGGCAAAATGATGACTTTATCGCCCCCTAGAAGCAAGTGGCTATCAGTGTCACTCATCGTTTAATACTCATCTGTCCTCCATCGCACCGAAGCGTAGAGCGAAGGGCAAATGAAGAGAGCTTGAATGAGTTGGCCAAAGTAGCCCTGAATAGTCCAACACTGCGTATGCCAAGCCTTGGGTGCTGACCTTCAACCGCAAGCGTTTGAGGTATGAGCACTAGACGGGTTTCCATAAATAGACGTGGAGCCCATGCGTATAATGCATGCCCCAAAACTGCTAATGTTTTCCAATGAAAAAGCTGTTTACCGTAGTAGCGCTCGCCCTCTCAGTAATTTCCCCCGCCTTCTCGAGCCCTCCATCGACCTTTTCCGAAGCCAAGGTCATAGCAAAGCAGAAAATCTACTTTGACCAGGCTAACAGTGCCTTTGGTGAATTGTATTGCGGTTGCAAATGGACATGGGTTGGTAAATCGGGTGGCCGGATCGATGCTGAATCTTGCGGCTATCAAACCAGGAAACAGCAGAACCGTGCTGAACGGACTGAGTGGGAACACATTGTCCCTGCCTGGACATTCGGCAATCAACGCCAATGCTGGAAGAACGGTGGTCGGGAGAACTGCGTGGACGACGACCCCGTTTTTCGAGCTATGGAAGCAGACCTGTTCAACCTCTACCCATCTGTTGGGGAGGTGAACGGCGACCGTAGTAATTTCAACTACGGCATGGCCACCGGGGTAGCGCCGCAGTATGGGCAATGCAAGACGCGGGTTGATTTCGATCAACGTGCTGCCGAACCACGTGATGAGGTCAAAGGGTTAGTAGCTAGGACAACCTTCTACATGTTCGACAGATACAATCTGAGCATGTCCCGTCAGCAACAACAGCTACTGATGGCCTGGGACAAGCAGTACCCGGTTTCGGCGTGGGAGAAAGAACGGGATAGTCGCATTGCGGCAATCATGGGGCACTCCAATCCATTCGTAACTGGGGAGCGTCGATGGTCTCAAGGATACAAGGCAGTTGGTGACGGGGTAGTTAGTGCCCTTCCTGATAGGCCTACGCGAGTAGCAGCCCAAACCACTCTAGCAAGTGCGGCCGGTGTAGGGACGATCATAGGCAATAGGAAAAGCCAAGTGTATCACCTCGCCTTGGGATGCCCTGGCTATGGTCAGGTGTCTGAAAAAAATCAGGTCTCCTTCACGTCAGAATCTGAGGCCCAGGCGGCAGGATATCGAAAGGCAGGCAACTGCAAGTAGTTGCTGCTTCTTGAAAGCCGGCCTCGCGAAGCCGAGGCCAATGCCCAACATTAGGCTGAGACAAGCGTCCTGTATTTGCTATTTTCATAATTGATAACGTCATTCACCACAGGCGGTTGCTGCTAAGGCTTGGTAGGCTCACCATGCTTGTTTGGCTGTAAACCCATTATTGCAATTCAACAATTTGTATCGATGATCCGTCTCTCACCCTCCAGCCAATGAGCCAATCGAACACTCAGTTCCTGACTGCCAACTAGGAGTATCAAATTGCTTAACCGTCCCGACAAAGACGCGCTACGTGCGATGCTGGAATCACAAGTTCAAAAAAAACTACAGAACGACCCAGACGCGGTAACGACTTATGCAGCCAAGCCTGAACCAGAGCGCAAACCGTACACGAGCAAGCCCACGGTTCAGGACAAGGCATTTCACAGAGAGCTCGAGCAGATGCGTGCAGATGCTGAAGCTGGAGTGGTACATACGCCCAAGCGCGAGCCGGAGGACGCGGGTACCCCCAGTCTTAAGCTTGATGATTATCCGGATTTGTAAACGTGCCACTGAAAAGTTAGGGGCGTTTAACGGCTTGCACAATCAACAAATTCAGCGTCGAGAACGCGCGAACGTCTTTCATTCTCGACTATTCGTACGATAGATGAGAGTCCAACAATGATGAGCGAAAGCAAGCGCTGGACATCCCTATGTCAAGATCCAAGAGATGGAAGTGGAGACCTCATCGTCGATTTGCCTCCCAAGCTACTTGAGGAAATGGGTCTTGCAGCTGGAGACGAGCTGGATATCGAGGTAGTGGATGGCCTGATAATTCTGTCTCCCAAAAAATCCCCATCGTCTGGATGCGACGGAGGTAACACTTGAGGACATCCATGTCATGAGCATCGAAGCAAAACTCCTTCATCTCCAAGCAATCCAAAACCTCCTCGCGCCATACCGCTACCTCTATTGCGTAGATCTCGAGGCAACCTGTGATGAGGTTGGTGAGTCGGAATCATCAAGGCCGCTTGCAGTCGTCCCAGCTCAGATGGAAACGATCGAAATTGGCTTGGTGGTGATCGATCTGGAAACGCTTGAGATCGTCGATGAGTTCCAGCGTTTCGTTCGACCGCAGATCAATCCTATCCTCACCGACTTCTGCAAAAAGCTCACATCCATTCAACAAGCAGATGTGGACAGTGCAGGAACCTATGTGGAGGTCGGCCAGGAGCTAGGAGCGTTCATAACTCATTATCCAAACGCGACTTGGGCGTCGTGGGGTGACTATGATGCAAGGTAGCTTGAGCGAGACGCAGAGCTTGCTACGTGCCCTTCCCTACTCGAAGGCTTGCCTCATTTCAACGCCAGGAAATGGCATGCAGGGTTATATGACAATCGACCGAAAGGACTTAAGCAAACGGTAGAGTCGTTGGGCTTGGTTTGGCTGGGTACCTATCATCGAGGGATCGACGATGCCAAGAATGTCGCGTCCTTCATTCAGGAGATTCTCGGCTGATTACGTGAGCCGGGCCCATTGGCCCGAAGGAGCGACCTCCCCACCAGCAGCAACGCTTAGAGCCAATAGGCTTGGTTTGGCGAGGGTACCCATAACCGAGGGATAGGCGCTAGAAGTGTTGCGTGCGTCGTTTATCGAAATCGGCTGAACTCTAGGCGCAATGGCATTGTGGCTTACCTAGCGTATAGGCCTAGAGTTACCTACTCAGGGAAGCTGTGTCCAGCCTGCCGCAACCCAATCCAAATTCTCAGGTATTAGGTAGCGATTACTGGCATCTGCAAGTCTCTGGTTAGCCATTTCCGCTGCTACCCCGAACAGCAATTTAGAGGCATCTTCACCTGTACTCTGGGCACTGTGCTCAGCTGGTGTCAGCAGCCATTGAGTCGCTTTTGTAGGGTTCATTGTGGCTTTGCCATCGTTTACCTGAATGGCTACAAACTCCTGCCGCATGCGTTTGCCCTGTGGGCCTTGCCACAGCAACATTGCGCCGATTAGTGCCCCCTCGCCCAGCTCAGGAGCTTTGAGCATTGCGGCCAAGCCACCAAAGTCATACTCACAGGCTTTACCCAGCAGGTACTGCATTAGCTTGGAGTTGAGGTCGAGCATGTGGGTGCCGGGACGGTTGGCGGCCAACATGCGATCTAAGGTGACATCCATGCGTTGTGGGGCTTTGCGCGAAAGGCCCATTTCCCGCATCACCTGATCAGAAAGGCGAATACGCAGTAGCCGCTCTTTATGGCTCCGCTCTGCGATTTCGATGCCGAGCTGATCGAACATTCCCAAGACAAAGCTATAGAGGTGATCAGTGGTGATTTCTAGCTCGTCACGCAGTTCACTTGGGTCACTGGTAGCGGCGTGGGCAAACAACTCCCGCTGTTTGGCGGCAGCGGTACGTGCCTGATTTAAGGCTTCGTCGATACGCTCTCGGGTTCGGTCGATGCCGAGCTTTGTGGCTTCTTGGAGGATGCTTTCAACATCAATAAGCTCCGCGAGCTGACCAAGAATCTCGTCTTTCAGACCGTCATTGAACTCATGCTTTTGAACTCCGGCTAAGTCGGTCACCACACTGTCGATACGCTCGTACATCAAATCGACGATGCTCTGATCCAAGCTATCGGATTGCTGAATGTTGAACACAACAACCTTCTTTTTTTGCCCATAGCGGTACAAGCGACCGATGCGTTGTACCAAGCGCATGGGGTTCCAAGGTAGGTCATAGTTGACCATGACGTGGCACTTGCTTTGAAGGTTGATGCCTTCCCCACCTGCCTCAGTCGAGATCAGGAAACGCCCTTGCTCCTCAAAACGCTTGATGGCTTCACGCCTGTCCGCATGCTGCATAGAGCCGTTGATAAGATCGACCCGGTCGCTACCATAGTGGTCAGCCAAGGCGTCCCTGAGATAGCTTTGGGTCGTGCGGTATTCGGTAAATATCAGTACCTTCTCGTCAGAATTGGCAGCGTTGATTTTGCCGATAATATCTTCGATGAACAACTTCAGTTTTAGGTCGTTGGCCTTCAGTGCTGCGGCCTCAGCAATAAGATCCTTGAGCAGTTGCATCTCGCCGGCAAAGAACTCGCGAGCATCACTGGTGAATTGCTCCTCCCACTCACCTAGATAGCGCTCATCGCTTGCCTCATCTTCAGCAGTAATGTTTTCTTGATCGTCTAGGAGACGCTGAAGTCGATTACAGAGCGCCCGGTGAATGGCTGCCGCGCTGGACGCCGCCAGTTTGCGATATACCGTCATTACGAACCCGATGGCGTTGCCCGTACGGCCGAGCGACTCGCCGGCGTCATATCCTTTGCGCAGATAAGCCTGAAGCGTTTTATCGAAGTCTATCGATTCACGACTGCTTGGTACCTGCAACGCGCTAGTGATCTTGCCTTGAAAAATAAAGTTTCCTTCCGCATCGGTCACATCCGCCTTGTGGTTGCGGAATACCATGTCGTGCAGGATTTCAGGCTTCAGATTGAGCGCCAGGAGCTCGGTACGCCGCTCTGGTCGCAGGAGCTCAAGCAGCGCCACAAATTTGTCCTGCATACCCTGGTGCGGGGTGGCGCTAAGCAACAGCATGTGTTTGGTGTGGTTGCGCAGGTTTTTCGCCAAATCATACCGTTCAGAGCTGTCCAGCTTTAGCCCATATTGGCGGCGACTAAGTCGATGACCTTCGTCAAATATCACCAAATCCCAAGGTTCGGCCTGAAGCAGGATTTCCAAGTGATCTGCTTGCTTGAGCCGATCCATCGACCCGATGACGCAATCGTGCATCTTCCATTGGCGGGACTCATTGATGAAAAAGTCCTCGCCATAAATCTCGAAGTCTTCGATCTTGAACTTGTGATACAGCTCTTCTTGCCACTGCTTGGTCAGGCCAGCGGGTGTGATCAGCAGGATGCGTTTAGCAAGGTCTCGTTGCCGCAGTGCATGCAGTAGCATTCCGGTCTCGATAGTTTTACCCAACCCAACATCGTCGGCTATCAACCAGTTGAAGTTGCCGGAAGCTAAAATGTGGTGCACCAAGTGAATCTGGTGGGGCAGCGGCTCAATCTCAAGGTGGGAAAGGGCCCCGGTATTTTCATTCCACACCTTGATGGCGTAGGCCAACATCCGCAGACGCATGCGTTCTGCATCGCGCGCGTCGCCTTTCTGGGCGGTGCAAAAGCGATGCTTAACGCCCTTCACTTGCCTCAAATATTGATAGGGCAGCCAATGGCGCTCACCACGTTCAGGGAAATCAACCAACACTTGCTCGCTGCCTGCGAGGATGCGCTGTTGCATGACAACGCCCTGCCCCAGTGAGCGAACTCCGCTGGATGGGTTTTGATCGACCACGTCCATGCCGTTCCTAAATCCCGAGCGCACAGCTGATGCATCTACATAGGCCAGCTTCCTCTCGGGGCTAAACCAGTGAACCTGAAGCTGGTCACCAGACTCCTTAGTAATGGCCATTTTGACGATGCCCCGGCGTTCGCTCTCGCCACCGGGTAAGGTTTGGCTGACCCAGCAGCCTGGAACGTGGGTAAGTCTAAGGGGCTTCATGCGCGGATCCTTTTCCTAACAGTTCAATGCCTGGGGTGGATTGGTCGATAGTCAGTGCGTAGACAGACGCTGTCGCTAGTGAAGCGCTTAAGGATTCAGGTGCAGTGCAATCATCATCTTCGTCAGTGATCTCATCCTCAGACTCAATCTCTTCAGGGTATTCAGTTCCATCAAGCTTCTGTTTCTTTTTGCTCTTCTTGGCATTGAGCGGTGGCGCCTCTACCACGAGGGGCGGCTTGTCACTGAAATAGCAACTCGGCTCTTGCGGGTGCTTGGTTACAAACACGCCGTAGCTGCGCAGAATTTCGGTCTTCTCGATTTCGAGTACATCGCACAGCCCCAAGTCGCTGTACTCTTCAGCAGGCAGACTTCGAGGGTCGCAGAAGTCAAAATGCTGGTTGGCGGGTAAACAGCCGTGCAAATTGGAGAACCTGAACCACAGGTATCTTGCGAATGCCCTAAATGCCCGGCGCAAGATGTTGTTCTCGTACCAGGCAGCGAAAAGACCTTCCAAGAAAACCTCAAGCTCTTCCACCTGTGGCAACAATTCGAATGAGCGTACGATCAGTAAGGCCGTAGGCCACGAAAGCACTTGGTGAGACAGGCGGCTACTGCCTGTTTTGTCAAAAGCGATCCAGTAAATATCGTTCTCGGCCCAGATAACCTTGATATGTGATGCGAGGATCAACTCCTGGGGGGCGAGTCCTCGGTAGATCTCTCTCTCCAGCGCAAGACGAGTTGCACCCCAGCCGCTCATAACAAATATCTGCTGAACTAATGGAAGAGTGCTGAGCGGCCAATTGGCGTTCCCGATCAACTCGGCAGCTTTTTGGAGCGCCCGGTCTTCGCGTGAGAGCCGCTCAGCGAAGCCATCCTTATCTTCGTAATCTACTTCGTCTTCGTCGTCAAAAACTTCATCCGGGTCAAATGCATAAGCTGCATAGTCATCGTCAACGTCACGAAAATCATCGACGACACTCAGATTTTCTGGTTCGTACTCCGTCTCAAGCTCGATGATCGACAGGCCGTGCAAACCATGATCAATGTCATAGTCATCCTCCGGCTCCCCTAGCTCGAAGGTCACCGGGGCGATCGAAGTGACCAGATCTAGGCCAGACGATTCGTGGCAATCGTCTTCGTCCTCGTCTTCCTCAAGGTAGTCTGGGATCTGAAACGTCGGAGGGCTAACGCTGGGCGCTATCGTATGAGTTGATTCTAATGATGATGCGTCCGCTGGTTCTGAGGGCGTCGATTCCGGTGGTTGGATAACGCGTCCTGAACGTGCAGATCTGTTAACCATCTTGACGGTCGTGAGTCCACTACTCGGCTCCGCAGTGTTCCTGGGACGGGCGAGTTTGAGAACGTTTTTGGGAGTGGCGGGAGTAGTTGCCTCGTCCTTTTCCACTACATCTCCGGGTACCCCTTCGGCAGCATCTGAGGAGGTGTTCGTCCCATCACCGGGAATACTGTTATCGACGCACCCCGCGTGCTCGGAGAATGTTGATTGAGACGGTTTTTCCCATGAAGGGTGGTCAGTAAATGGCAAATACTGAGAGGACGGCGGCTCAATGAGGTTAAGCGAATCTTTGACTGCCCCCGTCAATGTGTTTCCGGGAGAAGCTGTCGACCCGTCCAATGCGGCCAGAAGACTGGCGGAGCCATCGAGAAACGCCAGGTCACTCGGGGTAGGAAGGTCGTCGTTTATCGATTCCGCAGAGATTGTTTCAACGAACGCCTGTTTTTGGCGCTTCAGCATCAGGCCCCGCTGCTCGGCCTTGGCGCTTTCTGTGGCGCGCCCTTGGAGCCTATAAACGCGGCTGAGTAGAACTAGATCGTCAGGCTCCTCAAACCTATTGATTGATTCCTGAAGAAGTGACTCGGCCGCGTTCAGCTCGCCAGAGGCAACCAAGCTGTTAACGTCTTTAAGCAAGACCTCATTACTTCCCTGCTTGCCCTTGCTCGATAGCCGGTCTGTTACCAGATGTGCTTGAGAATCCAGAATCCTTTCAAGCCTACGCTGGATATCGTCTGCGGCTTGATGGTTTCGCAGGAATTCGCTGAGGAGTCGCCTGGCCGCTTCTTTCTGCCCTTGGGTCACCAAAAGAGAAATAGCTTCGAGCAGGCCTTCCGAAGAGTGGCCTTCCAGGCAGGAACGGATCTTTGTGCTCAGAACCTGTGGATCCGAGGAGGCATAACCCCAAAGATGGTCTAAGAGCGACTCCCATTCCATTTTCATTGAAACTCCGTGATGACACTGCCTCAGCCTCTGAAAATCTGAAACACAGGGGCCACGTCGTGACTTTTATCGTCTTTATGCCGTTCACAGTATCCAGATCGAACCGCTGGGTAAAGGCAAACAGCCATCATTCCGTCGGCTTTTTTATGTGTCGTACAACGGTGGCTGGTTGTGGCCGTGGCCAAGGCCCAGGCAGCGCATGCATCTCAGCAGCCGTACAGTGAGATGACCGCGCTCAAGCTTAAGCACCTCTAAAGCATCCATTGCGAGCCCACTGTGAGCCAAGGTGACCCAGGCGACTTGCAGAGCAACATCCAGACCGTGGTCATGGCCCTGCTGAGGGTCAATAGTTGCTTGGGTCATAGCATCGCGGGTTAGCGATCGCAGAGCCTTACTGCGCAGTTGAGCATCGTGAACGCCGTCATCCCACTCCTCAGCAAAATCAATCGAACGTTGCGCGGCTATCTCTTCGATAGATTGAAAGGCCCCCTTTGTGCATTTCGCCAGATCATTGCAGGTCGTACGCCAACAATGGATCGCTGCAGTGGATCCTGACCGACCATCGATCCCATCAGACAACAAATGGACTGGCCGGCCAGAGACCAATCGAGCTCTTTGATACCCCTGAAATTCTTTACGGCTAAACGCTCGATTCGCATCCTGCACCTAGTTAATGGCCCGATGCGATCGAGGGTAGTCTTTCTATCCAGTGTTGCAAATCATGCCCTCGAATATCGGTAACCTGACGAGACAGAGGACGTTACCATTGCCGACTCAGAAGCAATGGAGCCCACACGTGAGAAAGCCACCTATGCAAATCATCATCGAAGAATGGGATGGTGACGGTGCGATTCGGAATCCTGACGAGGCGTTGCAGGAATTGGAGCTGGATGTCGGCGACGCCGTGTATCTGATTGAAGCATTTGTCGGCAACACGCGATGCCTAGTCCTATCAAAAACACCTCAAATCGCGGATCGAATAGACGAACTCACTGAAGCATGGAATGGCGAACAGCATGGTAACGCCGAGGACAAATGAGGAATTTCCTCCACATCAAACCGAGGGCCCGCGATGAAACTCGTAAGGTTGATCCGCCATGCTGAGAGTGCCGCAAATGCGGGTCTCGCCACGACAGCACCGGACTCAATACCGCTGACTGAAAAAGGCCAGCTTCAAGCTCGAGCGATTGCTGACTCCATCACGTCCGCGCCCGACCTGATCATCTCGTCCCCCTTTGAACGCGCCATCGCAACCGCACTACCAACCACAGAGCGCTTCTCTCACGTTCCATTCGAAATGTGGCCCGTCGAAGAATTTACGTATTTGAGTCCAAACCGCTTCGTCGGCACTACACCGGCCGACCGTAAACCATATGCGGAAAGCTATTGGAAAATTGGTGATGCGGAGTTCACTGGTGGGCCTGGCGCTGAGTCGTTCGATCATCTGCTCGAGCGCGCAGATGCGATGCTGGCCAAGCTTGCGGATCACGATGCTCAGAACATCCTGGTCTTTAGCCATGGGCAATTCATCAGAGCTGCCGCTTTGCTGATCAAGTATGGTAACCACGCTCGTTCATACGAACTCATGCGTGAATTTCGAGCTCACGATGTGAGAGAGCCGTTTAGAAATTGCTCGAGTTATCAGCTTGTGTTTAGCGACGGCCGCTGGACAGTTGAATGCCAGATCGACTCTTCTGATCAAGAGAGATTTAGCGACACGTTCTGCACAAGCGAGCGTTCTCGGTGACACCGTTTCAGCCAAGCTTCGCTGTCTCGCTAGCAAGCCCGGAAGCTTCGGTGTAACGTAATTTTGTGCATCGTAACAATCGCAACGTTACACATAGAAAATTGCGTTACAAGCCAACAATTTCAGAGTCAAGAGCTCAAAACCATCATTCAAATTCGACTGCGTAGCTGGCTCAATCGCACCTCAATGTTGCTCTCTCCCCTCCCGGAAAATCTAAGCAAAGTCTGGCCCTGCCCAAATGAGCGATAAAACGACCAGCGTCTCTTTTGAATGAAGCGAATGACGAAACTCAAATGACGACTCATCTCTCCAGTTGACCGATAAAGTCGAAGACAGCATTCGTTTCCGACCTCGGCTTTCCAGCTTGATGATGCGTTACGTCGAGCCGGGCCTCTTCGGCCCGAAGGTGCGATAGTAACAATCAGCCTCAGCTTCCACTGCCAAGTGCAGCGCGATGGAGCTCAAACACCTCCCCCTCTCTAGTCGACCGATCAGATAGAGGACTGCTTCTGTCTCTACTCTCGTGCCCAGCATTTCCAA
Source organism: Pseudomonas sp. A-B-19 (assembly GCF_019947515.1). Classification (NCBI taxonomy): domain Bacteria; kingdom Pseudomonadati; phylum Pseudomonadota; class Gammaproteobacteria; order Pseudomonadales; family Pseudomonadaceae; genus Pseudomonas; species Pseudomonas sp. A-B-19. The sequence continues at coordinate 15,707 of NZ_JAGYGN010000005.1, forward strand.
GGGACACCTCGAACCCAGTCCTTGCACGGGTGACTTCATACTCGCTCATGACCTGAGCCAGATAACCACCTCCAACTCACGGTTTTTGAGATTTCCACATTACGGGCAATCGTAAGCATAGGTATTCATTAGTTTTTTTTGATTTCGCGCTTGACGCCTCAGCCGTAAAAAACGTTTAATTCCGCCGCGGCCCAGATAGCTCAGTCGGTAGAGCAGGGGATTGAAAATCCCCGTGTCGGCGGTTCGATTCCGTCTCTGGGCACCATTACTTCTAAACCCCCTGATTCCTTATGGCTTCAGGGGGTTTCTATTTGTGGGCACCGCAAACGACGATTCGAACACAACATTACTCGAACACCACCTCTCCTCTCTTCGCCCCGCAAGCGCCACTAGGTAATGGGAGGCGGGACGCTCGGCATCCGCGAAATCTATGGTGCCTGCAGTCAGTCATGGAGCGAGAGCTGACTCGATCAAGCGCGCGTTAGGTACGGCTCGACGTACGTTTTCTATAGCAATCTCAATTGCGTCATGTGCAAAGGTTGCTTCACGGACAAACTCCAACGCCAGGCGGCCTGCCTGTCCAACTCCGACCAACGCATCATCACAGCCCTCTTCCGCCATGCTAAGCAAATGAAGGAGAGAAACACCTTTTCGAGCCGCCTGACTTTCAGGGAAAGGTCGCTCATTGAGTCCTTTTGCTGCTTTCTCCCTAAAGACGGTGCAAAGTACCTCCCATTTTTTCCTTTCCAAAGGAGCCCGCTATGCCCTTGGGTAAACGTGAACTTGCGCGGATCGAGCGCCGTTTAGTTACAACGCTTACCGATGCCTGCGAAACCGCAAAAGGTGAAATCAAAGGCTTTACCTGGCTCACCCACACAACTGACTTGAACGCCCTTGCTCAAACGCTGAAGGTGACTTGGGTGTTCGAAACGTTGACCGACAAAAAGCTCGCCCAAGCTAGCGCGAAAGCGCGGGTTTTCGAGCTGACGGCTATCGCGCTGCTCGAGGCAAACATCGATGTGAAGCTTTCAGATCAGACTGTCCGGTTCGACTCTGAGGAGGAGTGCCAACGCACTCATGGTGGCGATTGGCAGAAGCGCCTTGCACAGTCACGCGTGACCCAGAGTTATTGACAATGGCTAAAGAAATCGAAAATCCATGCATTTCGGTTTGCCAGTTGAGCGGCGATCTGTGTGTGAGTTGCGGGCGCAGCAAGGAAGACATCAGGAAGTGGAAACGCATGAAGCGGCCTGAAAAAATGGCCGCTGTGCAAAGGGCGAATGTGCGTTTGAAAAGTCTAAAGAAAGCACACTGATAGTCATCTGTCCTAGATAACCGCTTTGGCTCGGTAACTGTCTTTCCGATAACCAAGCGCGGAGCTATCGACCCTGAAGTTCTCGATCCGAGGGGATGCCTAAACTGGATAGCGCTCGGTACTCAGGTGATCGGTATCAAATTCAGCTCACGATCTCTGTAAGCTGGATTGGCGCCTTATTGCTTGCACGGCGTAGAAGCTGGATCTCGGGTCGCCCAGAAGCAATTCACTCATCAGGTATCCCACTCACATCACCGACTTTCACTTGGGCCAGATCCTTCCGGAGCGAAGCCACGTTTTCAGTGCCATTCAATTGCTCAAACTGACGCTGGGCTTCTTGCCAGAGTGGAGCGGTTCTTTTGAACAAGCTCCTGCCCTCCTCGGTTAATGCTGCGAGGCGACTTCTACCGTCGGAGGGTGAGGGGCTGATCGAGATCAATCCTCCTTTCTCCAGGAAACCCGCCATTTTTCCCATCGCCGTGCGCTCGATGTCGAGGCGCTCAGCAAGCGTATTGATCGCAGCAGTCTCCATTTCATAGAGCGCTGCCAATGTAAGGTACTGGGTGATTCGAAGACCCGATGGCTCAAGCTGCGCATCGTAAAAGCGAGTGATCTGCCGGCTCGCCTTCCTTATTGCGGAACAATTGCACTGGTCGATCCCTAACGGTTGGCTAACCGGCAGCATCTGCATATTTCCTCGTTACTACTGATGATTATTTCAAGAACCCAACGGGTTGGTTACACATAGACATCCCGGTACTTTTCGATGAACGCCTGCACAGTCAACGCAGCCGTACCGGTGATTTCCTCCACGATGTCATTCACACCAGCAAAGACTCCCTGTTGGTAGTCCTGAGCGACTTCAACCAGATGCTGTGTCAAGGCGGCTGGGAACTTGTACTCGTGCGTCATTTTACGCTCGAACTCTTCGATCGATGTCGGGGCGTACTCGATTTTCGCACCAAGCACCTCGCTCATGGCAGCCGCGATTTCGGTGTGATTCATCTCGATAGGGCCGTGAAGGCTGTAAATCTTACCCTCGTGCCCCGTCGGATTGGCCAGGATGTGGGCGATCACGCGTCCTTGGTCGTCGGTAGCGATGGGCGCATGACGACCATTCTCAAAGGGGAATTCGATTTTTTTCTTGGCCCAAATCTCCTTGGCGAAGTGAGGGTAAGCGAGCCAGTCTGCAAAAAACGTGGGACGCAGGTGCGTTGTCGGTACGCCCGACCAGTCGAATACACGCTCAGAGATCCAGTGATCCTGTGCCAGATGACTCTTGGACTCACGCCGCGCGGAAATCTGCGACATGTTCACGATAGCCTCTACGCCCGCCTCTTTTGCGGCCTGGGCAAAATACGCTGCACCTTCGATGATTCCCGATGCCAGCGGATACAGGAAATAGGCCGAACGGATGCCTTCCATCGCCGCACGAATGTCATCGATGTTGGTGAAGTCGCCGATGGCAATTTCAACGCCACGAGCCCTTAGGGCTGCGGCTCGCTCATCGTCCGTGCGCACATAAGCGCGGACACGTTTACCCAATTTGAGCAGCTCATCGATGGTAGCCCCACCGGTACGCCCCGTTGCACCACTTACAAGAATTTCAGCTGCGCTCATGATCTTGGCTCTCTCGATTAGCTGGAGCAAATGCTCCTGGAAAACTCATATAAGAGCATATACCCCTATGTGATTTAATTTAAGAGCATGTGCTCCTACTGTCAACGCGTGAGAATGACCGTTCAGCGGATGGAGGGAAGTTCATTTGCCAATCAAGGGTGACTTCTGCCGATATATTTTTCCTGTCTCCGGATACGCGGACGCACTTCCAATGGCTAAAGCCCACGAAACCAGTCGCCCCGCCTGCAGATGCCAGGCAGAAGCGGGTTATCGAAACCACCGGACTGGAAGATGGCAGTAAGCGATACAGGGAACTTTGATCTCGTATTAGGAGGCTCAGCTAGCAAGCATGGTGTGTTCAAGGTCAGGGCGGAGGCAGACGCTGTTTGTTCGCTGCTGAATGCCGAGCATCCGCGTCAGAGCGCTGTTGGTCGTACGTCCCTGAGCCTATGATCAACTCGTTTCGGAACGCCAAGCGCCGATGGCTTTGTTGGACTGCTGGATGCCTATAGCGCAGTCATGGATTCCCGCTCCGAAAGTACAGTTTGAAGGCGACTAAGGTTAAGTCGTCGACACTCAACCTCGACGTCTTCTCGGGCCTCATATGTAGTCTTCAGACGTAGTTTCTCTTCGTTGTCATAGATGTTGAAACCTATGGGCGCAGTCTCGCAGTAGAAGCGCGCTCCGTTACGCATTGATCCCGTTTCCATTGGGATTCGGCATCGTCCGGAACTCCAAGCTTGCGACGTCTCGATCATCTGGCGAGCACCCGGAAGTAACGCCGACCCGCCGGCTACACTGATTCGATACATTTCTGCACAGAGACTTCGACCATGGCGACCAAAACCGCAATCGTATTCGCTGGCGGCGGCAGCTTGGGTGCTGTCCAAGTGGGTATGTTGCGGGCCTTGGTCGAGGCCAACATTCGATTCGACATGGTGGTGGGCGCTTCGGTGGGTGCCATCAACGGTGCCTATTTTGCCGCAAGACCCGATTCCGAAGGCGTCGAGGCGCTCGCCAATTTCTGGCGGGGCCTACGTAAAACAGACATCGTTCCCCTGTCCTGGCTCGATACCTGTAGAGGACTGATCAAACGGCGTAGCTTTCTGTTGCAGCCGGCGGCTTTGAACCAACTGTTGGATCAGGCACTGCCTATACACCGCATTGAGGATGCGGCGTTGCCCCTGCACATCGTCACCACTGACCTGCTGAGCGGTGCTGAGACCGTTCTGTCCAGTGGCGAACTCCGACAGGCATTACTGGCCAGCGCTGCCATCCCGCTGGTATTCCCCTGCGTAAAAATTGCCGATCAATTCCTGATTGACGGTGGCGTGGCAAGCAATACACCTATTTCAACTGCCGTAGCCCTGGGCGCCACCAACGTAGTGGTGGTTCCTACAGGAGTAAGTTGCGCCCTACCACAACCACCCCGAGGCTTGATCGCTTTAGCCCTACATACCGTCAACCTGATGAGCATGCGCCAGTTGGTGAGTGACATCGAACACTTCCGCACTCTCACCAGCCTGCACATCGTCCCGCCCTTGTGCCCTGTGGATGTCTCGGTGTTCAACTTTGACCAGACCGAGTCTTTGCTGGAGCGCGCCTATACGCAGACCCTCCGGTGGCTGGAGCGTGGGGGGCTCGAACGCACCAAGGTACCCGGTGCCCTGACCATCCATTCACATGCCCAATGAGCATTGAGTAATGTGAATTACCTATAAAAGAGGCCCTCAACACTCTGTGCAATGTTGCGAGAGTACCTGGAGAGGTTGAGCATGCCCCGCTTCGATGCTGACCTATGCCAAGTGTCCCGCGAGCACTACATCACTGGGAAAGCCGCGATCAGTTTCCAGCTAGTGGGGTAACGCGGACTCAAGATTGTGTTCCGCCCTTCTGAAAGCGTCACACCTCATTTTTCCTCCTGCTACGCTGACCTCTTCCACGGAGGAATCACAATGTCGAACGCAGACCTACTCCCTTCCCTGCTATTCAAGATCAATCAGAACCAGCAAGCCCTTGAGGCTGCTGTCATGGAGCTGACACTCTGGGTCGAGCAGCGTGGATCGGGTGAGGTTGGAGGCAACGTGCGCGGTGCGCTGGAAACAATTACCAGGAATGAGGAGTTCATCAAAATGACGCTCGCGGTGTTAATGACACCGGAGTGATCCCTCTCGGTGAATAGCTGGATGTTACGCCCCCGGGCATCTCTCGCAAGATTTGACTTGAGATTGGAGAGAGGAAATCTACGCTGGTATCGGAACGCCAAGCGCCGGGTACCTATATGTACAAGATCGTAAACTTCACTCCCAGCGAGCTGTTCGACAAGGCTTGGGAAACACCTGTCTTGAAGCTGGCCCAAGAAATAGGCATATCAGACGTCGCGCTGTCCAAGGCCTGTCGGAAAGCTGGCGTAGCCCTGCCCCCTCGAGGGCATTGGGCAAAACCAGTTTCAAAACGCCCAGGCAAACCTAAGCCTCCCGTCGGCGGACAGCCCATCAGCTTCAGAGTATTGGATCGAAGCACACTTCCAGTGCAAAGCGCTGCGCCTATAAAACCGAAAGCAATCCGTTCAACCATCGAAGTACCTCACACCCTCCTTGCGCCTCACCCACTGGTGATCAAGTGGTTGAAATGCGTTAAAGCGGCCAAGACTCATGAAGGCCATCTCGTGACCACAGGCAAACATGTGCTCGACGCGAGAATCTCCTCCGAACTCATTGATCGCTGCGCAGTGATTTTCGACACCCTAATCAAAGAGAGCGAGGTACTCGGCTACATATGGAGGGTCACATCGGACGACAAAACGTTGGTCGAGGTCGACGGCGAGTCCCTGGCAATCAAACTTGCTGAGCGCTTGAGTAAGCAAATTATCCCGCCTCCACCACCAACGCCACGACGGCGTACTGCTCGATGGGAACCTGATTTCTCGTTGCTGCGCGCGCCTCAGTTTGAATGGTCTTCCACTGGCGAATTAAGCCTGCAGATTGACGCACGCACTGATTACGGGAAGCGGAAAAACTGGTCGGATACTAAGACCGGGAAAATCGAGGAAAAGCTTACGAGCATCCTTGACGGTTTCGGGGCGATTGCTGAATCCGTGAAAGCGCTGCGCTTGAAGAATGAAGAGGATCGTCGGGAGCGAATGGCTCAAGAAGCTGTGCGACTTGAGCGCGTCAAGAGTGAAGAAACTCATAGACGCCTGCGCCATAAACTCGTCAAAAATACAAAACGTTGGGAGCAGGCTCAGCGACTGAGAGCATTCATCCAGGCGACCTGCAATGTCAGTGCTACTACCTCAGAGCACAGCCAGCAACAAACTGCACTATGGGCAGCTTGGGCTACATCGCAAGCGAACCTACTTGACCCTCTTCACCCAAACACTTCATCCGTCACTTCGCTCACCGTCGATATCGAAAGCTGGTTCAACGGCTATGGAATGACACGTGCAGAAAAGGACTGGTGGTCAGAATGAAAGAAAGCTCCGGAATGAGCCGAATATCCGAGGTTTTCACTACCTAAGCCTCCGTCATGCACATTGCTTTTCGAATCTACCCAACGCCCATTTTTCCACCCTCTAACGCTGGCCAACGTGGTGCCTACCAGCTGCTACTGTGGCCTTATCTGCTTCTGAGCAGTCTTGGCCCAGTACCTGATCGATGGTTTTACTGGAAGCGTGGGGTCATGCGCGAGCCTCTCAATGAATGAGAGCACGAGGTCGAAGGTATCCATCTCTCTGGATCGCGCGGCGACTTCCTCAGGATTTCTGAAAAATGGGATTCCTGTGATATTTGTAGGAGCGATCTGTCCACTCGCTGTCCATAGGATGTGGGCCGCATGAGCTGAAGCATATCGCTCCTTGTCCTTTGGTTTCGTGTCTCTGGATCCACGCTCAATCCCAAGCACGGTCTCGTCGAACAAGCCTTGGAGGGTGTCGGATGTAGCCATCAGCTCCGTCGTTCGATTTTTTGAGAATTATCAAACCAAGGTTAAAGAAGGCGATCTCCTTGCTCAGGCAGAGGTCAGTGATGTCCGAAAACTTTGCGACGCCCTATTCGCCTCAAGAAGCCTGCATGACTGAGTCCGACCAAACTGTTGTCGTGGTGCATACTGCTTGGGCGCAGATTAAGCCAACTGAATCGCAGCAAGGGCACTTGGCATAAGTATTGCGTTTGAAGCCTATGTCATCCATAGGTACTTTTTGCATTCGAGGTTGCCATGCACTCACTTAACTCGATCGCTGGTATCAGGAGATATCGTATCCAGGATGAAATGCGTAACGGCTTTGGGGGCGGCATGATCGGCATCAGCCCTGTTTCGATAGATATAAGTCTGGAAAAGCAGCAGGTGCTAACTGAAAAACCTGAAGGCACAATGTCGTGGGCTTGCAATTCATTAGGGCGAATTGCATCCCGCATTTTTAGTCGGTGGCGCTGACCGCAGATAGATTGAAATGTGTAGAGCAGAAGCAGAACGTGCAGGTGTGCTGGACGGCCGTTACCTTCAAGCACACACCGTACACAGGGAAAAGTTCGGAAGGTATAAAGACGCTCCATTTGACTGCTATACGCAGCTCATGCGTGGAGAAATTTGAGACTTCTCGCAATGACTAGAAAGCCGACGAGGCATGGTCTGAATGTTTGATCAGTACCCCTGAATGCTCACTGTTGAGTCATTGTTTCCGACCACCCTTTTCTTCGATACCTGCTCACTCCCCTTCCCTTCAACGCGTCAGTGCTTTCTTCGAAGCGTTTCGGCAAGCTCCATTTGTAGCGCTCAAGCAATTCCGTCTGAATACTATTGGGGAGCGAAAATGAATCTCCGTTCTCGTGAGTTTCCCCTCGGCCAACATTCGATAGATGCCTCAAAGCGTATTTCGTGAAAGTGACTGGGACTGCTAGACACACTTATCAACGCTCCACACCTTGAAAGCACGGGCCTAGCTACCTGTATAAGTTCTTTGAGCGAGGAGGCCTGCATGACACGCCGCACAGAACGCGCCCGATACAATTTCCAGCCTTGCTCAGTCGCCTTGACTCGATAGGTTTGCATCAGCCTGCCATCTTAAGCGGAGTAAAATTGGTTGCCTCAATGCTCTTTGACCTTCTTGATACGGAGCACAATCAACGTAAGGATGGCAATGGCGAGAGGTGTTGCGACCACCAAGGCCTCTCGCTGAGACAACGGCACGCCGAGTAGGTGCAAACCCGAGTAACCAAGCTTCAGCAAACTGAGTAAGTAATAGGTGATGGCGATAATCGACAGTCCTTCTACCGCATGCTGAATCTTGATTTGGGCATCCGCACGGGCATTCAAGTTTTTAAGAATTTCCGAGTTTTGCTCCTCCATTTCCACCTGGACTCGTGCCTGCAGCAGATCGCCTAGGTTTGCCACGCTTTTAGCCAAGTGCTCCAGTCGCTGTTCAGTCGCCGAGCAGTACCTGACCGTTGGTTTGAACCGACGCTCGATAAACACCCCGAGGCGCTGACAATCCCCTACGTGACTTTCACGCAACTCACTCAGTCGCTCGGAAACCAGTTGTGCATAGGCCTGAGTAGCGCTAAAGCGGTGACGGGTCTTCGCACTACTGCTGACCACTTGGGCCGAAAGGTTGGAAATATCAGCGAGAAGAGCTTTCGCATTGTCTCCATCGACAACGGCGTTACGCTCAGAGAGGGTCACCAACGTCTTCTCATAAATATCAAGCTGCGGACTCAAGGTCTTGACCGTGGTCAAGGATAACGAGGCCATCATCCGGTAAGTCTCGATTTCCAAAAGGCGGCGTATCATCCGCCCCTGACGGTAGGCATTCAGGTGGCGATTGATGAACAACATATGGTTGTTGCCATCCTTACTGAGACGAAAATCGCTCCAGACCACTGCATCACCACCACCTACGCACGAGCCACACGGATCCTTGAAACCATAACGGGACAGATCCAGGTCGATCTCACCACGTACTACGATCTGCATTGAGTTGATAAGCACTGGCAAAAGTACTTCGACCTTTTGCGCCAATGCCTCAGGCAAAGTTGTCCAAGTCAGGTCACCCCGGGATGAAGTGACCACCATAGTCAGAGTAAAAAACTCAGCGTGGCGTTCCCATTTCAATGCGTGGCCATCGAGTTGGGTAATGCCTTGGGTGGCATTCAGATCGAGGTTGTCAGGGAAGCACCTCAGCAGAAACGTATTGCACTCTTGATCACTACCGAGGAACGCCAGATGAAACACATGAGCTGGCTCATCGAAGTACAGTGACGGGCGTGCGTGCAGCTCGTTGTGAAGGTTTTTACGTAGCGGATGCATTCTGGAATGACCACGCTTTAGTTGAATTAGCATTCGCGATCAGTGGTTACCCATTGCTCGTGAACGTAGCCAAACGCTGATCGGCCTACGGAATACCAAAGCATGCCGCCATTTAATTGCACCGGCCTAAGGACTTTTACAGCCTTAATTCAGCGACCAACACTATATAAATAAAACATAGCCATCAGCAGAGCTAATTTTTAGCTGTGAATGTTCAGAGCACAAACTTATAACCGTCAACACTTATGAAAAACTGAACTGCAGTAAAGCACACTTAAACCAACACGCCAACCACTAAATAATCAAACCGACAAACGAAACAATACTGAAAACTTAAACTTTTCACACCTCATAAAAAAATACGATCTCAGCCACTATTGATGCCGTTAATCAGCACTGCCACCCTGACACAGCCTGCCGAAACAGATCCAACCAACAAAAAAAGAGACTTTCATAATGATCAGAGTAGGAATACTCGGCTGCGGTCGAATTGGAAATGTACATGCTGCAAGCTTGCTTCAAATCCCGTCCGCTAAACTCGTTGCGGTAGCAGATGCAGTGCCAGAAGCCGCGTCGACTTGTGCAAAACGATTTAATGTTGAGGCACGCTCTGTTGAGGACATCATTTACGGAGCTGACATCGATGCAGTAATCATCGCCTCACCATCACCCACTCACTTCGATCTGATTCACGCTGTCGCAGACGCCAAAAAGCCAATTTTCTGTGAAAAGCCGATAGACATGTCGTCTGAACGGGTGCGGCTGTGCATTGCAAAAGTTGAGGCAGAAGGCGTGCCATTCATGACCGCGTTTAACCAGCGCTTCGATCCTCATTTCGGTGCCCTACAGCAACGCCTGGCGTCTGGTGAAATCGGTAACGTGGAAACAGTCACCATCACATCCCGAGACCCTGCCCCACCACCGATCGAGTACCTCAAAGGGTCTGGTGGGATTTTCCGCGACATGATGATTCATGACTTCGATCTCGCTCGCTTTCTGTTAGGCGAAAATCCCACTCGGGTCTTTGCGACCGGTTCAGCGCTAGTCGATCCTGCCGTTCGAGAGGTGGGTGACGTCGATACTGCAGTTGCAGTGCTGATGACCAAGTCGGGAAAAATATGCCAGATATCCAACTCTCGTCGGGCTACCTATGGTTACGACCAAAGACTTGAGGTGCATGGATCTGAGGGGATGTTACGTGTCTCAAACGTGCATGAATCACTGGTAGAGAGTGCGACCAATACGGGCTTCTCGATGCCTGTCGCCAAACCATTTTTCCTTGAACGCTTCGGCCCCGCATATTTGGCTGAGATGCAGCACTTCATCAACTGCATCACTAACGGCATTGCCCCCACCCCTAACGCCAACGACGGCTTATGCGCACAACTGATTGCTGATGCGGCAACAGAATCCCTAGCGCGCGGTGAACCCGTCGACATCAACTACTGATTGCAACAGAACAGGGGGAAACAGAATGAAAGTAGGAATTCTTGGGCTCGGTAACGTAGCCGAACTCCACGTTACTGCCCTGCAGGAAATTGATCCCGCAGCCTACGTCGGAGGCTGGGGTAGGACACCTGCGAAAACCGCTGCGTTTAAGGAGAGGTTTGGCGGAGAGGTTTACGCTTCTCCTCAAGCACTCCTGGCAGATGAAAGCATCGATGCAGTGTTCGTGTGCACAAATGCCGAAACTCATTTCTCTTTAGCAAAGGAAGCTTTACTGGCTAAAAAACACGTCCTTCTAGAGAAGCCAATATGTGACACCCCAGAGCAAATTCGAGAGCTAGCTAGCATTGCGCAAGTAGTGAACCGGGTCTGCATGCCGTCGCACAACTATATCTATGCAGAAACAATGCGGCGAGTTAAAGCCCATATAGACAAGGGGCATTTGGGTGAAATTGTAAATTTTTGGGCGATTTACAATAAGCGTCACCCCGCTGAAATGGGGAAGCCCGATTTAACAATGCACGAATTGATGATCCATCATACCTACAGCATGCTTTACTTCCTGGGCCGCCCACAGCGGGTCTTTGCTACAGGATCAAATGTGCATTTCAATGATCCTCAAGCACATGACCAGTTAATGATCGTCGCTGAATATGAGAACGGTACCATTGCCAACCTATGGGGCAGCTTCTCAGCAGACGACCGCAGTCGTGAACCATGGTCGGTGTACTTCAAACTCATTGGTAAAGCTGGTTCGACCGTCGTTCCCTGGGACACCATGAGGTTTGGAGAGGCAAGACTGCCGTTCTGGGACGATGGGACTTACTGGGACAGTTTTTACCAAGCCCAGAAATTCTTCCTTGGAGAATGCTTGGCGGAAGGCAAAGCACCGTTGTCAACAATGAATGATGCCTACGATGCGGCAGTGGTAATGGACGCCGCCCGTCAATCCATTCTTCAAAGACGCTCAATCGAAATCAACTACGACTAGAGCTCTGGGTGAATCGCCACCATCGGTGCGTTCAGCACCAAGGGGTACATGTCTTTCTGTACCCCTTTGTCTTTAACCCTCCGAGGGTATGATCAAGTCAGTCCTCATGACTGCCAGACAGACATCGATAAATATACGAGCACCGCTTCATTTAATGCAGCTTAAGCCGAGGCCGCGTCTTACGCTGTAACCACTCGGCAAACGCCTTAAGTAGCATCCGCGGGGCCCCGTAGAGTGATGCCTGGTGCAACCGATAAAGCGACATGTAGAGGGTTCGTGCGACAAGCCCTTCTGTGACCTTCTTGTATCCAAGCAAGCCGGTCAGCGTACCTACAGCATTGAATGACGCCATCGAAACGAGAGTACCGCGATCTTCATAATTGAATTTCAAAGGCGATCCGCCGGCAATCAACCGAGACAAGCTCCTGCTAAGCATTTCCGCCTGCTGGTGAGCTGCTTGTGCTCGAGGTGGAACAAATCCGCCCCCCTCGTCCGAAATTGGGCATGACGCACAGTCGCCGATGGCAAAGATTGATTCATCTAGAGTCGTCTGCAATGTACGGCGTACCAGGAGCTGGTTGATCCGGTTTGTCTCAAGCCCAGCTAGTTCCTTGAGGAATGCCGGTGCTTTGATACCAGCAGCCCAAATCGTCATATCTGCACTGACGATGCTGCTGTCAGCTAAACGTACGCCCTCAGCAGTGACTTCCTTCACAGCCGTGCTTACGCGGACATCGATACCAAGATCAGTGAGTCCGGAATGGACAGTTTCGCTTACGTCTTGATTGAGAACAGGTAGAACGCGCGGCCCGGCCTCCACCAAAGTTATCTTTAGGGTTGACGGCGAAGCGTGACGAACACCATATCCCTCGATAATACGAATGGCATGCTGAAGCTCTGCACACAGCTCAACACCGGTCGCTCCCGCTCCCACAATTGAAATTCGCAGAGGGGTAGATTTGTCCGTGGCATGTGCACGCATGTAACGAGAAAGAAGCAGCTTGTGAAGCTTCTCAGCCTGGGCGCGACTATCCAAGAAATGGCAAAACTCCTGAACACCTAGAGTCCCAAAATCGTTGCACTGACTGCCAACCGCCATAACCAAGGTATCGTATTGAATCTCACGCACCTCGGAGTTCGAGGACTTAAACGTTATGGTTTTCTGGTCACGATCCAAGTCAACCATACGACCATATTGGAACGAAAAGTGATTCCATTTTGCTTGAGCGAAGTAGTTGAGCTCATCAATGCTTGGATCCAGTGATCCAGCAGCCACCTCATGAAGTAATGGCTTCCAAATATGTGTCAGATTTGCATCAACCAACGTGATCTCGGCGTTTTTGCGCTTTCCGAGTGTTCTCCCAAGTTTAGTCGCCAGCTCAAGTCCACCTGCTCCACCACCAACAATTACAACCTTATGTTTCATCATCTCACCTAAGACTAATACAAGCACTGATGCTCACAAAAAAGCCAGCCGCAGTAATTCAGCTAAAAATGGCAGATAGCGACAAAATAAAACATTGGGATCTTATTTATTTTTTGTACAAAACAATCGATTCAACACTAAATCAACCGCAGACGTTTTTATTTAGTAAAAGCTCGACAGCATAAAACCTCATCCTGAAAACAGGATAAGGTTTACGGCCAAACACAAATCCAAGGACAGCTGAGTTTCCGTTTGTGAGATGGCTCACCCAATCTCAGGTTACGAGATGAAGTGGCCATCCAACTGATTACTAATCACTTTTATCTCAAGCCTTCCACACCTGACTGATTTTTTGACAGCACACTCAACTGATGAGATTCCAGTTTCACGGATTTTAGGAAGTTCTGATTTCCTTCAGCACACCCAGTGCAGATAGCTTGCTGACTTGCCGACGGATCCCTGTCCATTTCAATGGCACTGTAAGAGCGATCGCAGACGTGGCACTCAATGTGCTGGCGCCACACATCCTGCACTTCCTCACGAAGCTCAGCCAAACGCACAAGCGGTCGACTTTCCGCTAATTTATTGATAATCCAATAGCTCGAAGCTGCGAGAATCGCAATCAGTATTGGCGCGATCTCCACATACCAGGCGCCCTTATCTCCTAACTCGATCAACGATATTCCGACAGCGGTTGATAATAGAATTGCCCACGCACCAGGCATGATTGCCTTCACTCTGCCAGGGCGGAATTCGTCACTTTTGGGGTCTGGATATAGAGCGTAATGAGTCAGGAGAATCGCGACCCAAGATGTAACTGCAACACCCTGCCATGCCAACGCTTTGAGCAAATAGCTGAAGACATTTGTCAGCATCAGTAGGTAAACACATGCACCGACGAACAGTACCCATACGCCTCGAGACCATCGCAGTCCGAGTCCTCGCGCTGCAAACCCTGCCATATTTAAAGATGCCATATAGTAATTGGCGGTGTTGATACGAGTTTGGCTGATCAGGATGAATAACAAACCCACCAAGCCTGAAGACTTCAGTACGGCTTCAGCTATCCCTTGCTCACTGGCCTTCAGACCAGGAAAGACTGTGTCCATAATGAAGATGCCAGCCAGTCCGTTTACAGCATAGAGCGCAAAGTAGAATACTGGCCCGAAAGTGATAACTCCATGGAATTTCGCATCCTCAGGCTTGCCAAATCGAGAGAACTCCGCGGTCACCATCATGTTAACGCAGATTCCCATGTAGACGATGAACGCCCACAACCACCCGGGCATACTGGTATCCAACGAAGGCTGTATAGAGAGAAAGTCTGTCGAAAACCCAAAGCGGTTGCCCGCCATGACAATAATCAACAGCAAGCCTCCAACATACAGCGGCAATAAAGCTCCGTTGAGTTTGTCCATCCACACTTGTACCCCACCCATAACGAGCGGCATAGCATAGAGAACCACCAACAAATACCACCATCGAATGTCACTGTCTGGTGCAAAATACTGTTGAAATGCAACAGCGATGATAGAGCCTTCAAAAACTGCGTAATAAATTGCAGTGACAGCAAACAGCAGCGACGAAATGATTGCGCCTGCGTTACCGAAAATGCCTCTGGAGAGCAGGGCTACCGAAAGTCCATTTTTTATAGAACGCTGACAGATAATGTAGTTTATCAATCCGTAGAACAAAATCGACAATCCAATGCCAATCAATGCACTACGAGTTCCAACTGCCTGCGCTACAGCCACGCTAATATAAAGATAGAACAAAGCACTGAGCACCGACCAAGATGCCATTGCCAGACTCCAACGGCCAGATCGCGCGGCGAGAGGAACTACATGCCGAGAATAGTCTTCTGCCGATTGCTCGGCCAACACTCGCGGGTCATCATGATAACTCACCTTTATCTGGCTGACATTCGTCATTATTTTATCCCCTATTAGATATATCCAACTTACCAAAAGCTTCGCAATAAAATCCCGCGCTAATTACTTCCACGTACTCTGAGATTTTTACGTGAGGTGCGCCCATATCTCGCCGAGGAGTCTAAAGCGCTGCACGAGATTGTTTCTGGATCATTTTGGGACACAAAAAAAAGCGACTCACAGCGGCAGCCGCGTGAGAAGACAATTAATCAGATAAAAAGGCTAGGAGCCGCAGCAAGACGAACTCCTAGCAAAGCCATGTAAAGCGTAGAATGTCCCTGTGAAAAGCCTGCAGCAGTCTCACCACTGGCACGTTAACGACTGACCTTTCCCCAAGCCGCTAACGTTCAGTAGACATCCTCTTGCTCAGTGCAGCCCCCGCAAGGCGTCACAGATCAGAGAAGTACTTCACCAGTTCGTTGACCAGCTGCTCAGGCTGCTCTTCTGGGATGTAGTGACCGCTGCGCACCATGGTGCCGGTGACATTAGTTGCGATTTTTTGCAGCTCACCTACCAAATCAGGCATCGAGCCTTGGTCGGCACGCACCGCGAGGATCGGGACTTGCAACTTGCCTTTCTTGGTCAGCTCCCGGTTCTGGTCGGCGGACACGGACATGGCGCGGTAGTAAGCCAACCCGCCCTTGAGTCCATTGAGCTTGAACACACGCAGGTATTCTTCAAAGTCGTCTTGAGTGAAAATCTGCGGGATTGCAGCTTTGCGCTGCAGATACCATTGCAGATAAATGTGCTCACGCCCTTCCAACAAGGCTTCTGGCAAATCTACAAGGTTATGGAATCCGCAATGCCAGGTGCGCCAGGCGACATTGGCGGCCCAAGGAAGGTTGTCAGGCAAACTGATTCCTGGAATACCACAGTCCAAAATAGCCCAACCGGTGACCTTGTCACCGTAGTTTGCGCAATAGGGGTAGCTAACCCAAGCACCAAGATCGTGCGATACTAATGAATGCTTATCTACCCCGATCTTGTCCATCAGACCGCGCAGAAGGCGAGCGATATTGGCGGTGTCACAGTTGGCAGGACGATCCGAATCACCCTGACCAGGGAGGTCTGGTGCAATAACGCGGTAGTGTTTACCCAATTCAGGTAGTACTTTACGCCAAGCATACCAACTCTGCGGGAAGCCACAGACCAGCACCATCACTTCGCCATCTTCAACGCCGCCACTGACGTAGTGCATACGCACGCCATCTACGGTTTCAAAACCGCGTTTGAAACCTTCGACGCCGCAATCCGGCCATTCACGCTTGCTAAACATCATGTTCACCCTTGCAAGTTTTAAGATAGGAACCGCTATTATTTAGAACGGGTCACGGGCAGCAGCTAGCCAACCACCATCCATGACATACTCACTACCGTGAACAAAGTCGGCTTCATCCCCACCTAAAAACGCGGCCAACTTGGCAATTTCGCTTGGCTGACACCAGCGGCGTGCAGGGAATTTTTGAAGAGCTGCGGCCATATCAGGAGAGTTCACCGTGACAGGATCAGCCATGGCCAAAGGTGTAGCGGTAGCACCAGGGCAAATGGTATTGACTCTGATGCCACGAGCACCATATTCGAAGGTTAGCTGCCTAGTGAGGCCAATCACGCCATGTTTCGAAGCCGTATAAGCGGTGCCACCACCAGCTGCACTGAAACCTGACGTTGAAGACGTATTAATTATCGCGCCTTTCTTTTGCTTGAGCATTTGGGGAATTACAGCGCGGGCCATAAGGAAAGGCCCAGTCAAATTCACTGCAATGACTTTATTCCACTCCTCTAGCGACACTTCGTGCGCAGTGGCATGACCATCGAGAATCCCAGCGTTATTACAAAGCAGATCGATACGGCCCCACTTCTTAATTACAGCATCGATCGCTTCTTTTACACTTTCAGGGTCACTAACATCCACACGATGCGCAAAAGCAAACTCAGGATTTGTCAGTTGAGCGACAGATTCTTCTGCAGCCTTCAGATTTATATCTAATACAGCAACATATGCTTGGCGAGAAACAAACTCGGCAACCATTGCCCGCCCCATTCCTGACCCTGCTCCAGTAACAACAACCACACGATCTTTATAATTGTTCATAGTGCGCTCTCAGTCGGAAATTAGTTCATTCGAACAGCTACTAAAAAATCCCTTACATCATCCACAAGGCTCGTTTGATATTCAGCGATCCAATCGACGTAGTCCAATCTCCATTTGCGATATTCGGCGATAAGCTATTGTTATCAGCGAGCGGGGCTCGGACTGATGGGCTCAGTGAACTACGCAACCGCCTTGACCATATCCTCAATAGTCTTTTTCGCGTCGCCGAACACCATCATGGTCTTGTCCAGATAGAAGAGTTCGTTGTCCAGGCCGGCGTAGCCGCTTGCCATCGAGCGCTTGTTGACGATGATGGTCTTGGCCTTGAACGCTTCGAGAATCGGCATGCCGGCAATCGGTGATTTCGGATCGTTCTTCGCCGCCGGGTTGACCACGTCGTTGGCGCCGAGCACCAGCACCACATCGGCCTGGCCGAACTCGGAGTTGATGTCTTCCATCTCGAATACCTGGTCATAAGGTACTTCGGCCTCGGCCAGCAGGACGTTCATGTGGCCCGGCATACGACCGGCAACCGGGTGGATCGCGTACTTCACGGTCACGCCGCGATGGGTCAGCTTCTCGGTCAGTTCCTTCAGCGCGTGCTGTGCCCGTGCGACCGCCAGGCCGTAGCCCGGAACGATGATCACGGTGTCGGCATTGGTCAGCAGGAAGGTCGCGTCGTCAGCCGAACCGGATTTCACCGGACGGGCTTCTTTCGCGCCTGCCGGGCCGCCTGCGTCAGCTGTATTGCCGAAGCCGCCGAGCAGTACATTAAAGAAGGAACGGTTCATCGCCTTGCACATGATGTACGACAGGATCGCACCGGACGAGCCCACCAGCGAGCCGGCGATGATCAGCATCGAGTTGTTCAGCGAGAAGCCGATACCCGCCGCTGCCCAGCCGGAGTAGCTGTTGAGCATCGACACGACGACCGGCATGTCGGCACCGCCAATCGGGATGATGATCAGCACGCCAAGCACGAAGGCCAGCGCCAGCATCACGCCGAACGCGGTGTAGTCGCCGGTGAGCATGAAGGTCACGCCCAGTGCCAGTGTGGCCAGGCCCAGCAGAAGGTTCAGCTTGTGCTGACCGCCAAACTGTACCGGTGCGCCCTGGAACAGACGGAACTTGTACTTGCCCGCCAGTTTGCCGAACGCAATGACCGAGCCGGAGAAGGTGATTGCACCAATGGCGGCACCGAGGAACAGTTCCAGACGATTACCGGCCGGGATTGCATCACCGAATTGCTGAACGATGCCCAGCGACTGGGGCTCGACCACGGCAGCCACGGCGATGAATGCCGCGGCCAGGCCGATCATGCTGTGCATGAAGGCGACCAGCTCGGGCATCTTGGTCATTTCAACACGCGTGGCCATGATCGTACCGACAGTGCCGCCGATCAGCAGGCCGACGATCACGTAGACGATGCCGTCATGGGCCAGTTCGGCACCGAGCTTGTAGATCAGACCCACCGTGGTGAGGATCGCCAGGCCCATGCCGAGCATGCCGAACAGGTTGCCGCGACGCGAAGTGGTGGGATGCGAAAGACCCTTGAGCGCCTGGATGAAGCAGACCGAGGCGATCAAATACAGGGAAGTAACCAGGTTCATGCTCATGCTTGCTGCACCTCAGCCTTCTTGACTGCTTCGGCCTTGGCTGCCGGAGCTTTTGCTGGAGCCCCTTTCTTCTTGAACATTTCCAGCATGCGCCGGGTGACCAGGAAGCCACCGAACACGTTGACCGCGGCCAGGGCCACGGCCAGGGTGCCCATGGTCTTGCCCAGCGGGGTGACGGTGAGAGCAGCGGCGAGCATGGCGCCGACGATCACGATGGCGGAGATGGCGTTGGTCACCGCCATCAGCGGGGTGTGCAGCGCAGGGGTCACGTTCCAGACCACGTGGTAGCCGACATAGATCGCCAGCACGAAGATGATCAGGTTGTAGATACCGTGAGAGATCAGCATGTCTTCCATTGTTTTTATCCTCAGCTGTTCTTGCGCACGATCTGGCCGTCGCGGCACATCAGGCACGCGGCGACGATATCGTCTTCAAGGTTGATCACCAATTGTCCGTCTTTGTCGAACAACAGTTTCATGAAGTCCAGCAGGTTGCGTGCATACAGAGCCGAGGCATCGGCGGCGACTGCGGCTGCCAGATTGGTCGGGCCGACGATGGTTACGCCATGTTCGACGACCACTTGATCGGCGACAGTCAGTGGGCAGTTGCCGCCTTGGGCCGCAGCCAGGTCGATGACCACTGAACCCGGCTTCATCTGTGCCACGGTTTCCGCGCTCAACAGCGTCGGCGCCTTGCGGCCCGGAATCAGTGCGGTGGTGATGACGATGTCGGCCTGCTTGGCGCGTTCGTGCACGGCCACGGCCTGACGCTGCATCCAGCTGGCCGGCATCGGGCGAGCGTAACCGCCAACACCGACGGCGCATTCACGCTCTTCATCGGTTTCGTAAGGCACGTCGACGAACTTGGCGCCGAGGGATTCGATCTGCTCCTTGACCGCGGGACGTACGTCTGAGGCTTCGATCACCGCTCCCAAACGCTTCGCTGTAGCGATGGCCTGCAGGCCAGCCACGCCGGCGCCGAGAATCAGCACGCGCGCCGCTTTCACGGTGCCCGCAGCGGTCATCAGCATCGGAATGAAGCGCGGATAGTGGTGGGCGGCCAGCAGCACAGCTTTATAGCCCGCGATGTTGGCCTGGGAAGACAGTACGTCCAGGCTCTGGGCGCGGGAGGTACGTGGCGCCGCTTCCAGGGCAAACGCAGTGATACCGCTCGCGGCCAATTTGGCGATGGTTTCATTGCTAAACGGGTTGAGCATCCCCACTACAACGGCGCCACGCTTGAACAGCATGAGCTCATCGTCGTTAGGTGCGACCACTTTGAGGACAAGGTCAGCGCCAAAGGCATCGCTAGCCTCCCCCACACTGGCACCAACGGCCTCATAAGAGCTGTCCGAGATACTGGCGGACAAACCGCAACCTCTCTGAACAACAACTTGATGGCCAGAAGCGACAAGTTTTTTGATCGCTTCAGGTGTCGCAGCAACACGCGTTTCGCCAGCTGCAGTCTCTAATGGCACTCCGATATACAAAAAAAATACTCCCAATAATTTACTTTTCTAGACAGGTTTTTTTAGCCCAGACGTCAGTGGCTAACACCTTTTTCAATCATCCGAAGTGTGCCTTTTGATGGCCCAACACGAGGAGACTTCGGATATAGTCGCTGCGGAACTCCAGAAGCAGCCGCGCGCTCAATAGCAAACAAGACCTCAAGATCAGCAAGGCCTTCTTCACCATTTGGGCTCGGCTCTACCCCTACCTGAATACACTCAGAAAAATATGAAATCTGGCCAGCGAAATGATCGAAATGCGGAAAGCTAACAAATTCACTTTCATGTGCGTTCTTGAGTTTCATCGCCATTGATGTCTCAAATCGAAACCCTGGATCCATGCATAGAGTGCCGTGTGTTCCGACGACTCTATAGGTATCAACAGAGTAGGCTCCAAAACTACAATAAAACTGGGCCATCCGATTATCTGGAAACTTCAAAGTAACAGCTATTGAGTCATCCAAGCTTGAGAAGCGAGGATCATCTGCGCGGCGAGTACTCATCGCCGATACTTCAATAGGCTCTGCATTGAATATATGCCGCGCGGCATTCACACAATAAATACCAATATCTTGTAATGGCCCGCCCCAATGCTCGACATTCAGCCGATGATTTTCCGGATCACTTTGGAAACTAAATACTGCCGAAAAAAACAAGGGATCCCCAATGCGTCCATCGCGGACTGCATCAAGTGCTGTAATCGTACCGATATCGTGATGAAGCCGGTAACTGGTCATTAAAAATACACCTGATCTCTTTGCAGTAGAGATCATCGCATCCGCATCGGGCAGCGATGTTGCTATCGGCTTCTCAACAATGACGTGCTTTCCAGCATTCGCAGCTTGAATTGCAAAAGATGCATGAAGAGGATTTGGCAGAGCGATGTAAACTGCATCAATCAGATCGCTTTCGACCAACTCTTCGTATCCCTCATAATCGAATACGTGAGGAATATCATATTTTCGAGCCAACTCGCTTGCACGTTCAGGGCTACCTGAAACCAACGCCGTTATCTTCGAATTACCAGTAAGATTTACAGCGGGAATAAAAGCAGTTTGCGAAATCCAACCTGCCCCTACGACGGCGTATCGAATCACCTTGACCACCTCTAACTAATTATTGTCTTATGGTCAGACATGGCTAATTAAAGCCAACAAAATTGATGTGCTTCTTCGACTAAATCAAGAATAGAACTCAGGCCGCTCAGCAACGCTCAGCTTAATAGTCTCGTCAGCACTTACCGACGCAACAATCCGTTCAGCTACAGCAGTAGTTACATAACCATCCCATGCGGATGCGCCATGATTTTTTCTACCCGATATCACGGTATCCACCCAGGCTCGCGACTGTGCTTTGTAAGCTGCCCTGAACCTTGGAATCCAATTACTCGGTACAAATGAAGATTGGGTTCCCATTTTATTAAGCAACGTCGATGCAAATGGTGGAAGAGCTAACGTCCCTTCACTCCCTACTAACTCGGCCTGTACCTGGTAGCCGAATTTGCAGTTCATGAATAACTCCGTTGACACGATAGATCCGTTAGCCATACGGGCTACAATCATCATCGGATCCCCCTTGTCAGAGGACACGACCCTCACCGAGTCAAGCTCACTTCCCAGCACCCAGCGAGCAACATCTATTTCGTGAACGAACGCGTTTGTCACGAGCATCTCGCCCGTCATCCACTCAGGCGCCACTGGATTGCGGTGAATGTTGTGAAGGATCTCTGGTGCGCCAATCACGCCTTCATCAAAGTTGGTTTTCAAATCCATATACCCTGGATCGAAACGGCGCATATAACCCACCTGCACCAGGCTTTTGCCTTTCTTAATTTCGGCGTCGACAATTATTAGCGCCTCTGCGCTTTTCATTGCCAAGGGCTTTTCACAAAGAACAGGTTTCCCTGCTTCGATACAAGCCAATACGAGTTCAAAATGCGTGGAATCAGGAGATGCGATCACAACAGCATCGACATCATACGAGTGAATTAACTCCAATGGGTCTTTGAAGACACGTCCTTTTCCCACGATATTTCGTGCCCGAGCCTCATCGTAATCGCAAACAGCAGTCAGAGTGCTGCGCGGTGTGTCCAGCGATAGAATTCTACCGTGCTCGGAGCCCATGACTCCTGCACCAATCAAACCTATAGAAACGCTCATCTCCTAGTCCCCCAGAAACATCAACATGGATATTTTTCGGATGACAGCAAGCAGGCGCGGTTTACGCGCCCACCTCGGAATGCGTCGAAGGTTACTTAGACGGCTGCTCGATGTTTTCCCACTCACCACTCACGCCGGAGTTCAAAATCGCGTCAGCAATACGCTCAATTTGAAGCCCATCGTTGAAGTTTGGCGATGCCGGGGTCTTTTCAGCGATTGCCTTCAAGAAGTTGTACCATTCGATCGATTTAATATCGATGTAACCTTGCCCCATACCAGCAACAGGCCAAAGTTTGTCACCGAACGGCTGATGAGGGCCGGAGTAGATGGTACGGAAGCCAAATGTATCTTTAGGATCATCGGCGAACGCAACACGAAGCTCGTTCAGACGCTGGTAATCGAATGCAATCGAACCCTTGGTACCGTAGATTTCGAAGCCAAGCTGGTTGTGATGACCCCAAGCATTACGAGTTACCTCTATAGTGCCATACACACCATTGGTGAACTTGATCATGGTAAGTGCGGCGTCATCCACATCGACCTTGCCACGCTCAGAGGAAGCTTGTCCTGCTGGGCCAAAGAAACGACCCTCGGGCAGCGGACGCTCGTTAATAAAGGTCTTCACAATGGAGTTCACCGAGGAGAACTCACCTACCAACAGACGCGCGGCATCAATAACGTGAGTACCGATATCACCCAGCGTACCTGAGCCAGCTTTGGCCTTGTTGAAACGCCAGGACAGTGGGAGCTCTGGATCAGCGCCCCAGTCTTGCAGATAGTAGCCACGGAAATTCAGGATGTCGCCGATACGACCTTCATCAATCAGACGCTTGGCCATCTGAACTGCCGGGGTATGACGATAGTTGTAGGATACCATGGTGATTACGCCGGTTTTTTCGGCAGCTGCCTGCATTTTCTCGGCATCTTCGACAGTCATGGCCATTGGTTTTTCGCACATGACATGCTTGCCCGCCAGCGCTGCGGCGATGGCGATCTCGGCGTGAGAGTCGTTCGGGGTACAGATATCGATGATATCGATATCCGGGCGATTAACTACATCGCGCCAGTCCGTAGCGTATTCAGAGAATCCATATCGCTTTGCTGCGTTTTGTGCCAGCTCCTCATCGATATCTACAATCACCTTTCGTTCAATTTCTACCGGCGCACCGAAAAGAATTGGAACGACTGCAGTAGCAATGGAGTGGGCTTTGCCCATGAAGCCAGTCCCGATCAGCGCGACATTGTATTTTTTCACGATCCATACTCCGTTGGGCCGACGTGTGCGTCGTAGCCCTGCTTCAGATTAAACAACTCCAGAATTCAGGAAGCCCAAATACTGGTTCTCCAGCGTAGGGACGCATCAATGAAACACGCCCCTCTGAAACTGAGCTCAGGCATCAAGCGGGGTAATCTTTGCGATTTCCTGCCCTAGCGATACCAGTGCGCCCACACTTGCGGACAATTTGATTGTTCCGCTGAGTCGAGCAACTACTTTGGTCTCCATTTTCATTGCTTCAACCAATGCAACTGCGTCACCCGCCTGCACGATTGCCCCCTCCTCCACCAGCCATTGCTGCAGTGTTCCGGGAATAGGCGCCTCTATTGAGGCAGAGTCACCCACCTCTTGCGAACCTTGGACAGACTGTTGAGGCGAATTACCCGCAAACAATCCGGGAGGTAGACCAAGCTCATGCCGCTTACCGTCGATCTCGATGAAACAGCGAATAAGGTTACTTTCCGCTGGCTCCACCCGACTTGCAGGTGTGACACCCTTGAACTCGGTTTCGATCCACGTTGTATAAACGCCGAATTTTTCGGTGCCATTGAACGCTGGCTCATCAATCACCGCACGGTGGAACGGCAATACCGAGGCGACACCGGCAATCTCAAACTCCGCCAGTGCACGGCGTGCCCGATTGATTGCCTCCTCACGCGTATCACCTGAAACGATCAGCTTAGCCATCAAGGAGTCGTAGAGACCTGGAATCATTGACCCTGATTCCACACCAGTGTCGAGTCGAACACCGGGGCCGGAGGGTGCACGGAATTTCTCTATGCGACCTGGCGTAGGTAGGAAGCCACGACCTGGATCTTCAGCATTGATTCGGAACTCGAAAGCATGCCCACGGACAATGGGTGTTTGAGTGAATGAGAGCGCAAGCCCATCTGCTATTCGCAACTGCTCTACAACAATATCCACCCCAGTAGTGACCTCAGTCACAGGATGTTCTACTTGGAGCCGTGTATTGACTTCCAGGAAGGAGATTGTCCCGTTCTGCGAGAGTAGAAACTCTACGGTGCCAGCTCCGACATATCCCGCATGAGCACAAATAGCTCGTGCGGAATCATGAATCGACTGGCGTTGCTCTGAAGTGATAAACGGGGCAGGTGCCTCTTCGACTAGCTTTTGATTGCGCCGTTGTAGAGAACAGTCTCGAGTTCCCAAAACAACCGTATTGCCGTGGGTATCGGCGAGCACCTGGGCCTCAATATGCCTCGGCTGATCTAGGAACTGCTCGGCATAACACTCACCTCGACCAAAAGCCTCAGTGGCTTCTCGCACAGCTGAGTCAAAGAGTTGGCCTACCTCTTCGAGGTTTCGCGCGACCTTCATCCCGCGACCACCGCCACCAAAAGCGGCTTTGATCGCAAGCGGGAGTCCAACTTCTTTGGCGAACTCTACCGCCTCGCGAGCGTTGGCCAGTGGGCCTGGTGTGCCCTTAACCAACGGAGCACCAACAGCTTGAGCAATCCGGCGAGCTTCAACCTTATCCCCCAAAGCATTGATAACGTCAGGCGATGGCCCTACCCAAGCGATGCCGGCATCTATAACTGCCTGAGCAAACTCTGCTCGTTCGGAAAGGAATCCGTATCCAGGGTGGATAGCATCAGCGCCGGCCTTGATGGCGATATCTACAATTTTCTGAATATTGAGATATGTGTCTGCGGGACGCCCGGGGCCAAGGCCATATGCCTCATCTGCAAGCTCCACATGGAGCGACTCGGCATCAACGTCGGAGTAAATCGCAACAGATTTGACTCCGTAATCACGTGCGGCTCGGATGACTCGAATGGCGATCTCGCCACGATTAGCAATGAGTAGCTTCTTCATCGATCAAATTCCTTAACCTGCGGATCGAAATTGGCAATCAGGTTGAAACGGACTCGCACACCGATTGGAAGCTGTGCTGCCAGGGACAAATGATGATTAGCGACGACCGCAATTACTGGATATCCACCAGTGATCGGGTGATCTGCCAAGAACAGTACGGGTTGACCATTGCGTGGTACCTGAATCGAGCCTCGAGATGTCCCCTCAGATGGCAGCTCTTCTACGTTATCGCGTTCGAGCCCAGTCAACCCATGAAGCCGAACACCTACCCGGCTGGATTCGGGCGTAACTGTCCATGACTGCTCGACAAATGTACGAATCGCTTCCGGTGTGAACCAATCCGTCCGCGGCCCCAAAATCACATCCAGTACAACCGTATCTGAGCCCTTTGGGAGTAATGGAGTGGCGAGGGGATGAGCATTAACAGCAGAGCATGAACCGTGACGGGGAACTATCACATCACCGGTTTTGATCGGCGCCGGGCCAATCTTTGCCAGCGTGTCCGTAGACGATGAACCCAAGACCTCGGGGACTTCATAGCCACCGCGCAATGCGAGATAGGTGCGCACACCAGTAGGAGGTGCTCCCAAGTTAAGGGATTCACCTGCATCCAACGCGAAAGGCATTTCATTGGATATCAGTAGACTGCGTCCATCTACAGTAAGGATCGTAATTGGGGCTGGTGCACCTGCAATAGCAAGCGTAATTGGCACATCAGTCCGAAGTGAGAAACCTCCGTATGTAACCTCAATCGCAGCTGTAGCAGGAGGGTTGCCTACCAAGCTATTGGCATCTCGCAACGCCTCTTGGTCTGCAGCACCTGACTGGGACACACCCTGGTGGGCATTGCCTGGCCGTCCAAGATCTTGAAAAAGCGCTGGGCGATCGGAAGCCAGAACCTTGAGTCCCAACCTGTCCGTGTTTTTTGCCACGTCGCATGTTTCATTCGACAGTACGGGGGAACCCTCAGCCTCCGTTATTGCTCTGAACCTAACACGATCCCCAGGACTGAACAGAGCGGCTCGCTCGCGGTTTACATCCCACATTGGGACGTTGGTAGTACCGAGCAGTTGCCATCCACCAGGAGTATCCGAGGGGTAGATGCCACAGAACCGACCCGCCAGTGCGACAGATCCTGCTGGAATTCGTGTACGTGGACTATCGCGGCGAGGGACTTCAAACGCCGGATCGTCACAAGTCATGTAGGCGAAACCAGGAGCGAAGCCTGTGAACGCCACAGTGAAGGTGGCCTCGGAGTGCCGCTGAATAACTTTGTCTACCGTCCATCCCAAGTATTCGGCAACGTATGAGAGATCCTCTCCGTCATATCGCACAGGGATTTCGACTAGCGCACCAGACCGCTCAACCAAGTCTTTCAGAGTGACGGTAGAAATGGCCTCGTAAAGATCCCGTGGTAATGCGACCAGCGGGTCGTAAGTCACTAACAACGTACGAGCGCCAGGTACAATCTCGACGATCCCTGGAATAAGGGCGCTCGCAAGAGCCTCGAACAATTGGATCGTAGTATCGAGATCATCCAAATCAATGATGAATCGATTACTTCCCGCAGGCAGGAACTGAAGTGTCTTAGCCATTGTTCGCCACCTCTTTGCACTGAGTGAAGCTGCGGAGCTGAACGCTGTTGGAAACAAAAATATCCTTCAGGACTCGAGCAGTTTCGACCGCTGCCGGGTTATCGCCATGAACACAGATTGAGCTTGCTTCTACTGGCACGAGACTCCCGTCGATAGCTTCAATCAAACCCTCACGAACCCAGCGGAGCATTCGCTGTGCAATGAGTGTTGGATCGTGCAGCACGGCTCCTGCACGGCGTCGATTAACCAATGAACCATCAGGGTTGTAAGCCCTATCTGCAAATGCCTCACAAACGACATGGAGCCCCTCCTCGCGTGCCTGCTTTACAATAGGGGCTCCAGCCAGCGCGAGAAGGGTTAACTGAGGGTCGACCGCCTTGATCGCCGCAATGACATCAGCGCCCTGCCTGTGATCCTTGGCAATGGTGTTATACAAAGCACCATGCGGTTTTACATAGCTGATGCGAGTACCTGCAGCCACAGCTAACCCTTGAAGCGCACCGATCTGATAGATGACATCACCAATCAACTCTGCGCTTGAAGGTTCCATTGACCTTCGACCAAACCCCACCAGATCTCGATAGCCAACGTGAGCGCCAATCGCCACACCTCGAGCAACTGCCTCTTTCAACACCGCGAAGATCCCCGCGGGGTCTCCCGCATGGAAGCCACACGCAATATTGGCGCTGGTGACGATGTCCAACATCGAAGCGTCGTCACCCATTTTCCATGCGCCGAAGCTTTCACCGAGGTCGCTATTGAGGTCGATACTTACCATAACCCAACACACTCATTGTTGATCACGTTGACGAACTTTCTGAGCTACTTACAAAAGCTTGTACTTCGCCATGGTCGTAGACTTCACGAGATGACCGTATTTCTCACCGAATGCCTTCATGTTGTCAGTGCTGCCATGCAGCTCAAGCGACTTTTCATCGTCCCAAATTTCGTAGAACAAAAATTCTCCTGAGTTCTCTTCCGAGACATGCAAATCGTACTTAACGAAGCCAGGCTCAGTCTTTGCGTAACTAACCAGCTCCAACAAGGCCTTCTGGAGCTCTGCTTCCTTACCTGGCTGAGCATGAGTCACCGCAACAACAAACAGTTTATTTTTCATTTACTTCACCTTCTCGTTGACGTTTGTAAATCAAGCAATCTCAATAGCGACTTCAGTTTTAATTGAGTTTGCAATAAAGCAGCCTTTATGAGCGCGATGATGCAGTCGCTGAAGCGTTTGGTGATCTGGCTGTTTGGTTGATGAAAATTCCACTCTCGGGCGTAATACTATTTGAGAGATCCAAAATCCACCTTCCCCACGTTTGGTAACGAAACCTTTCGCAGAGTCGCTATAGCGACTAACTGTGTAACCTTGCCCTTCACAAATCGCCAAAAAATAAAGCATATGGCAGCTAGCAAGTGCACTCACCAACAACTGCTCTGGATCTGCTTTCTCAGGCGACCCCATATAGTCCGCGGCGGCAGAAGCAGGAATGGTGATCTCATCACCGATATGCACCTCTAAGTCGCGACTGTAGGTATCCGCCTTATCGCGATGCTCCGCGGTGACCCATACAACCTCAGCATTATGCTCTGACATATATCACCGCTTTAAAAAATTACTGATTAAGCAACAGAAAGATTAGGCACATCCGCAGGAAGATCCGTCACAAGCATGTAACCTGGCTCATGAGTAATCGCGATATCAACTCCTGCTTGCTTAATCGCCATTTGAGGTGTGACTCCACATGCCCAGAATCCAAAGATGTCCCCATCTCGGTAGACAGGTTCGTCGCCAAAGTTAGGCTTGTCTATGTTTTCGATGCCGATCTGAGCAGGGTCACCGATATGAACAGGAGCACCATGAGCAAGTGGAAACTGATTGGACAACACAATCGCGTCAATTGCATCCTTTGGCCGGAACGCCCTCATCGATACGACCATGGAGCCCTTGAATGGGCCAAACTCCTTGGTTGGCAGATTAGTGACATACATGGGAACATTGCGATTAGCAGTAATGTGCTGAATTTCAATACCCGCGTTCAGAATAGCGTTCTCAAATGAGAATGAGCATCCCAAAGCAAACGTTACAAAATCGTCGCGCCAGACATCAAGCAAGCTATCTACAGTTTCGGTGTGGACACCATTCCGATAGATTCGATAACGAGCTACATCAGTTCGTATATCAATTTGTCCAGCTAGTGGTAGACCTGGGTCACCTGGTTTTCCCATAGCAACGAGCGGGCAACTTTTTGGATTCAGGTCGCAGAAGATTTTGAAATCATCAGCAAATCGCTTCGGCAGAATCATAAGGTTAGCCTGCATGAAACCGTCAGCAAATCCGCTGGTCGGTACACGCAAGCTTCCATTGCGAATCATCTGCCTTACTTCGGCAGCAGATTTCGCTTGCATTTCTTTGATCGGATCCATGATGGGATTCCTACCGTTATATTATGAAGTGCTTACTTCGTTTGAAGTACGGCAACCATGGCAGTCGCAATGGCCACATCAGCTTCTTCTGGCCCACCTGAAACGCCAACGCCGCCTACTACATTGCCATCTACTGTCACTGGAAGACCGCCACCAAAAACCACAAATGGCCGCGCACATGAGCGCTCAATACCGTACAGTTCTTGCCCTGGCTGAGAGAGCGACATCCAAGTGCCGGATGGCTGTCGCAAAGCGGCCGCGGTATACGCCTTGTTATTGGCGATCTCAATCGTCCCGAACGCAGCATCGTCTACACGAACGAAGCCAATCAGATGACCACCAACATCAACGATTGAAAGCGATGACCGTTGATCCAACTCTTTAGCTTTCTGAACCCCTGCTTGAAGAGCGGCCATGGCCACTTCATGAGTAATCAGTGCAGTCATTTCAAAGCTCCAGTGTCAGTTGTAAACGCCACCGCAAACGTTAATTGCTTGTGCGGTCACGTAAGAAGACTCGTCCGATGCCAGGTATACAAAAAGCGGCGCAACTTCATCAGGCGTAGCTTCGCGCCCTAGCGGAATCGAGGATTTGACCAGTGACTCCTGCTTCTCCTTACCACCAATAAAGTCAATGACCGGATCATTGAAAGGTGTGTTGATCCACCCCGGGCATACGGCGTTAACACGCACGCCATCCTTTGCAAGCTCAATGGCTAACGTATTGGTGAGTCCGATCACTGCGGATTTGGATGAGGAATAGCAAGAAAGTCCAGGTGCTCCTCGTTTGCCGGCAAGCGAAGACATCAAAACAACGGAGGACTTCTTAGCTTCCCGAAGGTATTTTAGTGCCTCCCGAATAAAGATAAAGTTGGCTCTAACGTTAATGGAGTAGACTTTATCCCACGCCTCAGTTGTGAACTCTTCAAGGCGCCCAGAAAGTTGAATTCCCGCATTCAGACAGAGAGTATTTATCCCACCCATCCATCCAGACACTTCATTGACCACATCACGAATTTGGGACTCGTTGCTCAGATCTGCGCGAAAAAACTTAACTACTCCATGGAAGCGCTTTTCCACCTGCGCACCGCGCTCAGCGTCAATATCGATCACCGCCACCTTGGCGCCTTCTTCAACAAAAGCCTCCAAGATAGATAACCCGATATTAGCTACGCCACCCGTTAAAAGAACGAGTTTACCCGTCAAGCGATTGGCCATAACAACCTCGCAAACTTCAAAATCTTCTGGTATTCATCAGCATGCAAGTTACATGCTGATGACCACATATAACTAAAGAGACTTACTGATATTATCCAAAACAATGGAGTTAACTTCTGAAGAAGCCTCCATTTGTGGCATATGACCAGCATCTTCAATTACGCTAAACTTCGCATTGGAAGGAATTTGCGAACCATCTGGCAGTGGAACGATCTTGTCTTTACCACCCCAAATCAATGCAACTGGGCCAGCGAAGTTCGCGAGAGTTTCCGTAATCGAATGTCGCTGCCCGTCGCCGTCAACAATTGTATCCCTGATCGCTGCAAGCGCTTCCGGCACACCCTCAAGCCGCTTGAAGCGGAGGGTGCCCTCAATCATGTCGTTGCTTATTTTCGAAGGATCGGCCAGCAGACGCTCCAACACATCCTTCAACGGCTTACGACGCTCTGCAGTGATGAAGTCATCCAAGAACTCCTTATTGATGACCTTGCCGAGGCCAACAGGAGCGATCAGTGTTATCGAGGCAACCCGTTCAGGCTGATGCGCAGCGATTGCTGCAGCTACAGCGCCGCCAAATGAATGAGCTACCAAATGCAACTTGCCAGGAGCGGAAATCTCAAGTGCCCGCTCAATCGAGGCCACCAGGCTTGGGAATACATCGCTCCCCTGAGTCGGCGAAGAGGCGCCATGACCTGGTAGGTCTACCGCGACAACTCGATGCTTTTGGGCGAAGGCGTCCTGGTTAAAGAGCCAGGTCGAGACATCCCCACCAAAACCGTGCAGCAATACCACATTGCTATCCGACTCAGCCCCTAGCGTGAGGACATTAACCACTGCCCCATTACCCACATCGACCGTTTTGATCGATGCTGCATTTGAATCCTCTTCCTCTTCTGCGCCACTCGCACCAGCGAAAGAAGCAATAAATGCATCAATGTCCTCATCGCTCGCGGACGCATCCGCGATTACGCCAACCAGAGCTCCAACCGGTGCAGTCTCACCGGCCTCTACGACGATACGGCGTAGAATGCCACTCGCCGCCGACTCAACCGCATTGGTAGTCTTGGTAGATTCAACTTCGATGATTTCCTGGCCACGCGAGACCTCGTCACCTTCGGCAACCAGCCAATCGCTAACGATCCCCTCGGTCATAGTCATCCCCCATTTGGGGATCGTTACAGCTTCAATCGACATACCTCTTACCTCTCAATGATCGACTTGACCGCCTTGATGACCGCGTCCGCATTCGGCACATAAAGGTCTTCAAGATTGGGTGCGTAGGGAACTGGCGTATGTGGCGCAGTAACCATTTTGATAGGCGCACGAAGCGAGTCGAAGCATTTATCAGCGAGCATTGCGGAAATGTCAGCTGCCATACCACAGCGGGGAGTGGCTTCGTCAACAATGACGACTCGACCGATCTCCTCTGCGAACTCGATCAGCGTGTCTTCATCGAGAGGCGAAGTGGTACGAGGATCAATCACACACGCAGAAATGCCATCCGACTGAAGTTTCCGAGCAGCTTCTTCAGCAATTTTAACCATTCGACCGATGGCAACGATCATCACATCCTTACCATCGCGTACGACCTTGGCTTCACCGAACGGCACAGTGTACGAACCGTCGGGTACTTCACCCATGGTGTCGTACAGCATCTTGTTCTCCAGGAAAATGACAGGGTCATCATCACGCATAGCCTGAAGCAACAAGCCTTTAGCGTCGTAAGGGTTCGACGGTATAACAACTTTCAGCCCTGGGAAGTGCGTGAAAATCGGGTAGAACGCCTGGGTATGCTGTGCTGCAGAGCGAGTACCAGCGCCGTAGGTAGCACGGATCACCAACGGAGTTCGGGCGCGACCGCCGAACATATATCGGAACTTCGCGATCTGGTTGACGATTTGGTCTAGACAAACGCCAGCGAAGTCCACAAACATCAGTTCCGCGACGGGGCGCATACCTGTCAGAGCGGCGCCTGCCGCAGCGCC
The DNA here is from genome assembly GCF_019947515.1 of Pseudomonas sp. A-B-19. Taxonomy (NCBI): domain Bacteria; kingdom Pseudomonadati; phylum Pseudomonadota; class Gammaproteobacteria; order Pseudomonadales; family Pseudomonadaceae; genus Pseudomonas; species Pseudomonas sp. A-B-19. The sequence continues at coordinate 48,449 of NZ_JAGYGN010000005.1, forward strand.
GATGAAAGCAGTTTCACTGATCGGGGTATCGCGAATTCGTTCGGGGCCGAACTCACCAAGCAGACCACGCGTCACGCCGAAGGCGCCACCCCAGGCATCCTTGACACCATTGCCACCAGCACCACCAGTCAGGTCTTCACCCATCATGATCACACGCGGGTCGCGAGCCATTTCCAGGCGGAGAGCATCGTTCAACGCCTGACGGAAAGAAATTTTAGCCATTGAAGCGCTCCTTACTGATACTTCACGTAGACGTCAGTGGTGAGTGCAGATGCCGGTGGGAATTCGGAGTTACGAGCGAATTTCACAGCCTCATCGACAGCAGCGATTACCTCAGCATCAATTGCCTCAAGCGCAGAACCTTTAACAAGATCCTCAACAGAAACTTTGTTGCGGAACTTGATTAAGCAATCTTGTTCCTGACGCATGATTTTCTTTTCTTCAGGAGTGCGGTAAGTATCCGGATCTCCACTGTAGTGGCCGTAGTATCGAGGAACATGGACATGAAGTAGCGACGGCCCGCCACCTGCACGTGCTCGCTCGATGGCTTCACCGGCGGCGGTATAGACCTTGAACACGTCTGTTCCATCAACCTCTGCAGATGGAATGTCGTACCCCTCAGCACGGCGCACGAAGCTACCGGCCGAGACGAACTCGTTCGCTGTAGCCTCACCAAATCCGTTGTCTTCAATAACGAAAATGATGGGAAGCATCCAGATCTTAGCCAGGTTGAGACTTTCGGCCATCGCGCCTTCGTTCATGGCCCCGTCACCAGCAAAAGCGATAGCTACGCGGTCGGTCTTCCTCAGTTTCGCGCTGAGTGCCGCTCCGCAGGTAATTGGCGCACCGCCAGCAACAATACCGTTAGCACCCAACATTCCCTTGCGCAGATCGGCAATATGCTGAGAACCGCCCTTACCACCACAAGTACCGGTCACACGGCCAAATAACTCGGCCATCATCGCGTTGATATCACATCCTTTGGCAATACAGTGACCATGACCACGGTGAGTAGAGGAGATATAATCCTCATCCGAAAGATGCATGCAGACACCTACAGCGCTTGCCTCCTGGCCAGCATAGAGATGAGTACTGCCAGGGATATCCCCCGTACCCATCTCAGTCGCAATACGCTCTTCGAAACAACGGATGGTTTGCATAGTTCTGTATGCTTCGAGCAGTCGCTCGTGGGGCAAATGCAGCGAGAACATTCCACTTCTCCTCATTTGAATACTTGGTTACTTATATTTCTTCTAGTTTGGCAGCTGCCGGAAATGTCCTTGAAACGCTCCTCAATCAGACGCATGAGGATTGATACGAGCAAGCTTCCGGCCACCTGCCTGTTGATATCAATCGTCGCTCGGATGACTGATAACGTCCAATTGCGATTATGGATTGCCTCAGATAACGTGCACCTATCACACGCCCCTCAAGGGCAAAGCGTGCTAGAAGCTCCGCATAGGTAGACACTCCCCTGTCATTTTGCTGTAACGTGTCTACCCCGGCACCTGCAGGCCAGCCGATAGGCGCGCGAGCAGACCAGGCGACTCAGCAAACAAGAGGCCAGCCATGATTGATCTAAGAAGCCTACAAACCTTCCATGCAGTCGCACTGCTTGGCGGTTTCCACAAGGCAGCAGAGAAATTGCACACCTCACAGCCAGCCGTCTCAGCTCGTATTGCACAGCTGGAACAGCAGCTGAAGGGGCGCCTATTTGAACGAGATAAACGCGGTTGCTACCTGACGACGCAAGGGCGTGAGCTACTCAACTATGCGGAACGCATGCTTGCTCTTGAGACAGAGATGGTAGAAGCGGTCGCTGGGAGGAAGGGCTTAAGTGGCACCGTGAGCCTGGGCGCATCAGATACGATCGTCCACACTTGGCTATCTGACCTTCTAAAGCTACTTAATCAAGAGTACCCAGAAATCACATTAGATGTTGTGGTAGACAGTACCGCCAACATGACTGCTGGACTGACAGATTGCACACTGGATATTGCACTGCTCATGGGGCCGGTTAATGCCGGCAATGCGGAAAACCTCCCACTCTGCAGCTATCCGATAAGCTGGATAAAATCTCCTGATCTAGAAATTACCAGCGACCCTCCAAGTCTGCTCGAGTTGGCCGCATATCCGATCATCACGTTTGCGAGGAATACTCGCCCCTATTGGCAGCTCAAAGAGATGTTTGCACGCGAAGGAGTCCATAAAGCGAGGCTATTCTCGAACTCCTCTCTTTCTTCGATCGTCCGTATGGCCGTTGATGGCATAGGCATCGCTGCGATCCCTGAACATGTTGTGCTTGAAGAAATTGCTAGCGGAAAGCTGCACGTTATTGAGACCCCCTACGAGATGCCTGTGATGTCCTTCACAGCGAGTTTCACCGAACGCGCCGACATGCCCCTGAACCGGATCGTTGCCCAGCTTGCACAAAAGGTGGCAGCTGCTTACTGGCGGGTATAAAGGCTCATCACGAGCTGCCGATAAAGACGCTCTTGATCCGCATGAAAAAGAAGTCGCTATACCGGTAACAGTACGCCATAAGCTTGATGGCGTTTATCCGACCGTTATTACCTTCCAGCCATCCGTGTGGATCGGCCAGCGAACCCGACTGCCAATGTCCCCCCAGCAGTCCTTTAGCCATTTGGCAAATTGAATCCGGGCAGGTATTCACCTTCATGAGCGGGGCGCAGCCATTGCAACCCGACCTCAAAAGGTGTTCGGTGTCCACTGCGTCTTGAGCTCGATTTTCATCAAGTACGCTGTCATCAACGAGTGGTTGGCTGACAGCAAACTCTCAAGGGAAACTGATGCTTTTGTATTCTAGGAGCTTTGAATTGTGCAGCAACAAGCATCGCGCCCGCTTGACGACTCTTCGAATGGGCCTGTCATGACGTAGTAATGGGCCTTCGGCGGAATGCTCATCACTAGCCGTAGGGCTCGCCGTATTAGTCACCAAATGGCCAAACAAACCGGCCGACTCACTTGCATGCAAGCCATAACGAAAAATGCTCCGCATCTTTCGATACGGAGCATTTTCTTAGGGCACCGCGCAGCTCGCTAAGTTTTCACACAGGCTGCTGAGGCTCCGTTTTTACTACTATCAAGGGTGACTACGACCCAATCTTTCATAAACTGCTGGCCGATTGCGCTTGAAGTATTGAGCAAGCGCCATCCCCGCAAATAGAACACCAACCAAGCAATACAACAACCAGGTGCGCTCCCCAGGCTCCCCTCCTACCAACAGTTCGAAGTGATAGGCAACTAGACCCACTAGACCGATGAAAAATACCGAAGAGATTGCTGGTGCCAAAAACGCTTTTGCGAAACTGATACCTTCGTACCGACCTTTACGCAGGTACCAAGTCAGGGAGGACAGGTTGACCACTGTCATCAAAATGATGACACCCGACGTTCCCACACCAGAAAGTTGGCCATAGAGCAGCTCGGGCTTTGCTCCAATCACGATGAATGGAAACAGTACCAGGAGCACCATAGTGGAGACTGCCATTGAAGAAGCGAACGGCGATCCGTGCTTAACGTGGATGCGGCTTAGCGGTTTAGGCAGCGCACCATCCGTCCCCAGGTTGAAGAGATATCGAGCCAGAACGTTGTGAGTCGACAGAGCAGAAGCGAAAGCCGATGAGAGAACAAGGACAGTGATGATCATCTGAAGCCGAGGGTCGATGAATCTACCAAAGGCATTTGAAAACATCGTGGCCGGGGAGTCGGTTGCAACAGCCTGAGCGCTTGGGCCATAGGCCATAATCAATGCATAAACGCAGATGGTATACATGGCTCCGATGAACAGGATGGAACCATAGGTTGCACGAGGGATCGTTGTATCAGGATCCTTAAGCTCGTCACGATAAAGAGCTGTCGCCTCAAAGCCCATGAAGAACGAAACAACAAATAGCATGGAAAATGGAATATTGACGCCTTCCTTCGTAAGTTCACTTGGTGAGAATGGAGTCATTGCAGCCAGTGTAGTATCACCGCCTACCTGCAGCACACCAAATGAGAACCCCAAACACACTACAATTTCTGCCAACATCACCCACAACAACACCTTGGCTGATAACTCAACATGGAAATAGCCAAGAATACCGACCACCGCCCAACAACTTAACGCGTACGCATACCAAGGGAATGCTGAGCCCGTCAGACTCGTCTGAAGTTCAGCACATGAAACGCCAAAGTAGGAAGTGACGCCAGCGAGCAACACAAAATATGATACTGCCGCAGTCAAACCGGCACCAAGCCCTGCCGACTTACCCAGACCATAACTAATAAATGAATAAAAATCTCCAGATCTCTTCACAGCATTATTCAACGTGACGTAGCCAATACCAAACAGCAACATCATCACCGAAACAAAAACGAAAAGTAGTGGACTACCCACTCCGCCAAACATTAAAGATACAGGGATATATCCAGCCACTGTAGTCAGTGGCGCCGAGAACGCCAAGACCGTCATCGCCAGGCTTAACGAACCCATATTCCCTGATAATTTTTTTTGGGAGGTAGCAGGCTCGCTGATGCTCTCAGCAGCCCCGATATTTATAGCCATTTCCTTTCTCCTGCGAAATAGTGGGCGAACAACCTTCGTAATAGACAGTAAAAAAGTTATTACTAGCGGCCATACGCCACAGCCTTTTGTTATTTTGGGATACTCGGCTTAGTGCACACAACTCGTTATTGGCCACAGCAAATTCGTAAAAAATTTTGTGATCCAATCAACATTCAACCTCCTGTTGAGCGTGCTCATCGCGCTGTGGTTCATCGTCGCGCTGCCTAACGATAACGTCCAATTTTCATTAACGATTTCGACTGATAAGCAGATTTTATCAGCCAACAGGAATGTAGCTATCAACCTTAGGTGAGCATGCCATTTTCGCTCTTAACTCAGCGATCATAAATGTTCGCCACATCCTCGTCACAGGTGCCTCCAGCCATGTTGGCGGCGACCTCTGAAGCTAGGCCTACCATCCTAAGCGTGGCAGGAGAGGCGTTTTTCATGTGCCAGCTGTACACGACCATGGGTGGAGGCGGTGTGACTGGCAGGATCTCAAGTTCGCCGCGCCCAAGCTCCTCGGCAACCAACAATGCTGGGATAACCCCGATTCCGATGCCATTGCGGATTAGCGCGATCAAGGCGGATATGGAGGGCGTGCTGGAAAGCTGAATTTCTGTTGGATTGATCCCGTACTTAAATGCCATACGCTGGACGGTGCGAGTGGCTTCATCGTGCGGAGCGGTGTTACTCATGGGCGTCAAGATTTGGTAGGAAAATATCGACGACTCGTCCCTCATCTCTTTAATCAGTCCAGTCTTCGCCACCCAGTGCGTGCCTAGCGAGATCATTTTTTCTGAGATTGCATGGGGATTTTGTGGCTGACGATCCAGGGAGAACACTAGATCAATCTCTCCCCTATTGAGCTGCTCCAACAAATCGACTGTAAGCCCAACTACCCAGCTGACCGAGATTTTTTTGAATTCGGACTCAATACGCTTTACTAGCCCTGGCAGCAACGTATAAACCGCTGCTTCAATCAGTCCGATTCTAACTACCCCTCCAACCTCGTTTGCTTCTAACGCCGCAGCTCTAAACTCATTCAGTGCTGAAATAGCTGCTTCTGCATAAGGAAGTAGACGTCGACCTACATCCGTCAAAACCAACACCTTGTGATCAGAAGTGAATAGTTCTACACCAAGTTGTTCCTCAAGACTCTTAACGCGCATAGACAAAGCTGAAGGGGTTGCATGCAAACGATCCGCCAGTTTCCTCAAATGCGGCATATGAGCAAGCTCAACAAAAGTCTCTAACAGCTTAATGTTCACTTTCCCGCCTCCAGCACTTGTTCAATTTTGCTTAACAGGAACACTTAGTATTTCTGAGTTTACAGAATTATTAGCCTGTTCATACACTCGATGCAGAGTTAACGGAAATGCCATCAACACTTGGAAACCAATATGTCCAATATCGAAAAAGGCACACGACCAGTCCCTCCTACACTCAAAGACATCCAGGAGGCAGCTCATCGCATCAAGGACTTCGCAATCCGCACCCCGCTCATGGAAAACCAGGAGCTCAACGAGATTGTTGGTGGCCGTCTGATTTTCAAACCTGAAGTTTTGCAACGAACGGCATCCTTTAAGTTTCGTGGTGCTTGCAATCGACTGCTTCAGCTGTCTCCAGAACAAAAACGCGCTGGAGTCGTAGCCTTTTCGTCAGGGAATCACGCGCTTGCAACTTCTGCAGTAGCTCGGATTCTGGGAATACCCGCCACCATCATCATGCCGGCAGACGCCCCTCAAGCCAAGGTAAAGGGTGCAAGAGCCAACGGCGCGAAAGTCATTCTCTACGATCGTCAGAAAGACGACCGTGAGGCAATCGGTGCAGAAATCGCTAATCGTACCGGAGCAACGATGGTTCCTCCTTACGATGATCCCTACGTCATCGCTGGGCAAGGTACCGTCGGCTTGGAGATCATGGAAGACCTCTCCGCAATGGGAGTCGAAGCCGACAGCCTCATTGCCGCCTGTAGCGGTGGGGGCCTTATTGCCGGTCTAGCAACTGCAGTTCGCGCGAAGAGTGAGCGGACTCAGGTCTATGCGGTTGAACCTCAAGGCTTCGATGAACTCGCTCGTTCTCTTGCGAGCGGAAAGCGCGAGCGTAACGCCCCTGAGGCCAAATCCATCTGTGATGCATTGCAGGTAGTTACACCAGGTGAGCTGACGTTTGACATCAACCACCGACTTCTGGCTGGCAGCCTCGTTGTTAGTGACGACGAGGTTCGCAAAGCAATGCGGGTCGCCTACGACAGACTGAAATTGGTGCTAGAGCCAGGCGGTGCTGTTGGCTTGGCAGCAGTGCTTGAGCAACGCATTCAAACACGCGATCGGACGACTGTGATTGTCCTGAGTGGCGGCAATGTCGATCCCGAGCTCTACGCCGAAATCCTGACCGCCCAGTAATGCCAATGTCCTCTCTAACCGCGAAAGGGATTAGAAGAAATGTTAAAGCCTGAAAGTGCACGCTATCAGCGAGTGTCACAGACCATCGATGAATTCATGAAGATCGACTTCACAGGCGTCGGTCTGATTTCGAACCTGTATGCCGCGCTGCAGAAAAACCAACCTGGTTATTGCTGCATGGGTGCTGCAGAACGCTTGGTGGAGGCTGCACGCTCTAAGCCAAATCAGCCGATCGTTATTGCTACGGGCTTCCCCGAAGGTGGCGGTGTTCCCGAGACTGATGGCCCCATTGGCGCAGCTCTCCTTGCCCGAGCGTTGTTTCTGGGTCTCGGTGTAATGACCGTGATTGTGATCGACGAAGATTGGGTCGAGATGATGGAGGCCACATGTCGAGGCGCGGGGCTGGCCCCACGACTGCTGCCGGCCTCCGGAAAGGCCGAGGCTATTGAGTATCTACGCCCGATCTATATCAAACCGGTTTCGAAGGAGAAAAACGCCTGCCATCGAGCTGCGGATGACCTGCTAGACATTACGCAACCTTCCCTGCTGCTTTCGATCGAGCGTCCTGGCTGTAACTCGAACGGCCTTTACCACGGCCTCGGTGGCCGACCATTGGATGGCATGGTTGGTGACCTTGATTACTTGTTCAACAAGGCGAAATCTCGCGGAATCATGACGCTTGGCATTGGAGACGGTGGCAATGAACTGGGCATGGGCGTAATCGCCAAGGAACTCCCGACCTTCTCACCAAAAGCTGTGGATTGCGGAACCCCGGGACGTGGCGGTGTAGGCGCTGTCACAGCAGCAGACTGGCTCGTGATCTCGAACATCTCCAACTGGGGCGCTACGGGTATCGTGGCAGCGCTTTCGGCTCTTCTCGAGAACCCATTTGTTTTCCATGAGCCAGAGATTGAAACGCGAAGCACCGAACTTTGCATTGCTCACGGTGGCGTCGATGGAATGTTCATGGGGCCTGAGCCGGCACACGACGGCATCGCCATGCGTGAGTACGAAGGAATGGTGAGATCTCTGCGCGGTAGCGTCATGCGTGCGATGGGGCACTCAATTAACTGGAAAGGCGATCAAGGCGACTGGAGGCAGATCAAATGAGTTACCGCACTTTTACCGAAGCACTTAATGAGCTGAATCTGGAATTGCCGCCTTGCAACGCTCCCCGCGGCAGTTACGTCCCAGCGGTCAAGGCCGGCGACTTACTGTTCGTTGCTGGGCAGGCGCCACGCGTAAATGGTGAGCTCAAGTTTTCCGGGCGGGTTGGTCGAGATCTGACCGTGGAGCAGGGTCGTGAAGCAGCGCAGCTTTGCGCGCTTAACATTCTGGGCCACCTAGCCCAAGCCACTGGCGACGACCCATCCAAAGTGGTGACGGCCGTGAGGTTGGCAGGCGTGGTCAATTGCGCTAAGGACTTCACCGCGCATTCTCAGGTACTCGATGCTGCCTCTGATCTCATAGCAAAAGTACTGGGAGCCTCGGGACAACACGCCCGGATTGCAACTGGTGCCTCTTCCCTACCATCGGGTATGGCCGTTGAGATCGAAGCTATCTTCCAGCTGAAGTGACAATCTGGGGCGGCTAATCACCGCCCCTTTTCACGCTGAGCTGCGCCATCACAGCCAGTAATCAGGATGCTGATAAACACCCTTCAAGTAGTCTATAAAATGCCTGACCTTCGCCGGCAGAAATCTCTGCTGAGGGTAAACCGCCTGGATGTCGTAGTCATTCAAGGCGAACTCATCCAATACCGTAACAAGCTCGCCACTCTCCAGTTCTCTGCGAATCTCCCAGATTGAACGCCAGCCAATTCCCAGCCCCTGCCTCATCCAAGAAAAAAGTAACTCACCATCGTTGCATGCCAGGTTCCCATTCACTCGCATAGCAATTTGTTTTCCATCCCTTTGGAACGTCCATCCCCGCGGCTGACCGCCCTGTAATGTGAAGGCCAGGCAGTTGTGATTTGAGAGCTCCTCCAAGGTTGTCGGCCGACCATGTTTAGCAAAATACTCAGGCGTACCGCACACCACTCTTCGGTTGGTAAATAGCTTTACGGCGACATAGTTGGGGTCGGTTACCCAGCCAATTCGAATGCTGAGGTCGTAGCCCTCCCCGACCAAATCAACAAGGCTATCCGTGAGGTTGAAAGACAGTTTTAGATTTGGAAATTTCTCATGGAAACCCAGCGCATGAGGAGCTACGTGCAGCCTTCCAAATGCAGCAGGCGCAGAGACTAGCAGGTTGCCCGAGACGAGCTTCGCGCTGTTGCTGATGCTCGCCTCCATGTCATCGAACTCCCGCACCAAATACTTTGCCCTTTCCAGCAGCTGCTCTCCCAGCTCTGTCAGATGCAGGCCTCGAGTCGACCTGTGCATGAGTTTTACCCCCAGCCGTTTCTCGAGCGAATCCAGCCTCCTTCCCAGCATCGCGGGGGTGACACCCTCGCTGAGGGACGCTGCAGCAAAACTGCCTTTCTGGGCGATCTGAATGAAGCTTTGGAGTTCTGTTAGACGCGCCATTCGATACCTTTTATATCGGCAGAAACTAATTTATGGGGCTTCAAGGCCTGCACGTGCTGCTCCACACTGGACTTCAGTATAAAAATATTGTTATTCCGGAGGAATTGCTATGCCGAAGATGAGAGCAATTGACGCAGCCGTTCTGGTAATGCGCCGTGAAGGGGTTGATACCGCGTTTGGCATCCCAGGTGCAGCTATTAACCCGCTGTACTCTGCGTTGAAAAAAGTCGGCGGCATTGATCACGTCCTCGCGCGTCACGTTGAAGGTGCCTCGCACATGGCCGAGGGCTACACCCGCACCAAGGCCGGCAACATCGGCGTGTGCATCGGCACTTCCGGCCCTGCCGGCACCGACATGGTTACCGGGCTCTACAGCGCCTCGGCCGACTCGATCCCGATTCTCTGCATCACCGGCCAAGCACCCCGTGCCCGTATGCACAAGGAAGACTTCCAGGCAGTCGACATCACCAGTATCGTCAAACCGGTTACTAAGTGGGCAACCACCGTTTTGGAACCGGGCCAGGTGCCTTACGCGTTCCAGAAAGCCTTCTATGAAATGCGCTCCGGCCGCCCAGGCCCGGTGCTGATCGACCTGCCGTTCGACGTGCAGATGGCGGAAATTGAATTCGATATCGACGCTTACCAGCCGCTGCCAGTGGCCAAGCCAGCCGCTACCCGCGTTCAAGTAGAAAAAGCCCTGGCACTTCTCGATCAAGCCGAGCGCCCATTGCTGGTGGCCGGTGGCGGCATCATCAATGCCGATGCTAGCGACCTGCTCGTGGAGTTTGCCGAGCTGACCGGCATCCCGGTCATCCCTACCCTGATGGGCTGGGGCACCATCCCTGACGATCACCCGCTGATGGTCGGCATGGTCGGTCTGCAAACCTCGCACCGGTATGGCAATGCCACGATGCTGAAATCCGACGTGGTGCTGGGCATCGGTAACCGTTGGGCCAACCGTCACACCGGTTCGGTCGACGTCTACACCGAAGGCCGTAAGTTCATTCACGTCGACATCGAAGGCACTCAGATCGGCCGCGTGTTCACCCCGGATCTGGGCATCGTTTCCGACGCCGCTGCCGCGCTGACCGTGTTCATCGAAGTTGCTCGCGAATGGCAAGCCGCGGGCAAGCTGAAAAACCGCAACGCCTGGCTGCAAGACTGCCAGCAGCGCAAAGCCAGCCTGCAACGCAAGACTCACTTCGACAATGTACCGGTCAAGCCGCAACGTGTTTACGAAGAGATGAACCAGGTGTTCGGCAAGGACACTTGCTACGTCAGCACCATCGGTCTGTCGCAGATTGCCGGCGCGCAGTTCCTGCACGTCTACAAGCCGCGTCACTGGATCAACTGCGGCCAAGCCGGCCCTCTGGGCTGGACGATTCCTGCGGCACTGGGCGTGGTCAAGGCCGACCCGACTCGCAAGGTTGTCGCACTGTCAGGCGACTACGACTTCCAGTTCATGATCGAAGAACTGGCGGTGGGTGCGCAGTTCAACCTGCCGTACGTCCACGTATTGGTGAACAACTCGTATCTCGGCCTGATTCGCCAAGCGCAACGCGGTTTCGAGATGGACTTCTGTGTTCAGCTGGCATTCGAAAATATCAATGCCCCGGAGCTCGATGGCTATGGCGTAGATCACGTGGCCGTTGTGGAAGGACTTGGTTGTAAAGCGATTCGCGTACACGAGCCTTCGGAGATTGCTCCTGCACTGCGGGAAGCTCAGCAGATGGCGGAAAAATTCCGCGTTCCAGTCGTAGTTGAGATCATTCTTGAGCGCGTGACTAACATCGCTATGGGTACAGAAATCAATGCGATCAATGAATTCGAAGAGCTTGCGGTCACTGCCGATGACGCCCCGACTTCGATTCTGCCATTGAATCAAAACTAAGTTTTCAGCAGAAGGAAAGCCCCATGCTCCGTATAGCCGCCAACCTCTCGATGCTGTTCACCGAACATGAGTTTTTAGCTCGTTTTAAAGCCGCATCTGATGCTGGATTCAAAGGAGTCGAGTACCTCTTCCCCTATGACTTCACTGTCACCGAGATTAAACAGCAGCTCGAAGCTCACGGCCTTACTCAGGTGCTGTTCAACCTCCCCGCTGGCGATTGGGCCAAGGGGGAGCGCGGCATCGCATGCCATCCCGACCGAGTGGAAGAATTCCGTGCTGGCGTCGACAAGGCCATTGAGTACGCAAAGGTTCTGGGTAACACCCAAGTCAATTGCTTGGCTGGCATTCATCCTCAGGGAATGGGCTTAGCCACCGTACGCAAGACCTTCGTCGAAAACCTCAAGTTCGCCGCCAGCAAGCTCGAGGCGGCTGGTATTCGCTTGGTAATGGAAATGATCAACACACGAGACATCCCGGGTTTCTATCTGAACACTACCACACAGGCCCTCGATATCCAGGCAGAAGTCGGCAGCGCCAACCTGTTCCTGCAGTACGACATTTACCACATGCAGATCATGGAAGGTGACTTGGCTCGCACCATGGAAGGCAACCTCAAGCTGATCAACCATATCCAGCTGGCGGACAACCCCGGCCGCAACGAACCAGGCACCGGTGAGATCAACTATCACTTCCTGTTCGATTGGTTAACTCGTATCGGCTACCAAGGTTGGATCGGTGCAGAGTACAAGCCGCTCACGACTACCGATGCCGGTCTCAGTTGGCTAAAGACCCACAACGTAGTTTGAAGAATCGCCACATTTAGGCGCTTTCCGATTCCTTCAATACAGCCACGCCCTCAATGAGGGACGTGGCTCCAGAAATGATAAGAGGCAACCCACATGGCGAACATTGGCTTTATCGGCACAGGCATTATGGGCCGTCCAATGGCTCTGAATCTGCAGAAGGCTGGCCACAAGATCTATCTCTCAACTCATCACAGCTCCGCTCCGGCAGACTTGCTCGCAGGCGGAGCCATTGCGCTGGCCAGCCCAAAAGAGGTTGCTCAGGAAGCAGAGTTCATCATTGTGATGGTGCCCGATACTCCTCAGGTAGAAGGAGTGCTGTTCGGTGCAGACGGCGTGGCGGAGGGTATCGGGCCTAACAAAGTAGTCATCGATATGAGCTCCATCTCTCCGTCAGCTACCAAGGTGTTCGCTGAGAAGATCAATGCTACTCAGGCGACTTACCTGGACGCTCCTGTATCCGGTGGCGAGGTGGGAGCCAAGGCAGGTACTCTCAGCATCATGGTGGGCGGAAGCCCAGAGACATTCCAACGCGCCCTTCCCTTATTCGAAATCATGGGGAAAAACATTACGCGTGTTGGCGGGAACGGTGACGGCCAGACTGCGAAAGTCGCTAACCAAATCATTGTCGCGCTGAACATTCAGGCAGTGGGTGAAGCCCTACTGTTCGCAGCAAAAAACGGTGCAGATCCTGCGATGGTGCGACAAGCGCTGATGGGAGGCTTCGCGTCCTCAAAGATCCTTGAGGTACATGCTGAGCGGATGATCAAGGGAACGTTCGATCCTGGGTTCCGAATCGGCCTGCATCAGAAAGACCTGAACCTGGCACTACAAGGTGCCAAAGAGCTAGGACTCAACCTGCCAAACACATCCAATGCTCAGCAAGTTTTCAACACTTGCGTAGCACTGGGCGGGGAAAATTGGGATCACTCGGCATTGGTGAAGGGCCTGGAGCACATGGCTAACTTCTCCCTGAGAGACGAAAGCTAATCACACCTTGTATACGGTAGGCATGGAATCAAAGTCAGCAGAAATTTTAGCTGGCCCCTCCGGGAGCGCGATCAGGGTGCTCCCGTCTTCAATACGCCGTTTCGAAAGGAACGGTGAGTCATCCAGCTGTACGTAGAGTCGAAGCTCCAATGCAGCTTGGCGCGCACAGAGCTTCAGTTGTTCTGACCTTCAATCCTGACCTTGACCATAATGGCTAGCGATCAAGCCCAGCATCTTTTTTTGATGCCCCGAAATCGCTGTCTCATCCCAATCACGTTCAGCCTTGGCATTGAACATGTGGGCGAGCTTGAGCGAGTCGTATCGACTTTTGCCTTTGAAGTCTTCTCGCTTCTTCCCAACGCTCTGGTTGCTATAGGAAGAGTTCTCACCAGGACTTAAAAGCACCAGATTGCCGAAACTATCCAAATGCTTCGCATCCATGAGGCGGCCAAACTCCTCCTTTCTTGGGTGGACGTGTTCTACAGAATTTTTTGACGTCACTCGATAGCCACCCAATTTCTTTGAGTCATAGAAATTGAAACGGCCACGCTCACGCCACAGAATGTATTCGAGCTTCTGAAACCAGTAATGCTCAAAACGTGTTCCTTGAGGTACGTTCAAGTCTTCAAGGATACTACCAATGTCTCGCTGAGCAGGACGATCGCCCATCAGTAGCATGAAGCTGGCATCTTTCTGGCTGTCTTCAGCCAGTGACAATTCGTTATCAATGCGCTCCAACAGTGCGACAACGCGAGCTTGCGTTCTGGCTGTCCCGGCCACCAACTCTCCAAGGAATGGCGTCAACCAGTACTGCGCACTCCGCTCGCCAGTGAAATTTCGCACACTTTGGAGCTGGCTCAGATCGCTGCTCTCCAGAGGGGTACGAGTAAGCCGGTACCCTTCCTCAGACTGCTTTAGCTGGACGTTAGTCTGACGTAGATACCAGGTATCGCTATCGGGTTCCGGCAGCCATTTCACCACCCAACGGTCAAACTGATATCTCACCTGCCACAAGCACTCGATAAAGGCTTTAGCCTGCTTCGCCTCCGCGCTATCGATAAAGTCTTCAAAATATTCGTTCAGCCGACTGTCATGCAGACGAACTTCGACATCCTCACCGCCATTCATTTGCTGATAGATACGGAAGGTGTGCATCAACAACAAGCTGAAACTGATAATGGGCCGGCAGTACCGGATACGCTCCACCTTCTCTTTTGGCTCATGGGTGACTGGCACTGGTTGCTTAGCCAACTGGGCAATGCTCACACCCTGTCCAACTTGGGACGTGACAGGCTGAAGCGGAAAAGTCTCAGCACAATACTCAGCTAGATCTTCATTCTTGAGACGCTTCCAATCAGCGGCAGGGAAAACCCGTCGTAGATTGCGCTCAAAAAAATCGTCCATATTTTCGCAGGCTTGCCAAATCGCATCGTAACGCAGCTTCAATCTTTCGATTTTGCTCAACAGACGCGCCTTGAGAATGTCGCTTTGCTCGAGCTGCACACCGCTGTTGTTCATGGTGGAAAAAAGACGGTTCAAATCCATGCCCTTAGGCATGATGTTATTGACCCATCTCACCTTCGAAAAGATGTAGTCAGCGATACTCGCCAGATACTCTTCATCCTTCTGCTTCAACAAGGAGCCCAGGTGATCCGCGAGAGCCTTCCGGGCTGCGGACAGATGCTTGAGGTAGTCTTCGTCTGCAGGTGACGATCTCCTAGGGCCCTCTTCCTCTTCAAGCCCGGCCCAGGCGCCAAACAGCCGCTGGACTTCATCACGAATGGCGAACACGAGCCGTGGCTTCTTATCAAGCACGACGAATTGCGCAAGAGCGTTGTCGGGTACAACTGCAGTGAGAGCGAGCGCCAGGAGCATCAACGTTGTCATGCGTTGCTGGCCGTCAATGACCTCATAAGTAGTACGCGCATGACTTGGTGCCCGTGACGTCACAACAGAGGTCAATACCGTGCCAATGTAGTAGTGAGGCGCGTTGGTGTCGTGGGCAGTAATGATCTGATCCAGTAGTGCAATCACATCCTCGCTAGGCCATACATACGGACGCTGATAGCTGGGAATGATCAGAGCAATGTCCGTGTCACACAACACTGAAGGTGCCTGGACATAGGAAAGGACGCTAGTGCTCATAGGACACCTACCTGGCTCAAGGAATGCTTCACAAGCATCCGGCCGATAGCTTGCTTGAGCTCCTTGTCGTACGTGTCCGGCAGGGCTTCACCGGGCTTTGCCAATGGCATTGAAAAGTACTCCTGCACTGCCCGCACAAACCGAAATTTCACACTGTTTTCGTCAAGTCGATTGGATATTGGGCATTCGAATCTCTTCAACGTCGCCACCAACTCATCGTGAGTGAAACTGCTCGCAATCCAGTCCAACACAGGGTTCTTATGGACGAAACTCTGCGCGGTGCTCTCACGCACTGCTTTGTCATTTATCAACCGAGGTGCAAAAACCACGCGGAATAGCCAATACCCAGCTTCCATGAGTCTCTGTCG
Source organism: Pseudomonas sp. A-B-19 (assembly GCF_019947515.1). Classification (NCBI taxonomy): domain Bacteria; kingdom Pseudomonadati; phylum Pseudomonadota; class Gammaproteobacteria; order Pseudomonadales; family Pseudomonadaceae; genus Pseudomonas; species Pseudomonas sp. A-B-19. The sequence goes on from NZ_JAGYGN010000005.1 coordinate 64,152, forward strand.
ACCAAACTGACTGACGTACAACAACACAGCGCAATCAAAAAGCCTGAGCAAAAACTCGCTACCGTTGGCTTTTTTCACCAAGTCATCGTAAAACTGATGAAAGGACTGAAGGCTGCCGTCATCCCGTTGGAGTAGCACATTTCGCCTCAACTGCTGAAAGTAGTCGAAGTACTGAATGACGTTCACACCGGCGTTCAGCGGCTGACGCATTGCGTACCCTCGCATTACCGCCTGATGCGTTTCGTCTTCAAGGAAGTGACTGATTTTGGCGGTGCGATAGGCCACATCTGCTCCCCTCCCCGTGCACTCAGCAAGCTCAGTGACAATTTCCTCTCTCTCCTGAGTAGGCTGGCGATGGCTGGATAGCGGACGCCATCTGAGTGCTTGCCAATGGCGCGCCTTCATCACCGCATCCATCGTGCCATTCAAGTTACCCCACGCTTCCCACCGCCTCGCAAAGTTATCCTGATCAACCTGTGGCACCATCCGTAGATGATGTGCTTTCAGAATCGCGGCACCATTGAGTCTGACACCACCGGTATTCTGAGTTTCAAAAAAACGGTAAGCATCGTCCTCGTGCGGTGTCACCACCAAGGTGACGTTCACCCTGGAGAAATCTACCTTTGGCAAGGCCTGCTGCTTAAGCCACTGCAGATTCTGCTGGGCGCGCATTTGAGACTCTGGTGAAGCTAACCAAACACCGTTGGCCAGCGTACGCTCACCAAGCAGATGGGCGAGCAACGCCAAGCTGATCAAACGTTGCTGGCCATCGATAATATTCAGTTGGTCTTTATGCCTCCTGGACTCACGAGTCTTGTGCACGATAATGCTACCCAGATAGAAATCATGCTGGGGGAGAGTTGCATCTGCAGGAGGGGAAAAATATTCAGTGAGATCATTCAGCAAGCGTTGAAGATGCTTTATTTGCCAACGATACGGGCGCTGGTACTCGGGAATGTTCAAACGCCCTTCAATCAGACTGCCATCGCTCCCACGAATCGATTCGGCAGCCAGCAAAGCTTCAACCGATGTGCTAGCCACTACGATTTCAGGAGTGACTAGACCACTGACCAAAGTCAGGTGTTCGTCCTTGAGTTGTTCGGTCATAAGCACCCTTTCCCTGAGATTAAGCAAACCTGAGCATCGGCGACAGCTTGGAGAATCCTAGCCGCCATATAGTGGCCAGATGATCTCAACCAATCTGGGCAAAGACAAGGAAGGAAGCCTGAGCATTCACCCAGAAGGAGTTAAATCGAGGCCCTAATACGTTTTGTAAGGCCTCGTTATACGGAAAGCTTGTGTATTCGCATTCGAGGGGCTTTATCGCTGAAGCCCCTCCTCCACCGTGCTCGTAGTACTGACAAGTGATTTACGCTCTAGAGCGTAAGACCAGAAGTAAATCAGGCATCCAATGAATGCCATGGCAGCCCCCACATACCCCGTTGAAGTCCAACCCCAGCCGGCATTAATCGCCAATCCACCTAACCACGGGCCGAGAGCATTGCCAAGGTTGAGAGCTGCATGGTTGGACGCGGCAACAAGTGATTGCCCATGTTTACTGACGTCCATGAGCCGCATTTGCAGTGCTGGGCAAAGCGCGACCATGCATCCAAGCATCAGTGCGCCAACGGCCACACCTGGCAATGTCAGCGACAGTACGGGGAACGCAAACAGCGCGAAAAAGCTGAACACCATGATGTATTTCACAGCAGAAAACTTGAATCGATCGTATAGAGCGCCTCCTGCGTAATTCCCGATCAATGTGCCCAGGCCAAACATCACGAGCATAGGCGCGATCCACTCGACCTCGAGTTTTGTGACATTCAAAATCATCGGCGCGAGATAGCTGTACACACCAAACATGCCAGAGAAACCTATCGAAGCGATCGCCAAAGCAAGCCATACCTGAGGATTGGCAAATGAAGCCAACTCCTCTCTCACATTGAGTGGTCGCTCACCCTCAACTTCAGGCGCGTTGCGATAAAGCAAAAAGAGACTTGTTAAACTCAGTGCAGTGATAGCTGCAAATACTGACCGCCAGCCAAAAATCTGACCAAAATATGTTGCACCTGGTGCACCAACCAGAATTGCTGCCGTCACACCCAGAAGAACCCTACTGACTGCTTTTCCTCGCTTATTAAAAGGCGCCATGGAGGCTGCGAGCACTGCAGCGACCCCGAAATATGCAGCGTGAGGAAACCCAGCCACGAGCCTTGAAAAAAGCAAAGTCTCATAGTTTGGCGCCATTAAGCTCACAGCATTTGCAAGAGTGTATATTCCCAACAAAAACAGAATGAGCTTTCTCTTGCTCAGATAAACACCTACAAAAACCATAACGGGCGCACCTATCACAACCCCAAGCGCATATGCACTGATGAGGTGAGCCACGCTCGTCTCAGGCTTGGAGAAGGCTTCAGACAGGTTTGAGATCAGCCCCATCATCGCAAATTCGCCGGTGCAAAGGGAAAACACGCCGACAATCAAAGCCAGTTCAACTAGAAAGTTTTTATTCCTAATCCAATTCACAGATAACTTCCTCTCGAGAAGCGGTAGATCCCTCTCCACAGCAAATTCGAGCCGCGAACAGGGTAATGTTAATTAAAACTTAAAACAGCCATGAAACTGAAACCAGTTGAAACCTACCCCTGTACACGAGAGCGAGTTCGCACCTAAACTGCGTCACCCACCTTTTTCATTCCATAAATACAAAAATTACAATTTCAATATTCTTTTAGAGACATCTACACAATAGGCCACCGCCGCTTCCAAGCTGGCTTCACTTCCATCCCACTTCCACCAAGCCCCGATACTGTCAAATAGTTTCCTCAAGGCTCGTGCTTCAATAGAACACTGTTTAGCGCCAAGGTTCTCCGCAATGGAAAAATACATAAAATCAACAAACCCTTCCCAATCTTCAATTTCTTCGCGCAACCCTTCCGGAAGTAACTTAGCGATCCTATCGGTAGCGATAAGCGTGTCCCAAATATCATTCTCTGGTCGCTGCAATTGCTGACGGATGTGAAAATTTATTAATGCGTGCCAACTCTCCTCTGGTGCTCGCAAATTTTTTAAATCTTCAAATAGCCCATGTGCGTAGTGGTTATAGTGCCAGCGCAAAGCATTGGATAAAACTTCTTCTCGGCCGCCTGGAAAATGAGAATAAATTGTAGGTGGCTTTAATCCCACCGCCGCAGCAAGGGTGCGCATTGATACACTTGCAATGCCATCACGCGTTGCAACTCTTAGAAATCCTTCGAGAATTACCTGCTTACTGGTAGTCAGGCTATTCCAGTCGAAGGTACCGAGATACTTCTCCAACCGTGCAAGCAATTCCTTTGAGCTTTCCATAATTCCTCCGCCTCATCGGCCACTCAATCTTGTATCGATTGCGCTCTCAACACACTGCATCACCAAAACAACTGAGGTTCCCTAGCAGCCCGTATCGCCTCATCGAGAAAGCGTTTTGATGCCAAAACGGACAACCGTACGAACAGTCGTTCGGGTTCAGTATATGGCAAAGGCAGGTCACGTAGCAATCAGGTACCCGGCACGTCTTACGGAAAAAATTACCTTATAAACATCAATGCTTTAACTCTAAAAACACGTATAAAATCCTCAGCATGAAGCTGAAAAGCGCGCAAAAAAAATACTTCCGATGACCCGATTGGCAGAGTGAGCGCCGATCTGAAGACAATTTCTCCCACCATACGACGTCGACAATCGCGCAGGCATAAAAACACCAGGAGCCGGCATGAACGGGCTCCTGGTGAAAGGTGAGTAAAGCGCAGTGTCCGCCCTATGCATGGCCTGCTCACAACCTGTGAGACAGCGCACAAGGCCAGCAAAGAATACTCAAAGACTTAACCTAGGAACTGTGCCAACTTGATCCAACCCCCAAATAGAATCCATAACTCAGCACAAGAAAAATAAGAAAAATTTACTGAAAGTAAAAATCAAACTTTTACATAGCAAGATATGTTACAGACACTCCAAAAACAGGCGTCACCAAAAATTAAAGTGACGCTTATATCGGGCAGTCGCAGAAAAAAGGCATAGCAAAATCCTCTGTTGACCAATTAGCAGAGGTTTTGCTATGCAAAGAGGGTGACTAAAACAACGAAAACTGACGCTAACGCTTTACTTAAAAACTACTGTGCGGTCACACCGCCATCAACGACCAGCTCACTACCCGTCATATAAGACGACCGGTCAGAAAGAAGGAACGCAACAGTTTCAGATACCTCGGAAGGCTTACCAACCCTTTTCAAGATTGCAGCATTGGCCAGAAGCTCTTCGGTGCTTTTGTCAGCCAAATACTCGGCAACCATAGGAGTTTCGATAGCTCCCGGATGAACCGAGTTAGCCCGAACACCATAACCGGCATAATCAAGTGCAATAGCTTTAGTGAACAGCCGAACCGCCCCTTTAGTTGCGCAGTAAGCACTGAGACCTGGCAAGTTAGCTACTATACCCGAAGTCGACGAGATGTTGACGATCGCGCCGCCACCAGCAGCCTTGAAGCCCGGGAGTGCGAACTGGCATCCAAAGAAGGTGCCTTTGAAGTTTACGTTAATGCAAAGATCGAGCTCTGCTTCCGTAATTTCTTCCACTGGTTTAGACAGTACGATACCGGCATTGTTGACCAGCCCATCGAGGCGGCCATGCTCTTTCAATATGGAATCGATCACGCTCTTCCAGTTGTCGGGGCTGGTGACATTCAGCTGGTAGAAGCTTGCCTGCCCTCCTCCGTCCCTGATGCTTTGCGCTACGGCTTCACCTTTCTGTCCAGGTCGGCCAAGACAACAATTGCGCCGTAACCTGCGCAGACGCGCGCATGAAACTCACCCATACCTTCTGCGGCACCAGTGATGAGGACTACTTTATCCTCTAACATAACTTACTCCGACATCAGAGTTGGAACGAAAATCTTCAACGCGTGCTAGAGCCACTCTAGCACGCACCATGCGTGGATTAGCTCACTAGGTCAGGCAACTGCTCGCCTGCAAGCGCTTTGCGTGCACGCTCAACCGCACCGTCTTGCAACGCACCAAGGGAAGTGTTGGAGCGCCATGCTATATGCGGTGTGAGGATCAGATTCGGAGCGTTGCGAAGCGGACTGTCAGTTGGGAGTGGCTCTTTCGCAAAGACGTCCAAAGCTGCGCCGGCGATTTGGCCCGAGCGAAGTGCATCAGCCAAGGCAGGCTCATCGATGAGACCACCGCGAGAAACGTTGACGATTACCGACCCAGGACGCATACGCTTCAGCACCTCAGTGGAAATCATGTCCTGGGTATCAGCATTCAGCGGCAGGTGCAGCGAAACCACATCGGACTTCTCCAAGATTTCCTCAAGCGACGCCTGTGGGACATCAGTGAATTTCGCAAATGGGTCATAGGCTTTCACCTTGGTACCCAGTGCAGCCCACCAACCTGCAGTCAGTCGCCCGATCCGCCCCATGCCTACGATACCCACCTCAAGATTAGCGAGTTTTGGGGTGTCATAAGCGATGGTACCCGCCCACGCATTATTCTTAATGGATGCTTGGCCTTGTGGCAGTCGACGAGCTAAGGCGATACCCATAGCAAGGGCATGGGCTGCAACTTCTTCAGAAGACGCGTCAGGAACGATGGATACAGGAACCCCAACTTTGGTTGCAGCTATGACATCGATGTTGTCGTAGCCCATGCCATAGCGGACAACGGCTTTGCAGCGTGTCATGCGTGCTAATTCGGCTTCATTGACCTTTCCATAAGGGGTGACCATTACAACTTCAGCGTCGGCCATTCCATCAGTAAAGGCTTGCTGATCTTTAGCCGCTACGAGTTTGAGCCCAAACTGGTCAGCCAGTTTCTGTTCACGCTCAAGATGCGGAAATTGATGAGGGGCAACCAAAAGGGTGCCACGATCGGCAATAGTCGACATATCTAATACCTAAATTAATGAGAAATCGTGCAGCGATACATCGCCACCTGGACTAGATAATCCAAGTGGCCTGTCAGCAGGAATCAATCAACTTTTCGTCCGATCCTTGCGTATTTCGGAGACCCTTTTTTCTTCAACACAAGTGCAACCACAACACCTAAGCCAACAGAAATATAGGTAATGGAGAGAAGCGACCAAATAACCACGCGGGGAGCATCAATAAGCAGCTCAATGTTTGTACTTGCAACCGCCACCACAGCGCCTACCCCGATAGCTGCAATCACGGGAGCCACAAGTGTCTGCCATACTGAACTTCGCTGCCCTTTACGATGGAAAAATGCCAATACCGCCACCGATGTCATAAAGAGGAGCAATAGCATCCCGTAAAATGCGATACCCACTGCTGCACCGTAAAGTGCAAGCGCCTTAGTATTAGTGAAGATCAAAACTACAATCGATAACAGAATCACACCACCGACGGCGAGCGCAGACAAGTATGGCGAACCATGCTTGGGATGCACTGCCGCTAACGCCCGAGGAAGAATGCCATCAACACTAAGAGAGTGCGTATAACGCGACAGAATATTCTGCAAGGACAATGTAGATGCGAACATACTTGTCAGCAACAATGCGGCCACGACTTGGTTAGCAAACACACCAAAATAACGAAGCAAAGCATCTGGCATCATCGCTGCCGGATTCGCCTGCGCACTGGCGACTGCGTTTGAAACACCGGCAGAGAGAATTAGTGCGTAAGAAGAGATGGCGTAAAACACACCTAAAAAGATAATCGCAAGGTAGGTCGCACGTGGGATCGTATTCACCGGATCGCGCACTTCGTCTCGATAGATAGCCGTCGCTTCGAATCCATTGAATAATCCAACACTAAAAAGGAGCAGCAGCCCCAGCGTCGGAGTCATCAGATTCAAAGGATTCCAGGGCTGAATGGACTGACCTTCGGGGCCGCCATTGAAAATCATCACAACGTCAAAAATAATAATTGCGACAACTTCTAAAAACAGCAGAACCGTCAGAACCTTTGCCGAAAACTCGACATTGAAATAGCTCATTCCCCATACAACCGACAGCATCAACAGCGACCACACCCACCAAGCAACAGTGCTCTCCCCTGCAAAGCTGGCAATGAAGTTATTAACTGCAACACCTGCGAAAACCAAGGCAGCAACAATGTTGAATCCATAGGTAACAAGAGCAAGGAATGAACCTCCAAGACCGAGTGGCCGACCAAGCCCCTCCGCGATATAGGTATAAAAAGCACCTGGTCGCGGAACCTGCCGAGTCATATTGGTGAAGCCTACTGCGAACATCATCATCAGTACGGTGACACCCAAAAAAGCAATGGGCACGCCAATTCCGTAGCTAATGTTGAAAGAGAGGAAGCCGAATACAACACCTAGGGGAGCTGTGAAGGCCAACACGGTAAATACAAGGTCGAGAGTCCCCATATTACCTTTTAGCTTGAAATCAGTTTTCGGCGCGTCCATCACCTCAGAAGACAACTCACCTGTTAGTCTTGTTTGGTTTAAAACTGAGCTCATTTTCATTTTCCTGTGAAGATCTTAGTCACTTCGCCTTTCGCCGAAGATTTATTTGTTATGGCAGAAAAATTTTTAGGGACGCCTTCTCGCACGCAGACTTGTCAAAATTATTATCATCCTGATGGCTCGACCAGAGCATGCTCTCGCCAGTCCCAACCTCTCTCTGTGCCTCTTGAGAGAGTTCGCTAGCTTCAATCTGGGTGGAAGCTCACTTTCCACCCAGACTGTCACACCTTTTACTCCGAGAGCAGCGATTCCAGGCCAGCTACAGTCTTTCGACTCTGCTGACGCGCGAACTGCTGCACGTACCATTTGCCCAACGCCTGCTTCCCTGTCGAGCCACTTGCCTTCCAACCACCGAATGCTTGAGGGCCTGGCCACCAACCGGTGGTCGCGTGACTAGGAACGTTAACGTTGACGCAGCCGGCTTCGATTTCCCGCAAGAAAGTTCGAGCTTCCTCAACATCCCCTGTGTAGATGCCCGCAGTCAGCCCCATCGACGTACCATTGGCAGCCTGCATGGCCGCTTTAAAGTCCGGCACGACACTGATGGACACCAATGGTAGGAAGTATTCGGTAACAGCCAACTCATGATCTGCAGGCATGCCCGAGATGACGGTAGCATCGACGAAATAGCCTTCTTGATTCAGCACTTCACCGCCGTCAACGCGGAAGCCTCCGGCCTTGGCCTGCTCTACAACCTTCTTAAAGCGTTCAACTGCTCGCTTCTCGACCACAGGCCCACCAAAACTGTTTTCGACTGTTGGTTCAGCAATGACTAACTTGTTGCGGCGCGCCGCAACGAGCTCAATCAAACGGTCATACGCTTTAGGCGTGGCGATGACGCGAGACAGTGCACTGCACTTCTGACCGACCAGATCAAATGCGGAAAATACAATGCCATCCGCAGCCATTTCCAAGTCAGCAGTATCAGTGACAATGACGGGGTTTTTGCCGCCCATTTCCGCGATGACTGGCCGTGGGTACGCGCCATTACTGAATTGACGAATGATCTCCTGCCCAACGGACACCGAACCTGTGAAGGACATGCCGTCGACATCGCTGGCGACCAGAGCGCGACCTGGATCATCGGCCCCGTGGATAATGTTGACCAAGCCAACAGGCAGATCCATCGCCGCACACATTTCGTATACCGCGTGGCAAGACCACGGGCCATGGTGCGTGGTTTTGATCACCATTCCGTTGCCAGCAATAATCGCAGCGATCGTTGGGCCTGCTGCTTGGACAATCGGATAGTTGAAAGGCGTGATGAAACCAAATACGCCATAGGGACGAAGCACGGAGGCATTTACCAAGCCCGATGGATCGTCTTCACGCTCGTCCTCGAAAGCACCTGGACGACTGGAGTACTCAACGTAGTACTTCAACAGCTCCAGCACTTCCGTTGCTTCAGCACGAGCACCGGCACGGGTTTTACCGATCTCTACAGCGACTCGCACAGTCCAGTCATCGATTTTATTCGCGACGTAGTCATATGCCTTGGCAACACGAGCAATGCGCTCGTCTAAAGGGACTTTTACCCATTCACGCTGCGCTTCGCGACTCTTTTGCACTGCGAGATGAACCAGGTCAGACGGAGCATCGTGACAACCCGAAACGATGACAGATGGGAAGCTTGGATCTTCGCGCTGCAACAACGGGCCATCAAAATACTCTTTGCCCGCGATCACATGGGGAACAATCACCGGCTTGCTCTTACGCTGGGCCGATACTGCTTGGGCAAATACTTCATGGTTGGCGGTAGACATTATTATCCTCGTACCAGTCAGGTTGACACTCGGTCGAGTGCACGCTTGGTACTAGGCTAACCTCGTCCACCTTTTGCGACTGTGCCAACCTGACACACGCCTTTCTCCCGCTCCTTAACTCGACTCTCAGCACCTATCTGAAGTGAAGTCATGTAACTCAGAACGTCTCTGTAGAACTCGACTCTCTCCTCCATCACATTTTGATAGCGCCTGTTTTCACGCCTGCAAACACCCTCTCCTACTTAGTAGCGTTTGCTACTACCCCCGCCATAGCTCCAAGCCACACATAAAACCGTGGTCTTGTCTCAACTCGGCACAGTTCGCCGCCAAACCTGGGCGATAGGCTAATACCACGATGTCGACCCCACAGGTCATTCTTCCAGGAGACAGGCGCACTATCATGGCTATCGAAAACAAAGGCGACCAAGCTCGTAACCCTACTGAGGACGCAAATGTACTTCGGAACGCAAAGGGGTTTCCCCTGCTGCCCGGTGGCTTTGGCCGATCCACCTATTACACCGGCGCACCGACGCCCTACGCAGTGCGTGGTGAAGGTTATAAGGTCTGGGATGACCGTGGGCGTGAGCTGATTGATGCCAACAACAACTTCACCACTTTGATCCACGGCAACGCCCATCCTCAGCTTGTTGAGGCTGCCACCCGTGTTATCAAGAATGGTAGCTGCTGGGGCATCCCCAACACGCATGAGTGGGATCATGCCGAACTTCTGCTGGCCCGCCTCCCAGGTCTTGACCAAGTTCGCTACTCCAACTCCGGTACCGAAGCTGTGATGACCGCGGTAAGGGTCGCCCGAGGCGCTACGGGTCGCGATGGCGTAATCATGATGAAATACGGCTATCACGGATCGTCCGATCTCGCACTGTGCACCGGTGGCCCTCAGTATCGTCGTGGCATTCCGGAAGGCGTCTCAAAGGACGTCACGCTGATTTCGCTCAATGACTTGAGCGCGCTGGAAGAAGTCATTTCCGCCAAGCCTAGCTATTTTGCGGCGATCATCATCGACGTTCTCCCGAACCGTGCTGGCTTGATCCCAGCAGATCCAGAGTTCATTCGTGGTGCACGCGCATTGGCGACCCGCTACGGAATCGTTCTCATCATTGATGAAGTCATCAGTTTGCGTCTTGGCTTCAATGGGGCTTGCGCTGAATACGGCATCACTCCGGACATCCTGACAACCGGGAAACTAATTGGAGGCGGCTTCCCAATTGGTGCTTTCGCGGGGAAAGAGGAGCTGATGCGCCATCTTGACCCCACCGGCCCTAATCCTCTGCCCCAGGCGGGAACATTCTCTGGCAACCCGGTGAGTATGGCTGCCGGCGCTGAATCGCTTCGACTGCTGACCCCCGCAGTGATCGACACGATGAATAATTTAGGCAACTCCGCAAGGCTCTCAATCGACGCCCGGGTTGCTGCAGCAGGCTGGGAAGTTCGCGGGAAAGGTTCCCTCCTGCGCCCATTCCCGAAAGCAGAAGGTGCTTACACCACCGAAGTGCAACAAAAGCTTTGGTGGGCCGCGTATGACCGAGGGGTGCTGTTGTCGCCGGCAAACTTGGTCGCACTTTCATCGCCTATGACAAAAGAAGTCGTGAGCGATATGGCTGAGCGCCTGACCGACGCAATTCTCTCTGTGTCGGCTTCTTCCTAAGTATTTCTACCGCAACACAGCCTACTCAGTTGGGCTGCGATGAGAGGGATGTTCGCGACGTTTGAACAAGCGTTGCCAGCACCCTCTCGATGAATCAATCACAAACAAAAATGAACTCTGTTGGAGGTTTTCATGGATATCGGTCTGTTCCTCGTGCCATTTCGCGCACCACAAACCAGCTTGAAAGATGGTTACGACTGGGATATGCAAGTCATCCGCTGGGCGGATGAATACGGCTTGTCCGAAGTTTGGGTTGCCGAACACAGCACTATGCGCTGGGAACCCGTTTGTAGCCCAGAACTGTATCTGGCAGCAGCCCTGGCTCAAACCAAGCAAATCAAACTGTGCACCGGCGCCAACGTACCCGCTCACCACAACCCAGTCGCACTGGCTCACCGCCTGATGCAACTTGACCACATGTCCCAGGGCCGGCTGATCGTGGGCCTGGGTGCTGGCGCGTACCCGTCCGACCACAAAATTCACGGCAACGACAACCCGCCTGAGAAGATGGCTGAGGCCGTCGATATCATGCGCAAGGTCTGGGAAACCAAAGGCGCTTTCAAATACGAAGGCAAATACTGGCAGTTTGAAATCCCTGAATATGATGCAATTCAGCAGGGCCCATTCTTCGAGTCGTTCCAGAAGCCACACCCACCGCTGGCAATGGCAGGCCTTAGTCCAAACTCCAAAACCCTCACCGAAGCCGGTCGCAATGGCTACCTGCCGATGAGCTTCAACGTTGGTCGCGAATACCTTGCTGGTCATTGGTACCGCTACATGCAAGGCGCGGAAGCAGCCGGTCATGCCGCAGACCGTAACCAATGGCGCGTAGCCCACAACATCCTGGTTGCTGACACCGATGAAGAAGCAATCGACATGGCGGTAAATGGCGCCATGGGCCAGGCCTACCGTGAATGGCTGCTGCCAGGCTATGAGCGCGGCGGCTTCCTGCCTGTCATGGTGCCTGAACTGGGCAAGGTGACCGCGGCCGACATCGATATCGAATACCTCGCTCGCGAGAAATGGCTTGTAGGCTCCCCTGACACCATCATCAAGAAGCTTCAGCGTGACCTGGATGCTTCGGGCGGCTTCGGCACCCTTATCCACTTCTCATTCGACTATCTGGATCAGGCTGAAAAATACCGTCGTCACTTCGAACTGCTGGGCACTGAAGTACTGCCTCGCATCAAGAACCTCAAGCACAAGACTGAAACGCTGGCACAGCTCAAGCGTCCTGATGGCATCAAGGACTAATGAGCACCTATCGACCGGACGGCACCGCCCGGTCGATGCAGCTCAATACGTATCTGTCCCTATTCGGCCAGCAAATCGCGAGTTGGCCTTCCCGACGGGCGACAGCGCCGATATGCGATCACGTGCATGGGGCCTGCCCTAGGCACACAGTTGCAAACTCATTTTTTAAGGCGGAACAATGAAACTCGTTAGCTACGAAACTCAAGGCAAACTGCAGCCAGGCGTTCTAATCAATGACCTGGTTTTTGATACGCGTAAACTGCTGGAGGCCGCGGGCGAAAAAAGCACCGCCGACCTTACTAATCGGACACTGCTCGCAATTTGGCAGGGCAATCTGGCGGCGCTGGAAGATAAGTTGGTAAGCGCTGCAAAGAGCACTCCTGACGCGCTGGCAGGTAACGTGAACAAACTTCGACTTGGCCCTCCTGTTCATGATTCCGCGAAGGTTCTCTGTGTTGGTTTGAACTATCGCGATCACGTAGCAGAGACAGGTCGTAAGCTGCCAACTGCTCCCGACATTTTCTGCAAGTTCAACACCTCCCTCATCGGTCACACGGACGATATCGCGTGCTCCAAACTCACACCCAATCTTGACTTCGAAGGTGAGCTGGCAATCGTCATTGGTAAAGCCTGCCGCAATGTCTCGTCGGAAAATGCTCTGGAGTATGTAGCCGGACTGACCGTTTTCAACGATACCTCCGCCCGTGACCTTCAGCTTCGAGGAACACAGTGGACACCAGGCAAAGCTATTGATGGCTCCACTCCATGTGGGCCAGCATTGGTAACCCTGAACGAGATCAGCAATCCACAAGCTCTCGACATTCAGACCCGGGTGAACGGCAACGTAATGCAGTCCTCCAACACCAGTTACCAGATTTTCCAGCTCGCTGACGTAGTGTCATTCATCTCCAGTTTCCTGGAGCTTTCTCCGGGTGACATTATCGCAACTGGAACTCCCGAAGGTATCGGTAGCAAACGCACCCCTCCATTCTGGTTGAAACCCGGCGACGTGGTTGAAATTGAAATTAGTGAGGTTGGTAAGCTGCGTAATATCGTCCGGTGAATCCAACGCCTCGATGACAAAAAGCCTGGGCCGAGTGCTTGGGCTTTTTGACTCTCCACCCTACCCCTAACTCCACCCCTCCATACGCATCGTGGCTCGCACCAGTCGCTGCTCCTCTTGCTCAATCTCCCTGAGGTTATCCCTGATGCTGTGGATGTGTTCTCGCGCGGCTCGTTGAGCCTGCTCCGGTAACTGCTCCATTACGGCGTGATAAAGCTTTGAATGCTGACGGTCAATCTGGCGCTTCTGAGGTGGGCGGCAATAGAGGTTGTTGACCGAGGCAAAAACAGTGCTCAGCGTAAGCTCGCTGAGGGTTTGCAGGGTATGCACCAATACAGGATTGTGGGATGCCTCACTAATCGCGCGATGAAACGCGTGATCCAGTTGAGCCTGCATACGAGGATCATGACGAGTTGAGTCTTCTTGGGATCCGACCATCTCGTCGAATCGGCGCTTAATGATCATCCGATCTACATCAGTTGCACGCAATGCGGCCAATCGTGCCGATTCGCCCTCCAGCAACGCGCGAACCTCCAGTAAATCAAACAGCGTTCGCGGTTGCGAACTGAAGAGGTGCATCAGGGGGGAGGTATTGTCGGAACTACTTAATTTCGCGACATACGAACCTCGACCATGCTCAGTTTCAATGATCCCTTTCCCGCGCAGAATCCTTAATCCTTCCCGAAGGGCCGTACGAGAGCAATTCAACTTCTCAACCAAACGCCTTTCCGATGGGAGCGCCTGGCCCACTTTCAGAATCCCGTCAACGATGAGCCGTTCGATCCTCTCCGCTACATGATCCGCAACCTGTGGCTTGCTCTGCTTGCTTGAGCTGGAATCAGACATCAAAACGCACTCCACAACTGGTACTACCAGATGAAAACCACCATAAGGCCCTTACCTGATTCTACCGTGATAGCCCGTAGCGCACCTACTACGGACACCATTTACACGAATAAAGTGGTACTACCAGTTCAAATCCACGTCGACCTACATATTCCCTTACCTGCATTGTTGAGATGTTCAGCTTCGCGAGCCAGTACCCGATCACACCGTGCATCAGCCTTCGGGAACCGGCTCCAACAAAAATAAAAACTGACAAGTGAGCTTCATGAACATTCTCTATGACGAGCGCGTCGATGGCGCACTGCCGCGGCCAGACAAAGCAAAGCTGCTCGCTCAGCTTAGCGATGCCATGCCCAGTCTCGAAATCCTTCATACCCTAGAAGATCTAAGACCTTATGAATGTGATGGTCTGTCTGCTTATCGTGTTGTTCCTCTGCTTGTAGTGCTTCCAGATCAAATCGATCAAGTTCAAACGATCCTCAAGCTGTGCCACTCCAATAACGTACCGGTGGTGGCTCGCGGGGCTGGGACAGGTCTTTCCGGAGGTGCACTTCCCCTGGAGCAGGGCGTCCTGCTAGTCATGGCTCGCTTCAATCGGATCATTGAGGTGAATCCAGACAGTCGGTATGCACGAGTACAACCAGGTGTTCGCAATCTCGCGATTTCCCAAGCAGCTGCACCTCACGGCCTTTATTACGCGCCCGACCCCTCCTCCCAAATTGCCTGCTCAATCGGTGGCAACGTTGCAGAAAATGCCGGTGGAGTGCATTGCTTGAAGTACGGACTCACCGTCCACAATTTGCTTCGGGTGGATATTCTCACTGCCGATGGCGAGTTCATGACGCTCGGGAGTGATGCACTGGATTGCCCTGGCTTTGATCTTCTGGCTCTTTTCACGGGCTCCGAGGGAATGCTTGGGGTTGTCACCGAAGTCACCGTCAAACTGCTGCCAAAGCCACAAGTAGCGCGGGTGATGCTGGCTAGCTTCGATTCGGTGGAAATGGCCGGCCGTGCGGTCGGAGACATCATCGCAGCAGGCATTATTCCGGGAGGCCTGGAGATGATGGACAACCTATCAATCCGGGCAACAGAAGACTTCATTCATGCGGGATACCCTATCGACGCAGCAGCCATGTTGCTTTGCGAGTTAGATGGGGTTGAGGCTGATGTACATGAAGATTGTGAGCGCGTTGAACAGGTACTGAAACTGGCCGGTGCAACCAGTGTTCGCTTGGCGCGTGATGAGGCCGAACGGGCTCGATTCTGGGCTGGCCGCAAAAATGCCTTTCCGGCGGTAGGCCGAATCTCTCCAGACTATTACTGCATGGACGGCACCATTCCAAGGCGGGAACTGCCCAAAGTTCTCAAAGGGATCGATGAACTCTCGAATGAGTTCGGGCTGCGCGTTGCTAACGTCTTCCATGCTGGAGACGGAAACATGCATCCATTGATCCTTTTTGATGCCAATCAACCTGGTGAGCTCAACCGAGCCGAAGCACTCGGTGCCAAGATCCTTGAACTTTGCGTTGATGTGGGCGGAAGCATTACAGGTGAACACGGGGTCGGTCGCGAAAAGATTAACCAGATGTGTGCCCAGTTCAACAGTGACGAGATCACGCTTTTCCACGCTATCAAAAAAGCCTTCGACCCCAACGGTCTGCTCAATCCGGGCAAGAACATTCCTACGCTTAATCGATGCGCCGAATTCGGATCGATGCACATTCACCGCGGAAACCTGCCCTTCCCAGAACTGGAGCGATTCTAATGCGACAAGATCATGACGACTCCACTTCGATGATGGAGCAGGTTAGTTATGCGCTTAACAAACGTGTTCCGTTGCGCATCCAGGGTGGCAACACCAAAGCCAATATTGGTCGCAAAGTGGTAGGTGAGATACTCGACACGCGTAGTCACCGCGGCATCATCTCCTACGATCCTACCGAGCTGGTGCTCACTGCACGAGCCGGCACTCCTCTCACAGAAATCGAGGCGGTGCTCGAAGCAGAAAACCAAATGCTGCCTTTCGAACCTCCGCACCTAGGGCAATCAGCAACATTAGGCGGGATGGTCGCTAGTGGGTTTTCAGGGCCCCGTCGTCCGTGGGCAGGCTCTGTCCGTGATTATGTGCTGGGCACACGTATCATCACGGGCCATGGCAAGCTTCTGCGCTTCGGTGGCGAGGTAATGAAGAATGTTGCGGGCTACGATCTCTCGCGCCTGATGGCGGGCAGTTTTGGATGCTTGGGTCTGCTGACAGAGATTTCCCTCAAGGTACTTCCAAAGCCCCGACAGTGTGCCAGCGTGAAGCTGGAGTTGGACACACATCAAGCCCTCGCAAAACTTGCCGCGTGGGGCCAACAACCGATCCCCATCAGCGCAGCCTCCCACGACGGTAAATTTCTCCACCTGCGTTTAGAGGGAGGTGAAGGATCGGTGAAATCAGCGTGTGACCGCCTAGGTGGCGAAGCGCTGGATGGTAGTTACTGGTCGAAGCTGCGTGAACGGCAACTTCCATTCTTCGACACCTCAGAACCACTCTGGCGCATCTCTGTTCCGAATAACTCAGCTGTCTTAAACCTGCCAGGTAAGCAACTGTTGGACTGGGGTGGAGCGCAACGTTGGTTGCTCACTGACGAGCCGGCTGAAGTTGTTCGCCTGGCTGTAACAGCGTTGGGTGGCCATTCCACTCGCTTCGGTACTCATGAGTCCCCTTTTCAGCCACTGCCTGAGCCACTGCTGCGATACCACCAAAGGCTGAAACTGCAGCTTGACCCACAGCTCATCTTCAACCCTGGCCGCATGTACGCGGAGGTCTGAGTACGCCATGCAAACGAATTTGAGCGAACAAGCAAAACGCCTCCCTCGCGCAGAGGAAGCCGAGCGTATTTTGCGGTCATGCGTGCATTGCGGATTCTGTAATGCAACCTGTCCAACCTATCAGATTATGGGTGACGAGTTAGATGGGCCCAGAGGCCGTATCTACCTAATCAAGCAAGTACTAGAAGGGCAAGAAGTCACCGCTAAAACACAACTACATCTTGACCGTTGCCTGACCTGCCGCAACTGCGAAACAACCTGTCCATCGGGTGTGCAGTATCACAATCTTCTCGACATCGGGAGAGCTGTGGTCGAGGAGCAAATACCTCGTGGATTTGGAGAGCGTTTGCTGCGAGAGAGCTTGCGCGCCGTTGTCCCGCGCCCAGCTGTATTCAAAGCATTGACCATGGCAGGTCAGTTATTCCGACCTTTGCTCCCAGGAGCGCTCCAAGCCAAGTTGCCTCGTCAAGCTCATCCAGCGAAAGCTCGGCCTTCCGTTCGCCATGGTCGCAAAGTGCTGACGCTCGAAGGCTGCGTACAACCATCGCTATCCCCGAATACGAATGCTGCAGCTGCGCGCGTACTGGACAGGCTCGGGATATCCGTAGTCCCCGCTCGCGAAGCAGGGTGCTGCGGTGCAGTCGACTACCATCTGAACGCTCAAGATAAGGGTCTTGATCGTGCACGACGTAACATCGATGCATGGTGGCCAGCCATTGAACAAGGCGCGGAAGCACTCATTCAAACAGCTAGTGGCTGCGGAGCCTTCGTGAAAGATTACGGGCACCTGCTCAAGGACGATCCAGCCTATGCCGAAAAAGCGCAGCGGGTGACCTCCCTCAGCAAAGATCTGGCCGAAGTCCTCAGCGCCGAACCCATCGAACAGCTCGGCATTGAGGCAGATCGTCGCTTAGCCTTCCACTGTCCTTGCACTCTGCAGCACGCCCAAAAGCTCAGCGGCGCCGTCGAAGGAATCCTTGGCCGTTTCGGGTTTAGTCTCACCGCAGTGCCTGACAGTCATCTCTGTTGCGGTTCGGCCGGCACCTATTCGCTCACACAGCCTGAGCTATCCCGCCAGTTGCGTGACAACAAGCTCAATGCCCTGGAAAGCGGTAATCCAGAGGTCATCGTGACCGCCAACATTGGATGCCAGACTCACCTCGACGGTGCCGGACGTACGCCAGTGCGCCATTGGATCGAGTTGGTGGAAGAAGCACTCGCCTAGGAGAAATTCATGCAACGCAAAGCCGTTCTGGAAAGCGCTGAGGTCAACCGTATGGTTACGGCCGCTCGCGCGGAAGCACAGAAAAACAAATGGCCGGTAACTGTGGCGGTGGTCGACGACGGCGGGCATTTACTTGCATTGGAGCGCCTCGATGACTGCGCGCCAATTTCCGCCTATATCGCAACGGAAAAAGCTCGCACCGCAGCGCTTGGCAGGAGAGATACCAAAAATTACGAAGAGATGATCAATTCTGGACGGACAGCACTAATCACCGCTCCCCTGCTCACTTCATTGGAAGGCGGCTTACCATTGGTAGTAGAGGGAAAGGTAATAGCAGCCATTGGCGTATCGGGTGTCAAACCAGAACAGGACGCTCAGATTGCGGCTGCTGGAGTTGCGGCACTTTGACTAGGCCATGCTTAGAGCTACAAATTTGTCTGTGCCCGGAGGGAGTTTAGTTTGCCAGAGTGCAAGCATCACGGAATCGAGCAGACCTCATGCAGCTTAAAGGCTATGAGGATCTGCCCCATTAAAGCACCAGGCTTTAACCAGTCCCCGATGCTTTCTCAGTCAGGACGCACCCTAACCTTCACGTACTAAGGTCATTCGTTTTCCTGAGGCATATAAGTCAGCACTTAACGTCGATATCAAAGCCTCTGCTGGTGTATGAGTCGATTTTTCGGTACAGCGTTGAACGACCGATTCGCAAAATTTCAGCAGCACGCAGACGGTTTCCTCCGGCTTCGATCAGTGCTTCTCTGATCTGATCCAATTCAGCCTTCTGAAGCCGGCTCAAACGGCTTCTTGCAAGCGCACGACGATGCAGTTCGGTGAGGTCTTCTATCTTGACTTCACTCCCCGATGCTTTCAGGGCGGCAGCCTCAACAATCTCTTTCAACTGTTGAACGTTACCGGGCCACTCCGCCCCCACCAGGACTTCAAGCAGACGAGCCGACATCCGACGCTGTTGTGGAAGCTGGCTGAAGAAATGATCCACCAACAACGGAATGTCTTCGCGACGAGTCCGAAGCGGGGGCATTTGGATTTCGATGCCGTGCATACTGGAGATTAAAGGCAACATTTCGTCAGTGACTTTTTTTGCCGTCATGACAATTCGTGGTGCATCGATAGAGGACAGCACAGTAGTCAGTCGATCTCTGAAGATGGCCGGCAGCGTTTCGATCTCATGCAGGATTAACGCCTGGCCTTGGGCGAGCTGGTTTTCGATCTGATGCAGATCCAAGGGGTTATCGAGACTGATGGCGCAACATTCGTAGGCAGAAGTTTTATCTGACAACCTTCCAGCGAGCGCTTCTGCCAGAAGGCGCTTCCCTGTGCCTGCCTCACCAACGATATACGCTGCGATCTCACGACTGGCTGCAGTTGTGGCACCTTCGACAGCACGTTTGAATGTAGAGCTTTTACCCACCAACTGCCCGAAAATATCCTTGCCAGCGACTGACCGAGAAAACGCCGCACGCGGGCGTGATTCAACCTTGCGCAACCTGATTACTGAGCCGGCCTCAGTATCTCCATTTGATACAGGACGAACCTGCAAATGAAGGGTTCGATCAGGGCCACAGCAGATCTCGCGCTCCATTGGGCGATCAAGGCTTTGGACTTCCTGCGCATATCCTGCCAAGACGGCATAGTCACTCTGGTCGAGCAACTGCATCGCTCCCTTACTAGCAATCGTAGTGCGCCCGTCCATTGCAACTACAGCGTCAGAACCACGCTTACGAACCTCTCGAAGATACTCCGCTAATAGTGACTGCTCACGTGCAGCCAACCGAGCGTGGAGTGCACTTGTGATTTCTGCTGCAGCACCCTGCAGAATCAGCATGATCGAACGTGGATCCATCCCAATGATTAAGCGCTCAGGAAAAGCCAGACTCAGCACCCCACGGATGGAGCGACGAAGGGGATCGCGGATTGGTACCGAAGTACAGTACATGTCCTGCAAAGCGTCATTGAAATGCTCGGCGCCCCAAACCTGGACAGCACCGCCCTCTTCAATTGCAGTGCCCTCGGAATTGGTACCGATCTGATCCTCGGACATGCATCCCCCTTGGATGGGAAAGCACTTTTCAGCACGCTTCACCATCGTGGGATCACCCCGGAAGTCTGCAAGCGTGCCCATGGAATCAGAAAGGGTCACCAGGCCTTGCGCATCAATACACAAACGCTCAAGTTCGGAGAGGATTGGGCTAGCAATTCGAAGAATCTGATCATCAAGCTGAGGCGTAGCCACAAGCTCCATCGCCTTTTGGGCTGGGCTAACCTGACACAGAATACTGCGCTGCCAAGAGCGAGCAATCACCGGGCGTAAGCCAGAGAGATCAGTGTTTTTCGGGTCAGAAAGGAATTGCTCTCTGAGAGAAATGATCGCTGACTTATTCAGAGAGCCCGCAGCAATTTCATGCTGCCCGTTTGTATTCGTATGGTTCATGTATTCCTCCGCCCCGGAAGGGAAGCAAGGCTTTGCGTGCAGGTTGCACGCATTAGCTGGCGCAGGCTGATAAGCCAGGCGATATCGCGGGGCGCCAGTGACGAATAACTCTTCAACTGCAGCTTCGTCAATCGGCAAAGAGTGCAGTCCGTCCGAAGCCATACACAGGGAAAGCGATGGCTTCGAACCACTAAGCAAAAGTACTTATTTTTCGGCGAGCCCACGGACTCGCTAGCACCAGCATTTGAATCGTTACTGCGCGGTGTAACCGCCATCAATGTAAAGCTCAGTTCCGGTGACGTAGCTGGATTCGTCACTAGCGAGGTACAGCACTCCGTAACTGATTTCTTCAGCACGGGCAGCACGCGCCATTGGCGTAGCAGCTACGAAAGCCTTGACCGACTCCTCACCCTCTTCCTCAGCCATAGGTGTCAACACCTGGCCAGGGCAGACAGCGTTGACACGAATATTTTCCTTGGCGTACTCCATAGCGGCTGCTTTGGTCATCATGCGTACCGCGCCCTTGGAGGCTTGATAGGAGAACGAACCAGGGCCGCCAACCGTTGCGCTGATGGAGCTAATGTTCACAATGGCTCCGCCGCCAGCACGTCGCAACGCGGGAACTACGTGTTTGATCCCAAGGAAAACACCTTGTTGATTGATGGCCGTCACCTTAGTCCAGGCACCCAACTCCTCCTCGTGAACTGATTTCATGGAACCCACTATGCCTGCATTGTTGATCAGGATATTCACACGTCCCCAACGTCGCTCGGCCTCAGCCACAGCTGCAACCCAATCCGATTCCGAAGTCACATCCATGTGGAGGTAATGGACATCATGACCCGCATCGCGCAACTCCTGAGCAACGGTCATCCCAGCCTCATCAAGGACATCAGTCATCAAAACCTTCGAACCTTCCGCGGCAAACAGACGAGTATGCGCTTCGCCTTGTCCACGAGCTGCGCCGGTAATAATCGTGACTTTTTCCAATACTCGATTCATCGCTAACCTCAAAATTATTCTTGGCTGGTGCCATTGTTTTGCAGGATCACCTTAACGCTGACCTCAAGCGGCTACTGTGCCATTTCGAGACAAGTGCCACATCTCAGTCAGGATCCATTTTTTCGCGCGCTTTTGCTGCACTCACTCGCCCAAAAACGATCTAGCAATACCCTTGATGCACTCAAAATGAGCAGGCCGTTCTACACACCGAACCGAGACATACCCAATAATTTGGAGCTACTCACACTCTGAAATGATCCATCAGCCTCATCTGTTCAGCTGTAAGTACGTCAAGCTGGCCTGTGATAAGCGCGGACTGATTGGCTTGGTTTGTAAGGGACTCCGTGACGCCCCTGATGTTGGCAACGTTTCGATTAACTTCTTCTGCCACAGCTCCCTGCTCCTCCGCAGCACTCGCAATCTGAAGGTTCATGCTTGTAATAACAGACACGGCCTCCCCTATACGATCGAGGGCCTCCATAGCGCGCTGGATGCTATGAGCATTGTCCTGAGCTTTGGCCTGACTGTTATGCATCATCGTCACAACGCCTCGGGTATGACTCTGAATGCGCTCAACAACATGCCGAATTTCTTCAACGGAGTCCTGGGTACGCCGGGCTAGTGCCCTTACCTCGTCCGCAACAACGGCGAATCCACGACCGCTTTCCCCCGCTCGTGCTGCTTCGATAGCTGCATTCAATGCCAGTAGATTCGTCTGTTCTGCGATGCCTCTGATGACTTCGAGAACGGAGCCGATCTGCTCGCTGCTCACAGCCAATTCCTCAACCTGTTGAACAGCCTGGCTGACTTCCGCACAAAGAATGTCTATGTCCTTCGTGGTTTGACGGATGATTTCCATCCCATCCTGAGCAGCCTCGTCTGCACCTTGAGCTGCTGTCGCGGCGCTTGAGGCGTTGCTTGCAACATCCTGAGCCGTAGCACTCATTTCGTTTGAAGCGGTTGCTACCTGATCAATCTCTCGAAACTGGATCTTCATGCCTTCGCTGGTTTCTCGGGCCACAGTAGAAGAACGATCGGCCGTGTCGCGAGTCTCGACGATGCTTTGCTTAATCCGTGCAATCGTGGGTTGAAGCTTGTCCAAAAAGCGATTGAACCAACTGGCGAGCTCTCCCAATTCATCGCGATTTGCATAACCAAGTCGGCGCGTGAGGTCACCATCCCCTGTAGCGATATCTTGCAGCATTTGTGCCACCGCATTGATGGGTCGGATAACCCCAGAAGCTGTGAACCAAATCATTACCAAACCAAACAACGCAGCTGTAAACGCAATCAATAAAGTGTCCTTCACGCCCTGCGCCTGCGCGTCACTCAGCTCACGCTGCATCGTGAGCGTGTCCTCCAGCAACACACTCCGAGGCACCCCCAACATGACGCTCCAAGGTTTGGCACCCTCGAAAAAACTCAACGGGTGTATAGCGCGAATGTCTTCTCCACTCTCTATAACCTTTGAGCCATCATTGTCCTTCAGGCCAGGTATAGGATGCGAGCCACTACCTAAATCTTGCGACCATGGCTTACCGATCGCGCCCGGGTCTTTGCTATTTGCCGCGACTACACCATCATCTGAAGTGATGACGACATAACTCTTACCACCAAATAGATCAAAAGCACTTTTCTCCACCCTCGACTGCAAAGCGGCAAGAGACAGATCTACACCCACTACCCCAACCACTACTCCATCGACCAAAACAGGCATAGATACAGATGTCAGCAAAATATTCACGCCATTGGCAGTGTCCTGATACGGAGGTTGCATGCAAATCTGCCGTGTTGTTTTTGGACATAAATACCAGTAGTTATATGGCACTCCACTGGCATTTAAATCCGCTCTAACAAAATACGACTCAGCAATGGTTGAGCTCACTACATCATTGCCGTTGCGGCTCCACTGCGGAGTAAAACGCCCTTTATCATTGCTACTGTGACCAGCATCATCTACAAAACCCGCATCTCTTCCATCCAATGCATTAGGCTCAAAGACAATCCATACCCCCTGCAGTCCACGCTTGGCATTTCGCTGGTATAGTTTTTTCAGACTTTGATTTATCAGTTCACGCTGCGCACCTGCATCCCCACCATGTTTTACCCAATTTTCCCTTTGAGCGGTCACTAGGTCAGCAACTGACGTGAGTAACAGAATGCTCTGCTGAAAGTGGCTATATAGAGCGGCTGCTTGCTCACCTGCCTCGGCCTGAAGCAGTGTCTTCGCATTATCGATCATCATCCTTTCGCTCGTTTGAGCAACAATTGTGTTATTGCTCTGCGAAAGATGAATATTCATAAAAACCACTACAACCACAATGCCGAGCAAACATATACCGGCCAATACAACTATTTTTGAACGAATAGAAAACGCGCCAAACCCCATATCACACCTAATGACGGGTGGAAGAAATATAATAACTGAAGAATGCAGCCTGGCCTACATAGGCCACAGCCATCCAACTACATTCTTAGGAAAAGGCAGAGAGGATATTAATTTTGAATCTTTTAGTGCCGAATTTGCGGTGATACGCCCTTGAGATAGAAAATAATCACTGTGTTCTTCGCGCCGCCACTCCTCCTCTTGTCCGTGGCGAGGCAGCAGGACGATAGGTAGAACGAGAGCATCAACATCCATACTGACCGCCATCAACCCGGATGCCAGTGCACTTGCAATGTGATCCTTCCTAAAATCAATATCGTTGAAAAACATCGCCGAGACAATTATTGCGTGGTAATAGCCAGATTTCGCCAAATCTCTAGCTAAATTTGGTGCTGAAAAAGGATCCGCAATCACAAAGGAATCAACGTGTTTTTGAGGGATAACCTCACAGAAACCTTTGAATGTTTTTTCAACAAATTCATCCAGCTCGCCGACCTTGATGAAGGCATATTTGTCGTTTTTCATCGCACCTACCTCTTCTTCTTATCGTGTGTCATTTCACCGCCTACTTGACCCGGTAAGGATGCAGAGAGCGTCCTGACACGCGAAGCCTGGATAACGATGTCAAAGGCTGGCCTGGAGCAGCCAGTCAGGCGAAGCACCCGGGGTAGTCTGCCGCATGCAAATCATGCCGAACTGTCCCACCTTGAATCACTGTAGGGCAGGATTCGCACGCGCGTGAGTGGCGACATGCAGGCTGCCCATAAAATTACGAGCGACATACCAACTTAAAATTCAGACATCGAATCAATGGCAGCGTTTCTCAGGTTGCCCAGTTGAAATTGGCTCTGAAGCATACCTTCGAACCACGAGAATTTCTGTCTGTCGCGGATGCCGCGAGCTGCTGGCTCAACTTGGCACAGTTCCTTTACCCGTTTGTGAGAGAACCTGAGATCAGAGGCAGGCCGATCAGCCACCTCACGATTTAGATGACTTTCAATTGTGGGCTTGAACCACCTTATAGAACGGGTTGACGCGCAGCCTTCGAGGCGCCGACAACTGAAAAAGTGATTTATGGCGGCTTAAGGGTGCACTGGCAGGGCCACGTGCATTCGCCCAGCTAAGCCTGCAGAGGTGAAAGAATGGCTGTTCTAGAGCAAGTTACCCAGTTTAAAGACTCGGTTGATAAGACGCTTTTTTTGCAAGCAATGTCGATTCTCCCTGGGCCTGTATCCCTAGTCACAACGGGGCAAGGTGATAAACGCATGGGACTGACAGTGTCGGCCCTGTGTAGCCTCTCTGCCGAACCTCCCTCCTTGATCGTATGCATCAATAAAAACGCCAGCGCTCACGAAGAGCTGCTCTCACAAGGAGTTTTCGGGGTCAACGTACTTAAGCCCGATCAGACCGAATTCGCCACCCTCTTCACTCAAAGAGGAGTAGATCGTTTCGCCAGCTCGGAATGGGTACAGCGCGAGACCGGTGCCCCTTTGCTGCGTAGCGCTCTCATTGCCTTCGACTGCCGCCTAGAGCGAGCGATTGATGGCTACTCCCATACCATTTTGATCGGGTCTATCGCCGACATCGTGCTCACCCCAGAAGAGCCGGCAGAGTGCCTCGTTTGGCATCAGCGCCGCTATCGCACCTCTGCAGAAATCGCATGATCAAGATTGCTAACGTCAGACGCTAATCGGTGCATGACGACTCATACCTTCCATGTATGAGCTCGGATGACGTCGGACTGGGAAAGCTCAAGCGTCAATGTAATGCAACCAATCCTCGGCATACACCTGCCGTGGGCGCAAACAATAAAATGATGAGGTAGAAAAAATGGCCGCCAATCGTTACGCGTTCGTCAAAGCAGGCTGGCACAGCGACATAGTTGATCGTGCCCTTGAGGGTTTCCTTGAAACAATCTCAGCGGAACAGGTTGACGTCTTCGACGTGCCCGGGGCTTTCGAACTGCCTCTGATGGCACAGGAACTGGCATTGACCGGCCGATACGCGGCAGTTGTTGCAGCAGCTTTGGTTGTCGACGGTGGGATTTACCGACACGACTTCGTTGCGCAGGCGGTTGTCGATGGATTGATGCGAGTGGGCCTGGATACCCGAGTACCCGTACTGTCGGTATCCCTGACTCCTCATCACTTCCAGGAAACGGAGCATCACCGTGAAATCTTCAGCAAGCATTTCGTGGAGAAAGGACGTGAAGCTGCACAAGCAGCGATCAAGATTTCGATGACTAGAAACAAAACACTGGGTAAGCCACAGCGCAAACTGCAGTCTGCTAGCTGATCCACAGGATGATCAATTGATCGCTGAGTTCTCATAGGGGCAATGATGGTTACGGCAGTCGCTCTGTTCAGTTCACTCAGTGGAGACCACACAGTCTACGGACTACCGACCATGTCATCCTCGCCCAACAAAAAAAGGCCCTGAAAAGGGTCTTTTGTACTCGAACCAGATCTGGGTCACCCTAGACTCAGCTTTCCACTCCTTAAAGGTTTTGGGGTAACGCCTTGACCCCGCCCAAAATCAGACAGCGTACCGCAGCAACTCCACCAATTGGGTATGCTGTGTGGGATCTCCACAAGCAACGACACTCCCGCCATTTTGAGCAGCGCTACCACCTTCGATGATCGGTATCAGGGCCTGTACGTCGTATGGCTGCAGACTGGCTTCGATAATCACATCCACGAATCCTGACGCGAGCATGCAGTACGCGTAGCAATCACCGCCAAAGCGAACTAGCGGAGCCTGACTCGCCACGGACTGAAAAGCATCTCGCCGTAAAGGTGTGTCGAACATGTCGGGTGTGGTGCACATCAGTGTCGCAGAGGAAAGATCTTGGCACGGACGTGTCTGCAGTTTCGTGCCATTGCGCTGGGCTCCATCTGGAGTGCCAATGTAGCGCTCTCCAGTGAACGGCTGATTCATCACTCCAATCACAGGTTTCTGACCATCATTGAGGGCAATCAGCGTTCCCCACAGTGGTAAGCCGGTAATGAAAGCACGAGTGCCATCGATGGGATCGAGCACCCAGGTCAGGCCGCTGCTGCCTACAATTGAGCCTTCCTCCTCACCAAGGATTCCGTGTGCGGGATACCGATCTTGAATCAGTTCGCGCATAGCTCGTTCAGCAGTCTTATCGGCCAAGGTAACCGGATCGAAAACACGACCGCCCTTATCCTCCACATCGATCTTTGCTCGGAAGTACGGATGAATGGCTACCGCGGCAGCATCGGCTAGCTCCTCAGCGAAAGCTTCATATTTCAGAAATTTGAGCGGCACTAATTGGCATCGGTCAGTCCCCCGTTTATGAGTGCCATTATGTCTGGCTAGAGGATAGACCGAACAATTGCACTGACTCACCTTCTACATTCCCTCCGCCACATCCATCAATCACCGAAAATGATCGAGCCACCTCATGCCCTTGAGCGTGCCATCAGCAGGCTGATATTCGCAGCCAACCCACCCTGTATAAGAATGTGAATTTACCAAATCAAGAACTCTAGCTAGGTTCAAATTACCGATATTAGGCTCATGCCTTCCTGGGTATCCGGCAATCTGTAAATGGTCGGATTGAGGAAGAAGGAGGTCGAGGCAAGCAAGAGGATCCAGCCGCTCCATCGCAGCATGATAAAGATCCAGAATCAGGCCTAGCCCTTCAAGCCTTTGCGTCCAGCTGACGGCTCCCGCCAGTGTTCGAATAAAATACCCTGGCACTGAAGTTTGATTGATGGCTTCAATCACAACCTTTACGTCATGACGGGTAGCCTCCTCGATAGCCCAGCGCATGTTGTCGACAAATAGTCCGCTCGAAACCGAGTAATTTTTCTGCTCAACTACACCGGATAGCACGTGAAGCAGTGGGCTTCCTCCTTCCACGGCATATTCAAGTCCCAAGTGAAAATCTTCACGGAAGTCCCCAGCTTTTCCGGACTGAGCGGCCAGACCCTTACTGCCAAGTCTTAATGGCACTGTTGCCAATACCTGTTGAAGGCCTGTGCGACGAAGATTTTCGGCTATTTCTGTTGCCGTCATGTCTCGTGGGAAACTGAACTCAACGGCCTCAAACCCGGCGTCCCGCGCGGCGCTAAATCGATCCTCGAAAGACCATTCGGTGAAGAGCAAGGTGAGATTCGCTGCATATTTGATCATTCAATTAATCAAGCCATTGTGTTTGAGTTGCACCACGAAAAGCGGATTCAGCGCCACTGAATCCGCACTCGTGCTTGGAAATTACGCAGTTACAGGAAAAGATTTTGGCTTGAGCAGAAAGTGCGCCAGTGCCGGAACCAGTACCAACGCGCCCACCATGTTCCAGATGAACATGAACCCGAGCAAGATGCCCATGTCAGCTTGGAACTTGATAGGTGACAGCACCCAGGTGAGGACGGCAATGCCCAGCGTGATCCCGGTCATCACCACCACCTTCCCCGTAGAAAGCAGGGCCAGGTAGTAAGCATCCGACAGGCTTGAGCCATTTCGCAAATTAGTGAGTGTTACGCTGAGGATGTACAACGCGTAGTCCACACCAATGCCCACCCCCAACGCGATCACGGGCAGCGTCGCGACCTTCACGCCGATGTTAAGTCCGACCATCAAGGCTTCGCACAAAATGGAGGTCAGCATCAGTGGCAGCACCGTACACACGACCGCGCGCCAAGATCTGAATGTAATGAAGCACAGCGCGATGACGGCCGCGTACACCATGAACAGCATCTGTACGTTGGAACGCTTCACCACGATATTGGTGGCCGCTTCAATGCCGGCATTGCCCGCTGCATTGAGGAACTGGATCTGATCCGAGTTATGGGTCGCCGCGAACTGTTCGACTGTCTGAACCACGCTGGTGAGCGTGTCCGCCTTGTGATCCTTCAGATAGACATACACGGTCAGCAGATCGCAATTCTGGTTGAACAGCTCTCGCGGCGCCCGGGTGATGATTGCATTCAATAATCCCTGGTTACGGGGTATCTCGTACCAGGTCATGCTGCCTTCATTCATGCCGGCCGCCGCCTGCTTACTCAGCGCCGCTAAAGACGTCGTGGACACCACGCCCGGCAACTGCTGAAGCTGCGCTTCCAGCGCGTCGACTGACACCAGGGTCTGGTAA
Source organism: Pseudomonas sp. A-B-19 (assembly GCF_019947515.1). Lineage (NCBI taxonomy): Bacteria > Pseudomonadati > Pseudomonadota > Gammaproteobacteria > Pseudomonadales > Pseudomonadaceae > Pseudomonas > Pseudomonas sp. A-B-19. Next base: position 93,229 of record NZ_JAGYGN010000005.1, read on the forward strand.
TTGGCGCAGTAGTATTGGGGCGTTTTCACCATCACAACATACTTGTCGCTACTGGCGGAAAAGTTACTGACCATGAAGCGGTTATCGCTGTTGTAACGCGATTCAGGACGCAATTCCGGTGCCCCGGGATTCAGATCACCGATCTTCACATGAAGGCTCACCGCAAAGCCTGCCACGCCTAAAATCACGGCGACAATGATTGCTCCGCTTGCCCATTTACGCTCAGTGAATCTATCCAGAAATGCCCAAAATGGATGGCGGGTGTGGTGAGCGTCCAACTGCGAGAACTTGTCGTTCGCCGCTTCACGTTGCGCCGCCGCTTTGCTGACCCCGGTGTACGACAACAGAATCGGCAACAGAATCAGGTTGGTGAAAATCAACGTCAGCACGCCGATCGTCGCGGCGATAGCCAGATCCTGGATGACCGGAATCTTGATGATCATCAGCACAGCAAAACCTACGGCGTCCGCCACCAGCGCCATCAGCCCGGTCAGAAACAACCGGCGAAAGGTGAAGCGTGCCGCCACGAGCTTGTCGGCTCCACGCCCGATGTCCTGCATGATGCCGTTCATTTTCTGGGCGCCATGACTCAACCCGATTGCAAACACCAGGAACGGGACGAGGATCGAGTAAGGATCGAGATCAAAGCCCAGAGTGGGCAGTAATCCCAGCAACCAGATAACCGCGACAATCGAGCACAGCAACACCAACAATGTGCTACGCACGCAACGGGTGTACCAGAACAACACGATTCCGCAAATCACCAATGTCGCGGCGAAGAACAGTTGCATCTGGCGCATGCCGTCAATCAGATCACCCACCACTTTGGCAAAGCCAGTGATGTGGATTTTGATGTTGTCGGTTTCGTACTTGGCCCGGATCTGTTCGAGCTGGCCGGAAAGCGCGTTGTAGTCCAGAGGTTTGCCGTCGTCCGAGGTGATGTCCTGAAGAGGCAACAGTACAATGCTGGAGTTGAAATTGGAGGCTACGAGCCGACCTACTTCACCCGACCGATCAACGTTCTGCCGAACCTGATCAAGACTCTTGGCAGAACCATCGTAATCGTCAGGTATGACTGGCCCACCATCGAAACCCTCCTCCGTCACGCCGATCCAACGGGTTGCCGGAGTCCACAGGGACTTCATGTATGAGCGGTCGACGCCGGGGAGTAGAAACACCTCATCATTGATTTTCTTGACCGTCTCGAGGTAGGCAGCATCAAAAATACTGCCCTGTTTGGCCTCGACCGCAATCCTCAAGGTGTTTCCACCCTCCCCCAACTGGCCTCGGTTTTTCAGGTAGTTCTGCACATAAGGGTGATCTGTCGGGATCATTTTTTCGAAGGCGGCATTAAGCTTCAGGCTCAGTGCCTGGTAGCCCAGTATTAGACTGAGCAACACGCAAATGCCCAAAATGATGCTGCGATGATTGAACAACAGCCGTTCAACCAGCGTGCCGGAAGAAGGATCGAATGTGTCCGTTTGAGGAACGGTGTGATGCTCGGCAGTACGCGTAAAGCTGTTCATTGATCGTGCTCCGGCAAGTCCACGGCAACTGCGGACGACAGCATGCCGCGTGCACTACTGATGATCAGGTTGCCGTTCGCGGCTTGTGCCATGCCTGTGAAATAACTGGGTTGAGCAATCTGAAGGACTGCCGCTTTGGTATCGCCATCCGCGTAGCGCAACACTCTTCCCGACTCATCGGTGAGCAGCACCGATCCATCGGCAAGACGCAACCCACTGGTCAAGGAGACGGGCTGCAAAGTGTCGAGGGGCTGCCAGGTATCGCCGCGATCCTTGGACTCAAACGCTTTGCCGCGAAGCCCGAACGCCAGAATCGATCCGCTGTTGGTCGCCTGAAGCCCGAAGGTCGTGCCCTCATAGGGGGAAGTCAGCGACTCGAAGGTTTGCCCCTCGTCGCTTGACCGCAACAGAGTGCCCTGCTCTCCGGCGATGAAGAGGTCAGCCCCCACCCGCTCAATGCTGTAGAGATGCAGTCCGGATGGGTTGTTGATACGGGAACGGATGGATTGCCAGCTGAGTCCGCCATCATGCGTGACAAACGCGAGACCGTAAGCGCCCACCACTAGCCCATTTTTGGCGTCCAGGAAGAGCAGATCGAGAAAAGGTTTGTCTGGGCCCTCGTCAACGAGTTGTTGTGCTTGAGCGAGCCCCTCCTGTGCCATTTCTGTTTTTTCGGAACTCTCAACGGCGCGCTTCGCTTCCTGCAGTTCGATACCCGCGGCTTGGACACCATCAAACTGCTTCTTCCAACTCAACCCACCATCTTGGGTGTGCAATACGATCCCTGCATGCCCAACAACCCAACCTTCGCTGTCATTGATGAATCTAACTTTGACCAGCGTCATGCTCACGGGCGAACTGACTTGCTGCCAAGAATTGCCATTGTCATCTGAGACAATAATGAACCCTCGCTCTCCGACTGCCACCAGGCGTTGCCCTGCACGCGCAACGCTGAGCATTACTGACTGCGCAGCCATGGCACTCGTAATTGCAGGCTGCACCTGCAATCCATCTGGTTGTGCAACAGCTGTGCAGGAGAAGCATGCCGGCATGATCAACATGCTCAGCATGAGTGCCCTGAGCGGATATTTATGTAGAAGCCTGGGTATTTGAATGCGCATTTGAGAACCTCGAGGATGCGGTTCACTGGGCGCAGTGCTACTGACACTGCGTCCATGGAACAAATTGAATGAGTCGTTTCGAGATTCAGCGCACCGATCCGGACGCTACCGCATTACCGGTAAAAAAGTTCTCTGGTTTGCGCGGGATAACGCTATAGGTTTCGCCGTTCAGGCCCTGCACGACGCTGTACGTCTTGGCTTGCAGGTTGTAAATCACCACAGGTTTCACCACTACCGCCGGGATGGAAGGCACAACAAATGGCAGCACTTGTGAGACACGCCACAGCTTGCCCTCAGCGTCATATCCGTCTACTAGCGATACCGTCCAGCTGTCTTCATCAATGAAGAACTTGCGCTTAGGTACTGCATGGCGTTTGCCTGGTGCAACCGTGGCCTCCAACTCCCAGACGCGATGGAGCTCCCAGCGCAATTTGTCTGGATTGAGGTGATTGGCCACGAAGGCGTCATCTCGTTTTTCTGCGTTGAACTTGTTGTCGTTGTAAGGGATGTACATTTCTTTTTTGCCAACGAGCTTCCAGTCATAGCGATCTGGATGGCCAATGAAGCCATGCACCTCATCAAAGTAGTTAGCGCCCGAGGCTACAAAATCGGGGGTGTCATAGCCGACAGTGGGAGCCCGTCGCACACGGCGTTGGCCGACTAGGTATTGCCAAGCCTCTCGTGGCTCCTGGACATTGATACTGTCGTGCGTCACAAGCGACTCACCAGCTTTAAACGGTGGCTCGTTGGTCAAAAAGCGCAGCAGCGCATACTGCCCTGACCATTTATCAGCACTTCCGTCTTTGAAGTAATACGGGTATTGCCAGTTCTCGATTCCGCGGCTTGCTAGAGTCCGGGTTCCGTCAGCATTACCAATAACGTTGGCGTATCCCATCTGAATTGATTCCGCCTCCACGCGCAGAAGGAAATTCCAGATGACCTCATTACCAGTTTTTGGAATAGGAAACGGAATACCGCCGTAACAACCTTCCACTGACAAACCGTTGCTGGTCGTCTTGCAACGGGTCGCATTGGCGAAGGTATTTTGATACACGCTATCCGGTGCTGCAGCAGTACGGTGGGTTGGGTAAATATCCAAATGGAAGGTGTCGGGATATTTGGACAACAGTGCTTTTGTACCTTCGCTCAATTTGTCCGCGTACTGCGCAACGTTTTTAGCGGTGATCTGCAATACAGGCTTCTCGCCAGGGAATGGATCAGCCGGCATATCGCCAAGCTTTGTCCCAGCGACATCTTTGGTCAATCCGCCTGTCCAAGCAGGAATGGAGCCGTCGGCATTGCCGGCTTTTTCGGCGCCCATGGGAGTCAGTGTAGTCTTGAGCTTTGCTGCCTCGTCGGGAGTCACCGCTGCGAAGGCGGTGCTGGCACAGAGTGAGATAGACAGGGTGGAAAGCAGCAGTTTAATTTTTGTCATTATCAGGGCCCGCCTCTTCTTTGCTTAAAAAGTTCGCTGGATCGAAAACGCCACGAAATCTCTGTCTTTCATGTTTTGCTGGTAGGTGAATGAGTTGGAGGAGTTGATGACAGGCCCCGCCTCGCCAAAGAAATTGGTGTAACTCAGGGATGCGTACCATTGCTTCTTGTAATCAGCCTTGAGACCTAATGTCAGATCCCCACCGTGCTCGGGGCCAAATGCCTGAGGTGTGACTGAAGATCGCCCGGAGGGGTTGTAACCAATGGTGATTGGGGCCTGAACGTCGATGCCAGGAAAGACCTGGAAGTACTGAGGTTCAAAGGTGAACCGCAGTGCGAAGGCATCACGTGTGGTGTTGGGATCCAGCTGATCGGCATTTTTGGTCACGCTCAACCGACGGTTGAATGCAAGCTCGCCTACGAATGAGGCACCATCCCAAAGTGCCGATCCGCCATATACATTGACCATCGACACCTGGGCATGCCACGAGCGACCAATGGGGTAAGCCGGATTGGAATCGTTGTCGGAATCCAGGCCGGTAATGATGGTGCCGCCAACACCTGCCAACGGTGTATCGACCCGAATCGAAGTCTCAACAGCAATGTTCGCTTCGCCGACCAAGGTACTGAAACTTGCGCCAAAGACTTTGATATCCTCGGGATAAACGTTGACGAAAGTGTCATCTGCTCCAGGCACCAGTGCTGCTGGTCGGAAGTAAAACACCGGAGTTTTTTCGTGATACTTAGCCGCGTATAGACCGAACTCCCAGTCTTCGATAGCGAATTTCAGCTGAGCGCCAAACTGGCCTGAGTTCTTGGCATCAATGTCCTTGCCGTGAAGTAGCGCACCAGTAGGGAAAAATACACGTTCGCCTCCTTCACCGACAAAGTCCGCGCCACTGAAGTAGCTCCCCGCTGCGGGAAGACGAGTTTTGTTCCACTCGAACTGGTAATAGGCACCGACACTAACCGTATCGCTCAGCTGCCAGTTACCCGAGACCTGCTTCGTCGGCATCAGAATCTCTTTGAACTGGGAGCTGGGTACTGACTGCAGCTTCACTAAGTCAACGGTGGATTGCGCATTTGCAATTCCGTTTGCACCGAAGAAAAGGCTTTCACCGTAAATTTGGGTGAACTGCCCCAATCTGCCAGACAACGAAGTGCTGCCAATTTCCTTCGAGCCATAGATGAAGGCATCGAGGATTTCAGTGTTCGTTTCGTGGATCCGACGCGTGTCGCTGGTGAACTGATCGTGATCGACGCTCACCGAGTTCGCCGTAGCCGGCGAATCGTTATCGTTGTCATGACTGTAAACATTGTCGTACCAGGAGGCCGCGCTGAGACGGGCACCGACATCCTTGTACTTGATGTCGAACTCGGACAGGAGATCTAGGCGATTGGATATGAGCCCACGATCGAAGTTTCGGTCGCCGTCATCCAGATTTGGATTACTGTTGGAAGTGCCTGGGCCGGCCGCAACCTTGTGATCCAGCTTGTTCACACGCCATGCATTGCTGTACTTGATCGTATTGTCCCAAGTCGCCGAAAGATCGGGGTTACCAGTATCGATTTGGAAGGCTTGCGATTGAGTAGAAAGACTCAACAGCGCCATTGCGCTGACTGCACAGGCGATGCTTGAAACCGGCAACGGGCAGAGCCGCTGGTTAGCTGTTTTCATGAAGATGTTCCTGATTTTTTTGTTTTTGTAAAAGGTCTTCAACTCGCAGCATCAGCTGCGAATACATCTGCGTACTGCGTGGTGCTCTCGGCTTCTTCCTTAACCACTTACCGTTCCTGATGAGCTGCCAGTGCTTGTAAGCCCGTCTCCACAAGGATGATGTCCAGCTGAGACTTCAACCTGCTGACAGCGAACCCTCCTACGACCTCGCCCTCGACAACGATTGGAAGCCCCCCTTCGATGGGGAAGACCCCATGGATCATCGAAGCGCCAGATCTGCCTTCGGCGACCATGTCCTCAAAAAACTTCGTCGGTCGGCGCGTGACAGCGGCGCTGCGGGCCTTTTCAATGGCCGTTTGGACAGACGAGACGGATGCGCCATCAAGCTTTCTAAACGTCATGAGGCAGCCCGCCTCATCAACCACAGCCATGGAAACCTTCCAGTTTTCCCGGGTGGCTTTTTCCATGGAGGCCACAAGCATCAATTCGGCGTCAGCCAACTCGAGTACCCGCTTCGTTTTCATCACGCCCCTCTCGAACCTTTGGTTTGTGGTCAGCCTATGCACGAGCCATTCATGCATAAAAGAATATATACTGCACTACAAATCACTTTGTGCACAAAACGTAATCCTGGGCAAATTTAAAGTCAAGGAGATTCTCCAACGCATTTTTTTGCTACATGGATAAGGCGAGACAGGAAAAAGGCATCCGAAGCCAACCGGCTGGGGGGATGGTTCAAAGGACGGAAAATTCTGAAATCCACCAGGAGAGGTGGATCTGGGAGGGGTGCAGGCGGGAGCAATAGAGGCGCAGGTGAATTAGAGCTGTTGACAGAGTGGCCAACGATTCTTTGCTTGCGGCTCGGGAAAATTTATGCGCAATTCAGGCATTCATCCTTTGCACTAAAGAATGTTTTGCGCATAAAATCGATTTAGTGCAAATTCCAGGATGACTCCGACCATGATCACCTCCCCCGGCAGTCCGCTGATCGATGTCGCGTTGACGAAGATGAAAAAAGCGATTGTTTGTTGCGAGCTGGCCCCGGGCGAAAAGCTCAAAGTGGCCGAACTGTCCAAAACGTATGGACTCAGTAGCTCCCCCATTCGTGAAGCCCTCAATCGACTGACTCAGGACGGTGTCGTCGAAGCCAGCGATAACAAGGGGTTTAGGGTCGCTCCAATTTCCACGACAGACTTTCGCGACATTACTCGATTGCGCTGCCTGCTCGAATGCGAAGCGCTAAGCGATGCCATCCAGTATGGCGACGATGCCTGGGAAGCCGATGTGCTGGGTGCATTTCACCGCCTGAATCTGATTGAGAAAAAACTTGGTAGCGGCGTGCTCGTACTCGATGATGAGTGGTCTATCCGGCATAAGGCTTTCCACTTTGCGCTGTTCGCGGCCTGCCCGTCACCGTTGATGTTGAAGATGGTTGACTCCCTGTTCGACAGAGCAGAGCGCTACAGACGCTTCTCAGCCAAGCAGCGGCAGACTCCAAGGCACAAGGGAAATGAGCATCAAGAGTTAATGGATGCTGCGCTTGCACGCGATTCAGACAAAGCGGTGACGCTCTTGCGCAATCACATCCAAGGCACTTTGGGCCGAACTGTCGAAGCTATCGAACGCCAACAAGCCACGCTCCAATAACTAAATCGATAGCCTGTCGCCCCCCATTCGGGGCGACACTCGATGTCCTCCGCGTCCAATTCAAACTCAAAAAAACCTTCGCATCGCAACTGCTTTCGTGGACAGTGCAATGCGAAGGCTCTACAGCCCCTTGTAGGTTTACACCTGCGCAAACCTGTTTGTCGTGTCGCACGCTCCGCCGCTACTCTGCCTAGCCTGTTCAGGTTCCTTGCACCACAAGGCAAGCTCCATTCCCTCTAGCAGTTCCATCGCCCAGGCGACAGTGACTGCCCCGCCGTACACGTAGTGATCCGGCCGCACGATGACCACATTGCAGCCTCGACTCTCAAGCCATTGCGTCAGTACGCCGTCGACCTCTTCATAATCATCAACAGTGCGAGCAGCAGTCTGCTGAGGGCTGACCAATCGCACGACCTGAATGGGCAGACCTTTAAGGGATTGGCTACTGCGCAGACATCTCAGTAACGCGCTAGCGTCGAATCCAGGCGCAACCACCACTCGAAAGGATTGCCCGGTAAATTCATCCAGCAGAGCTTTTTTACCCGTATGGTTGATGACCATTGGCTGAGGAAACAGCTCACCGGCAGGAGCGACTTGCGAGACAAAGCCTCGCGACAGCCCAGGAATCAGCGATTGTCTGATCGTACCTCCCGGATTTTCCGTCATCTGCTGGATTAATCGCGTATCCCGGATCGCTGCTCTCTCGTTATCACGCTCACAGATCACTACACCAAATTCTTTGGCTGCCAGGGTGGTTTGGCGGACGTGAGGAATCCGTTCAGTTTGGTAGGTATTCAGGAATGCCGGTGCTGCCAGACCTCCTTTTACCAGCGCGAGCTTCCAGACCAGGTTCAGCGCATCGCGGATTCCCTGACACATGCCTTGAGCCAGGAATGGAGGCGTCATGTGTGCGGCATCCCCTAGAAAGAACACTCGATCGGACTTCCACTGTTCCAAAATCAGTGCATGGAATCGGTAAGCAGAGGCTCGCCATAGCTGATAGTCGCCCTCAGGCAACCAGCGGGAGATCAACTTCTTGATCACTTCGGGCTGGGAAATTTCCGTCGGTTGTTCGTCAGGATTGATCATGAACTCCCAACGCCGATGTTGACCCGGGCCTACGACAAAGGTGCAAGGTCTGGCCAGCTCGCAAAACTGCACGTTCGTCTTTGGCAGGTGCTCACCCGCCCCTTCATTCAGGATTACGTCGACGACGAGCCACGGCTCATCGAATGCGAGATCCTCCATTTTTAACCCTAGACGGGTTCGGATCGGGCTGGTACCCCCGTCACATGCCAAGACATATTCCGCAGTCACAGTGCGCTCAGTTCCATCCTTAGCTTGGATGCGAACATCAGCTTGTACATCTTTGGAGTCAACCGATAAAACCTCTGAGCCGAGTTCTACCGTTACAGACTTGAAGCCCGAAATTTTTTTACGCAGCGCACGCTCTACAGGTGGCTGCGAGAACACGTAGTTTGGTGCCCAGCCCAACGGAAATGGAGGTTTGGCGGCATCAATGCGTTTGATCAGCTGAGAACCGGTAGTACGGTACTCAGAGGGACGATAAGGCATGACATGTTCGGCAATGTCATCGGCCAAGCCAATGTTGCCGAAGACACGCATCACCTCGTGGTCAAAGCCCATAGCCCTTGGATTGGTGTACACCGTTTCGGACTTGTCCACGACGAGAGCCTTCAGCCCCCACATGCCGGCGAGATTCGCGCACAGAGCACCGACCGGCCCCATTCCAACAATGATGACATCGTAGTCCATCGTCTACTCCGCTTTTTGTTTTTATCTATCGCGACGTCTGGCCGATGAACCGACTTTCGCACGCTCACCCACCAGACCTCGGCATCCAACATTCAGAACGGCCCAATGGCCCTTCCCTACACGACTAACCGATTCGAACCCGTTGCTCTTCGATCCTCGCCCGAATGGAGTCCATCCATTGCTCTCGTGTCTGGAAACCGGGACGACGCTTACACATGGCTTCGGTCTGGGCCAGGATGACTTCAGTCGGCAACTCGAGATCTAGTGGTTCCTTGCAAGGCTGTGCGGTGTAGAACGGCGCATCGACATACATTTCGACGGGGTTGCCTTCAGGGTCTTTGAAGTACATCGACCAGGCGTTGCCGTGATCCACCTGAGCAATCCCTTCGATGCCGCTCTTTTTGGCGAATTGATAATAGGCCTTCAGGTCATCCAGAGAGTTCAGCAGAAACGAAAGCTGGTTGATCGGGTTGAATGGTAGGTCGACAGGCTTACCGTCGAAGAGCACAACCTGGTGATGCAATTCGGGGTTCTGCGTCATAAAAAACAACCGATGCCCTGTAGAAGCGACACCTTTGTCACTGACGATGAAGCCCAGGGTACGGCAGTAAAAATCGACCATACGATCAAGGTCTGCGCAAAACACGCCGGTGTGGGTGAAATTGATAGTGGGTAATGCGGGCATATGGAACCTCCGGTTTTTATGATTGTGTAGAGGACAACGCTTAGGCTTCGTCAATAACGCCGTTCGATAGCGTCCCGATCTCCGTGATGATCACTTCAAAAACATCACCGGGTTTCAGGAAAATTGGAGGCTTCCTCTTGAAGCCAATCCCGCTTGGCGTACCGGTTGCCAGAATGTCTCCCGGGTTCCAGGGAAGTGCCTTCGATACATAAGAAATCAAATGGGGAATGTCAAAAGCCAGCTCCGAAAGGCTGCCTTCCTGCAACTGCTCGCCATTGAGTACTCCCCGCACTACCAGCTTACGGTAATCGGGAATTTCTGAAGCCGGAACCAGCCATGGGCCTAGCGCACCGGTTTTCCTGAAGGTCTTGCCCATACCGTACTGGTGCGTATGGAATTGCCAATCGCGCACACTGGCATCGTTGAAGCAGGTGTAACCCGCAACATGATCCATCGCATCCTTCGGATCGATGTGCGCGCCGCCTTTTCCGATCACAACGGCCAACTCTGCTTCGAAATCAAATTGCTCTGATACCTGAGGCCTTACCAATGGCTCTCCATGGGGAAGCAAGGTTTCGGCAAAACGCTGAAAAATGACCGGGAACTCTCCAACCTTTCTACCGGCCTCTTCCGCGTGAGCGACATAGTTAATGCCGACGCAAATGACCTTACCGGGATTCGGTATGACGGCTTCCAACTCGACACTTGAAAAGGGGTAATCGGGCTCAGCTGCGTCCACCATCTGCCGGGCCTCCTGCATCATCGTCGGCTCCGCCAGCAAAGAAGCGAGATCCGGAACCTGTGCAAAGCGACGAGTCAGCTCGACCACCCCATCGCCAGACACTGCTCCGAAATGGGCCTTCCCCTCTTTTCGATACGAAATCAGCTTCATGATCATCTCCTGTTTTTTTGTGCACAAAAACTAACTTCTTGCACCATACATCATTAAATGCATAATGCAAAAGGCCGGTTCAAAAAAATAGCGAGCCACTTGAGGCTCTCGGTTCTGGAGGTTAGGTATGTCGCTTGTGATAGTTCGTAAGGTCAAACTGGACGTCGAAGAAGTATTCCACGAAGGCGGGCCCCGCTCGTCCGTTCCGCTCAGGATTGCTGTGGCCACTGCCGTGGTTACCAATCCTTATGCAGGCCGATACGTCGAAGACCTGTTGCCGTTTATGCAGGAACTACGAGCTTTAGGAGCAGAGCTGTCCGAACAACTGATCCATGCACTCGGTGGTGCAAATCAGGTACAAGCCTATGGCAAGGGTGCCATCGTCGGAGAAGACGGCGAGTTGGAACACGGAGCTGTCTGGCATGAAGCTGGTGGCTGGGCCATGCGCGAAGCCCTCGGTAACCCGAAGGCAATCGTGCCGGCGGCGAAGACCATCGGTGGCCCAGGTTGCCGGGTGATGATCCCTCTGGGCCATATCCAAGCTGCTTATGTTCGTAGCCACTTCGGCGTGGCTGAAATGACCGTATGGGATGGCCCTCGTCGTGGCGAAATCGCCTTTGGTTTAGCGATGGCTACTGGCGGCCGGATACATGCACGATTGGGCGGTCTAGCGGCCACCGATGTGAAGGGCGAAGACGGACTGCGCTAGTGCCACAGATTTAAAGCTTGCTCCAAGGTTACGTATCACTACAAAAACAATATGTGTTGGAGAGCATCATGACTGTAAAAACTATGCGCGCTGCACGCCTGTACGAAGGCGGTAAACCCATGGTCATCGAGCACGTTTCAGTACCTGAAATTCGCCCTACCGAGGTGCTGGTCAAGGTTAAAGCATGTGGGATCGTTCCAAACCTGCACAACATTCTCACCAATTGGGTGAAGTGGTTCCCTCAAAATCCGCTGCCTAAACTTCCTGCCATTTTCGGGCTCGATCCATCAGGTGTCGTCGAAGCAGTAGGCGCTCAAGTCTACGACTTCAAGGTCGGCGACCGGGTGTACGTCAATCCGGGCCGACACTGCGGCTCCTGCCGAGCGTGCCGTGCGGGCAACACAATTGCCTGCACCGCCTATACCTTCAACGGTTATTTTGGCTTCACGCCGAAAAGCCCCCGCATGTTCGAAGACTACCCTTACGGCGGCCTTTGCGAGTACATCCCGGCCCCGCAATACAGCCTGGTCAAACTGCCAAACAACATCAGTTTCGAAACCGCCGCGCGCTTAGGCTATCTGGGCACCGCCTACAAGGCTTTGCTCAAGGCCAACGCGGGCCCTGGTAGCACTGTCCTAATCAACGGGATCAGCGGCACACTCGGTTTAGGTGCAGTCGCTCTGGCATTGGCCATGGGGGTACGCAAAATCCTCGGCACTGCGCGCAACCAAGAGCTGTTCCAAAAGGTGAAAGACCTAGCAGCCCCGGGTCGGATCGAAATTCATACCCTTGGTACGATTCCCACCAATGAATGGGCCTTTGAAGTCACCCATGGCGAAGGCGTCGACGTGGTCATTGATGCCTTGGGCCCTGGGGCCCCCCACGAAAGCCTGACCCAAGCCCTTAAATCTCTCCATCGCGGTGGCCATCTGGTCAACGTCGGCGCCATTGCCGGTGAAGTCCCAATCGACCTTCACTGGATCATGGACAACGACATCCAGATCAGCGGGTCGGCCTGGTTCACTACAGGGCAAGGCCAAGCCATGGCTGACATGGTTGAGTCCGGTGTGCTGGATCTCTCATTTTTTGAAAACACGGCCTTCAAACTAGAAGACGTCAACAACGCAATTACCGGTATCGAAAACCGCCACGGCGGCTTCAGCAACTACGTCATCTGTCCTTGATCAAGCTCGGCGAGCGGCGCGGTTTAGGCCGCCCCTCGCTGTCTTTCGGTTGTCAGTACGCCTGCACTTTTTGACTATTAGTCGAGTAATTCAAAATGAAAATAAGAAGAATCGTGACCGGCCATGACGAACATGGAAACTCCGTGTTCATTTCTGATGATTACGCTCCACGAGCACAATCCTTTACCTCGATTCCCGGGCACGCTATGGCCCAACTGTGGACGACTTCAGCACATCCGGTTTGTCTTGAGCAAAGGAGCGACCCCACGCTTGACTACGCGTCGCTAATTCCGCCACTGGGAGGCACCAGTCTCGCCATATTTGATTTCCCACCTGACTCGATCATGCAGAACCCTATCGATGGTGTCCGGGCCTATGAGGAACTGAGTGCTGCTCTGCCTGGTTTGATTGAAAGCTTTGAGCCAGAAAATCCGGGTATGCACACCACTGCCACCATCGATTACGGAATCATTTTGGAAGGCGAGATGTGGCTTGAATTGGATCATGGCGAGAACCGCCTAGTGAAAGCCGGCGACGTCGTTATTCAGAGCGGCACTCGACATGCGTGGCGCAATAAAAGCGAACGTATTGCCAGGGCGCTTTTTGTGATGATAGGTGCATCGCTCCCAGAAAAATCTGGGCTGTAGTCTTACCGAGGCCATGCCCTCTCTTGGCTCAAGGAGTTTTATGAGCACTTCAACTCTCCGTTTAATCGGCATCTCCGGCAGCTTGCGCTCGGCGTCAAACAACACTGCGATACTTGAAACACTCGCGTCTCGATTGATTCATCAAGCAGAACTGAGCCTTTATCCGTTGAACGATATCCCCCTGTACAACAGTGATCTCGAAACGGACGCGTTACCGACCTCAGTGGCAGCGCTGAAGGAAGCGATCTCACTCGCCGATGGCTTAATCCTCTGCTCACCGGAGTACAACTACGGCACTTCTGGCGTTCTGAAAAACGCATTGGATTGGGCCTCTCGTCCTGGCTTCAATTCACCTCTAAAATATAAGCCCGTTCTGATAATGACGTCTTCACCGGGGTTGCTCGGCGGGGTACGTGCCCAGTCTCAGCTGCGTGAGACGTTATCAGCCACACTTTCCAAAGTGGTTTGCTGCCCTCAAATTGTCATTCCTAACGTCTTTCAAAAGATGCAGAACGGCAGATTCGTCGACGAGCCAACGATTGAATTCATGCTCGCTGCCATCAATGAGTTGAAAAGGGAAATCGATCTTGCGACAGAGCAAAATTGAGATAGCTAGCAGACTCCAAGTGATGAAGCAGAGGTGGAAACCACATTACATTTGAGGCGAAAACTGATCCAGAAATGTTCTTTATCTTCGTCAGCAACAAGACATTCAGCAGCTTCGCCAGAAATCGTTTAGCTAATAACCCCGATCAACAAAAAGGGCCCTCTCGGGCCCTTTTGTACTCAAACCAAGATCACTTTGTCAGCCAAGACTCAACGGTCGCGGAGCTAAACGTGCATCAATACCGACTTCAGATGTGACCATCTCTCAGTGCAAGATGCTTGGAATTGGAAATGCTCAATCAAAATGGCACTAAGCATCGCGTTGGTCAGCACCAGATATTTACACTCGTGAAGCTTTGTTAAGGCTGGGCAGCAAGGGACTGCCCGTCACCGATGAAGGGGCATAGATAGTCTCCGCCTGCACAATTTCAGGCTTTTGTTCTTCGATCTCACCATTAAGCGCCTTGTGCATTTTCACCGTGTCCAGCGCCCCTACCCATTTGGCGATGGCCATGGTGCCGACACCATTACCGATGGTGTTGGTAATGGCCCGCGCTTCCGACATGAACCGGTCGACACCCAGCAGCAACACCATGCCGGCCACTGGGATGGTGCCCAGGGAAGATAAGGTGGCGGCCAAAATGATGAACCCCGAACCGGTGACACCTGCCGAACCTTTAGAGGTGAACATCAGCACCGCCAGTACGATCAACTGATCGGTCAGGGTCAGCGGCGTGTTGGTCGCTTGGGCGATGAAAATCGCGGCGATGGTGTAGTAGATCGCCTGCCCGTCGGGGTTGAAGGTCAATCCGGACGGAATGATCATCCCGGCGACGGGCTTGGACACCCCGGCCTTTTCCATCTTCGAGATCATCTGCGGCAGTACTGACTCCGAAGAGCTGGTGCCCAGTACGGTGAACAGCTCTTCCTTGATGAATTTCAAAAGCTTCCAAAGGCTGAAACCGCTGTAGCGGCAGATCGGCCCTAGCACAAAAATCACGAACACGGCGCAGGTCAGGTAAACGCAGGCCATCAGCTTGCCCAGAGAGAACAGCGAGCCGAAGCCGTACTTGCCGATAGTGAAGGCGATGGCACCGAATGCACCGATCGGCGCCAGGCGCATGACCATGTTGACGATACGAAACATGCCCTGCATCAGGCTATCCAGCGTATCGACGAACGCTTTGCCGCGTGGCCCCACATGAGCCAAGGCGATTCCCAACAGGATGGAAAACAGCAGGATTTGCAGCACATTGCCCTTGGCGAAGGCGTCCACGACGGTGTCGGGAATGATGTTCATGACGAAGTCCATGAACGATGCATGTTTCACTACCGAGGTGTAGGTGGCCAGGCTGGAAGTGTCGAGGGTAGCAACATCGATGTTCATTCCGGCGCCGGGTTTGAACACATCGACCACCACCAGGCCGACCACCAGCGCCAGCGTCGACACAACTTCGAAATAGAGCAAGGCGCGAAAGCCGACTCGACCTAGTTCCTTCATGTTTTCCATGCGGGCGATGCCCGTGACTACGGTCAGGAAGATCACCGGAGCGAGGAGCATCTTGATCAATTTGATGAAGGCATCGCCCAAGGGTTTGAGAGCAGCGCCGGTTTCAGGAACGAACACACCGACGATGGCGCCGAGGATGACCGCGATGAGCACTTGCACGTAGAGTTTGCCGAATATTCTTTTCATGACAGGGCCCTGATTTTTTATTGTTGTCAGGAAATGCCAAGGAGTCAGATCCAGTGATCTGCCCCTTGGTGTTGTGCCGCAGTACTACTTTGAATCGCTGGAAAATATCAGCGGTTGATCAGCGCGATGACCGCATCCGTGATCTGGCGGGTGGTGGCGGTACCACCCAAATCAGGGGTATGCACACCGCTTTCGGTCACGGCTTCGATGGCTGACATCAGCTGTTTCGCCGCAGCGGCTTCGCCCAGATGTTCGAGCATCATCGCCGCCGTCCAGAACGTAGCAATCGGGTTGGCCACACCTTTGCCGGTGATGTCGAAAGCCGAGCCGTGGATCGGTTCGAACATCGAGGGGAATTTGCGCGACGGGTTCAGGTTGGCGGTCGGTGCGATGCCCAGGCTGCCGGACAACGCGGCTGCCAGGTCGGACAGAATGTCAGCGTGCAGGTTGGTGGCGACGATCACATCCAGCGAGGAGGGTTTGAGCACCATGCGCGTAGTCACCGCGTCGACCAGTTCCTTGTCAATTTTGACGTCCGGGAAATCCTTGGCCACTTCGTAGAAAATTTCGTCCCACAACACCATGCCATGACGTTGGGCGTTGGACTTGGTGACCATGGTCAGGTGTTTGCGTGGGCGGCTTTGCGCCAGTTCGAAGGCAAAGCGGTGAATACGTTCCACCCCGGCACGGGTGAATACCGACACTTCAGTGGCAACCTCTTCCGGCAGTCCCCGGTGCACACGACCGCCGTTGCCGGAGTACTCACCTTCGGAGTTTTCCCGCACCACCACCCAGTCGATCTGGTCACCATTGAGCAGCGGGCTTTTCACCCCAGGCAGCACGCGAGCCGGACGCACGTTGGCATACTGATCGAAGCCCTGGCAGATCGGCAGGCGCAAGCCCCACAGGGAAATGTGATCCGGTACGTTGAGTGCTCCCACGGCACCAAAAAAAATCGCGTCGAAGGTTTTCAGTTCTTCCAGACCCCCTTCAGGAATGTAGTAACCGTTTTTCAGGTAGTTATCCGAGTTCCAGTCGAAATGTTTGAAGTCCAGGTCGAAGCCAGATTTTTTCGACAGGGCTTGCAGCACCTCGACGCCAGCGGCGATCACTTCAACACCGATGCCATCACCTGGAACCGCTGCAATTTTGTATGCGCTCATGGTCAACTCCAATCTCGTAACATTCTTGTTTTGCCTGTCGAACGGACTGTTCAATCAGGGTGTGAGCGGAGTATATGTAGTGAACAAATAGGTGTGAGTTACTCAGAATCACTACATAAATAACTTTGAGTTACGAATGAACCCAACCTTGGATTTGTCATTTTTTTACCTTCTGGCCAACAAAGGCAGCCTCGCCGCGACGGCGCGAGAGCTGGGCATCACGCCACCGGCGGTGAGCAAGCGTCTCACCGCGCTGGAGGCTCGATTGGGCATCCGCCTGGTGAATCGCACCACGCGCTCAATGAGTCTGACCTCAGAAGGTGAACTGCTTTTTTCCCATGCCGCCCGGATCCTGACGCAGATCGATGAGGTCGAGCAGTTGATCAACAGCAGTCGGGCTACACCTAAAGGCCTGATCCGGGTCAACGCGTCGCTGGGCTTTGGCCGTCGTTACATCGGCCCGGCCCTCGGCGCGTTCTTCGCGCAGTACCCGGAGGTGGAAATACAGCTGGAAATCAGCGATCACCCGCTGGATCTGGCGACCCACGGTTTCGATCTGGGAATCCGTTTCGGCACCCTGCCCGACGCGACATTCCACGCGCGCAAGATCGCCTCTAACCGTCGCCTGTTATGCGCCTCACCGCTCTACCTGGAAAAACACGGCGTGCCGCAACGCCTCACGGATTTACAGCTACACAACTGCATCTTTCTGCGGCAAAACGAAACGCCTTACGGGGTGTGGAGTTTTACTCACGGTGGGCGTACACAAAACATCAAAGTCCGTGGTGCATTGGGCTGCAATGACGGTGAGGTGGCCCTGAATTGGGCGTTGGAAGGCCACGGAATTCTGCTGCGAGCAGAATGGGATATCGCCCGCTATGTGCGCAGTGGCCGCTTGCGATTAGTGCTGGAAGACCAGACACCAACCCGCGCCGATGTTTTCGCGGTTTACCCGCAACAGTTACACCTGTCGGCGCGAGTGCGCAGCCTGATCGACTTTCTGGTTGAGCGATTCAAGCACATCGATCACCTGGATGAAGCGGAATCTATGCATGACTGAATCGCGTTTGACAGCATCCACTTCAGTTATATCTATTGAGGGGTAGAGATCTGCTGCCCCTACCGCGCGGACGCTTAAACAACTGCAAAGCTGTTTCCATAGTTGGGACAAATTCAATAAAAAAGGCCCTCGCAGGGGCCTTTGTACTCAAACAAAAATCACTTGATCAGCCAGGATTCAACGGTTGCTGAGCCGTGCTCAGCTTTCCATTCTTTCAGCGTTTTGTGGTTGCCGCCTTTGGTTTGGACGACTTCGCCGGTGTGAGAATTTTTACAGACCTTTGCCTAACCAACGGAAATCAATAGCTCACGGGCAAATCGAATCCGAATAACTCTCTAGGCGCCTCCACTAGCAACGACCGCATAAGCTGAGTCGAACACTCCAGCGCTTGAAGCTGCTCCACCACCGTACCGAAACCAACGCTGTCTTCATGCTGGGTGTGTGGCCAATCACTGCCCCACACCAAACGGCGAAGACCGAAACTCTGCACCAGTAGCAGTAATGCCGTCCGAGCGAATTTCAAGTTCTGTTGCTGCGTACCTGCAAGCCGATAGATACCGGAAACCTTCATCCATACCTGCCCGCTCAGTCCTAGTTCCAGCAACTCGGAAAAACCCGGCTGATCAAAGTCCAAACGCGCATCCGGACGACCGAAGTGATCGATGACAATTTTGATGTTCAATGGCATCAATTGCCGAATCAATCCCGGCAAATCCTCGACGTGGCGGTGCAACTCGACATGCCATTCTAGTTCAGCGATGTGGCCGAAGAAATCATTCCAGGCCGCGTCGCGAAAGTCAGGCAAGGATTTACCCATCAGGTTCAAGCGCACGCCGACCACGCCCAGTCGAGCCATGTCGTTCAACGTGTCGCGACTGACGTCTCGCTCCAGCACCACGACCCCTCGCAACTTGGCCGGCGCCTGCCGCAATGCTGCCAACAGGTAGCTGTTGTCGGTGCCGAGAAAACTTGGCTGCACCAACACGCCATGACTCAGGCCATGGGTTTGCAAATGCTTCAGGTACTGCACGAGTGTGGCGTCGTAGCCGGGGGTATAACGCCGTGCAGCGGCCAGGTTCAGCTCACGGCTAAACACGTGAGCGTGAGAATCGATGCCGGTAATCGGCGCAGAACAGGTTTCAGACATGGATTTCATCTATCGAAAGTAATGATCATCAGGCCCGGGCACTCTCATTGCCATTGACCGTGACGGGCGCTGCCGTGTTCGTGGCTTCAAGGCTGCGACCACGGGTTTCCGGCAGACAAAGGGCAGCGATCACCGCCACGCCATAGGCGATCCCGGCATCGATGCCGATTGCAGAACCCAGTGACATGGAGTCGCTCATGTGGCCGACCAGGAACGGAAACACCGCCGAGAGCACTCGGCCAAAGTTGTAGCAGAACCCCACACCCGCGCCACGAACATCTGCCGGGTACAACTCGTTGAACAGCGCACCAAGGCTCGCTGGAATGCCCGCCGCGAAGAAGCCGAGCGGGAAACCGAGAAACAGCATCTGCGTGTTGGTCAGCGGCAGAAACACGTAGCACTGTACGGTGACGACGCAGCACAGTGCGAACAGCACGATGTTTTTGCGACGACCAATACGATCGATCAAGAACCCGCTGACCACACACCCACACCAGAAGGCGAAGATGATCACCGCGAGGTAACCACCAGAGTTCAGCACCGACAGATTGCGTTCGGTTTTGAGGAACGTTGGCAGCCAGGTCATCACGGCGTGGTAACCGCCATGCGCACCCAGGCCCAACAGACCGCCGAACAGCGTCACTCGCAACAGCTCAGGGCGGAAGATGCCGGCCAGGGATTTGAAGAAGCTATGCGGGATGGCTTTTTCTTTTTGCAGACGCTGGAAGCTATCAGGCTCCTGAACATTGCGTCGCACCCAGATGATCAGAAACGAGGGCAGCAAACCAACGATAAACATCACCCGCCAGGCCATGTCTTGCGGCACGAAGGAATAGATCAGCGCGAACACTCCGACCGCCAGGCCCCAACCCACGGCCCAGGCACTTTGCACAGTGCCCATTACTTTGCCACGGTATTTCGGATTGATGGTTTCTGCCATCAGCACCGCGCCGGCCGCCCATTCACCGCCAATGCCAAAGCCTTGCAGTGCCTTGACGACCAGCAGTTGGTGGAAACCAGTGACGAACGCGGAGAGAAAGGTGAAGAACGAGAACCACAAAATCATCCACTGCAGCGTGCGTACCCGGCCATAGCGATCGGACAACGTCCCCCCTACCCAACCGCCGATGGCCGAGGTGATCAGGGTGGCGCCACTGACTAACCCCGCATCGCCCTTGCTTAAGGCGAACGCGGCGATCAACGCCGGAATCGCCAAGCCAAACATTTGTACTTCCAGTGCGTCGAGCGACCATCCACCGAAGCAGGCCCAAAACGTTTTGCGCTCCCGAGGAGTGACTTGGCGATACCAGCTAAACATGATTCTTATCCTTATAAGTGGAACGTAAGGCAGCCGAGAGCGAACCGCTCCGCTACAGGGCCAGTTTTGGCAATCAAACAGGAAACCAGCGGCGATTTACTCGCCGCTCAACGATTCGCTACACAGGCATGGGTTAGCGAATATCCACGCTGTAGCGGAAGTGCTCCGCATGCCCACGAGAACGACGCCACTCCAGTGGTGTACCGGCGTAATCGCGCGCCAGTCGCTCGATCACTACCACCGGACTATTGACCGGCACCTGCAGCAATCGAGCATGCACGTCACTCACGGATTCGGCGGTGAGTGTCTCTTCGGCGTAGGCGACAACCTGACCGCAGATTTCTTCGTAGATCGGATAAAGCAGTGGCCCTTTTCGACTGAGGTCAATTTCCAGCAGTGCTTGAAAGCGGTTACGTGGCAGCCAGATTTCTTCGGCCAGCACGGGCTGAACATCGAGCAGTCGAACACGGACAATGCGGATAACCGGCGCTTCGACGGGTAACCCTAACGCCTGGGCTACAGCTGAGGGTGCGACCACCGGTTCGATCGACAGGATGCGACTCTCCGGCACCTGGCGCTCGCCAGCAGCAGTTTGAAAACGGAAAAATCGAAACAGCGATGATTGAAACTGTGGCCGGCGTATGAAAGTGCCTCGGCCTTGCTGCCGCTCAAGAATGCCCTCGCTGACCAACGAATCGACCGCTTTGCGTACGGTGCCGGTAGATAGTTGGTATTCCGCTGAAAGCGCGGCCTCGGTAGGAATAGCCTCTCCCGGACGCCAGCGGTTATTAGCAATCTGTTCCACCAAGTGGTCTCGCAGACGTTGGTAAAGTGGCAGGCGAACATCACTGGAAAGAGAATTCATCGACTTTATTCACCTTGTTATCTAGTCATATATATGAATCTTGAGACCAGTATTTCCCCACACGACTGAACTGTCAAGGAGGGGCAAGACATCTTGCTGACGAGTGGCGGCTAATGCCGTAGGCGAGCCTGCTTCATGTGGGCTCTGTAATACTCATGCTGTGTCCCTGACCACCTCCCGAATTTTGTCCATCAACGCCTGCGCCGCTGGCGAATGAAGCGCCCCCGTCCTTGAGATAAAACCAATTGGTCGCGTGGTATGACTCAGGGAAAGCGGAAGCTGAACAAGATCACCGCTGATCATTTCGTATTCCAACTGGTGTGCGGAAACGGCGGCGAGCATGTCTGAACGCAACAACACACCGCGCAAAATCGCTAGGTCGCCCGTTTCAATCACAGGGCTAAGTACGGTGATGCCGATGTGGGCGAAAAACGCATCCAGCAGTTTTCTTGCGGGGGAACCAGCACGAGGCAGGATCCAACGGGCCGCACTTAAGTCTTCATAGACTGGAACCCGCTTTAACCAAGGATGGTCGCGGCGTACCAGGATGACCATTTCTTCTTGCAGCAAGGCCTCACTATGCAGGTCGCTGGCGTAGGCCGATGGACGTAGAGCCCCGAGCACAAAATCCACATCGCCTGCGCGCAGTTCACTTGCCAACAAGTCGAATGGGCTTTCGTTGGTTACGATTTGTACATGAGGGTGTTCCAAGGTCAGGCGCACTATGGCTTCGGGCAATATCCCCGTGCGCCCAAGAGGCAAGGCCCCTACGTGCACGACGCCTTGAAGGGAGCCACCCAAAGCGGCGATGTCTGCATCGATGTGACGCAGTTCATTAAGGGCTCGGCGCACATGCACCAACATTGCAAGACAGGCACGGGTGGGAAGCAAGCCCTGCGAAGTACGTTCAAACAGGCCAGCCCCACTGCCTTGTTCAAGGACTTTAATGGCAGCACTGATCGCTGGTTGTGAAACCCCGAAAGTGCTCGCAGTGGTTTGCATATGATGCGTTTCACAGAGTTTCGCAAAGATCTCTAGGCGTCGGATTTGGAACAGATAAAGCGGCTCCGCAACGTGACCTAATACCTGTCCAAGCAATTGCGGTATAGCGAGTAACTCATCCATTGCCCTTCTAGCCCGAGGAACTGTGCACTCACCATACTTAGTCAGACGCATACCATCGACGTGTCGCTCAAACAGC
The DNA here is from genome assembly GCF_019947515.1 of Pseudomonas sp. A-B-19. Lineage (NCBI taxonomy): Bacteria > Pseudomonadati > Pseudomonadota > Gammaproteobacteria > Pseudomonadales > Pseudomonadaceae > Pseudomonas > Pseudomonas sp. A-B-19. Next base: position 115,584 of record NZ_JAGYGN010000005.1, read on the forward strand.
GAAATACCGAGCCGTTTCTCTAAAGAATGGATGGAGCGCGTTACAACGGGCTGAGCACGAAACAGCACAGCGGATGCCTTAGAAACACTGCCGTATTCGACGACACGAAGGAACGCCCGAATCTGCATGAGATTGGGTAGTTCAGGACTGTGCATGTGCACCTACCGAATTTTCGAGGAAGCAGATGTACAGCATGCAGAACCCATCGCGATAAGTAAAACGTATACCCACCACTGCCGAACGCATTATTCATTTCCCTCCTCAAATGCGAACGTGGGCTCTATCAAACAACCGCAAAAAGAGCCCTCCAATGATCGATAAAACAAAAAACGCACTGGTTGTCAGCGCCCACTCAGCCGACTTCGTCTGGCGCGCTGGTGGCGCCATCGCGCTGCAAGCCCAACAAGGTCACGCCGTTCACATCGTGTGCCTTTCCTATGGAGAGAGAGGTGAGTCGGCCAAGCTCTGGCGCAAAGGCGATATGTCTGAAGACAAGGTCAAAACCGCGCGTCGCAACGAGGCTGAAGCCGCAGCGAAGATCCTTGGCGCGAGCGTGGAGTTTTTCGATATCGGCGACTACCCGATGCGGGCCGACAAAGAAACGCTGTTTCGCTTAGCCGATGTATTTCGTCGCGTTCAACCGGAGTTTGTCCTCAGCCACTCGATCAAAGACCCCTACAACTATGATCACCCGCTAGCGATGAACCTGACGCAGGAAGCCCGCATCATCGCCCAGGCTGAAGGCTACAAACCTGGCGAGAAAATTGTGGGGGCCCCGCCTGTTTACAGTTTCGAACCCCATCAGCCTGAGCAATGTGAATGGCGCCCGGATGTTCTGTTGGATATCACTGAGGTCTGGGACAAAAAATATGCCGCCATCCAGTGCATGGCAGGCCAGGAACATCTCTGGGAGTACTACACACGTGTTGCGCTGCAACGTGGAGTGCAGGCCAAACGCAATGTGGGCATCGCCTCCACCCGCAACATCGTTTACGCAGAGGGCTACCAAAGCATCTTCCCACGGGTGACGGAGAACTTGGCATGAGCACACTGATCGGAAAAACCGGCATTGTGGTGCGCAACATTCCCCGTGCTGACTCGGCGTTGATCGACGAATTGGATCGCTTCGGTGTTGCCACCGTACATGAAGCCCAAGGACGCAAAGGCCTTCTGGATTCGGCCATTCGCCCAATCCAGCAAAACCAAAGCATTACTGGAACGGCGGTGACCGTATTGGTCGCGCCTGGCGACAACTGGATGTTTCACGTGGCAGTCGAACAATGCCAACCCGACGATATTCTGGTGGTCGCGACATCGTCGCCCTGCACCGATGGCTACTTCGGCGACTTGCTCGCCACCTCGTTGATGGCCAGAGGAGTACGCGCCCTAATCATTGACGCGGGTGTACGCGATATCCGAACACTACGCGACATGGGTTTCAAGGTATGGTCGCGGGCAGTTCATGCCCAGGGTACCGTCAAGGAAACCCTGGGTTCAGTCAATGTGCCAATCATCTGCGCTGGCCAATTGATCGAGCCCGGAGATGTTGTCGTGGCAGACGATGATGGCGTAGTCGTTGTCCGCCGAGAAGAGTTACCCGAAGTGTTTGAAACCAGCCGAAAACGCGCTCGGCTCGAAGAAGAGAAACGCGTACGCCTGGCAGCTGGTGAATTGGGACTGGATATCTACGAGATGCGTCAGAAGCTCGCTGACCGGGGCCTGAGATACCACGACAGTCTCACTGACCTGCAAGGATAACCTTCATGCACCAGACTCGTATTCCGTGTCTCTTGATACGTGGAGGTACCTCCAAGGGTGCTTACTTCATGGCCGACGACCTGCCGCCCGAAGGCAAGCTGCGTGACCGAGTACTTTTGGCCGTCATGGGATCACCCGATGCACGCCAGATCGACGGCATTGGTGGGGCAAACTCGCTGACCAGCAAAGTCGCAATCATCAGTCGCTCAAACCGTCCGGATGCCGATGTCGATTATCTGTTTGCCCAGGTCTCAGTCGAGCAAGCTCAAGTTGATTACGGTCAGAATTGTGGAAACATCCTCGCAGGTGTCGGCCCCTTTTCGATTGAGCGTGGGCTGATAAACGCCGACGAATCGCAGACAAGCGTGCGAATTTTCATGGTCAATACCGGCCAGATCGCTGTAGCTAATGTACCCACGCCAGGCGGCAACATTGAGTACGCCGGTGAGACTCGAATCGACGGTGTTCCAGGCACCAGTGCCCCACTGATTGTCGAATTTGAAGACATTGCCGGCTCCAGTTGCGGATTACTGCTACCGACTGGTCACGCCATTGACCGCATCGACGGTATCGAGGTCACGTGTATCGACAACGGGATGCCTGTTGTACTGATCAGGGCCGCTGATGTGGGTTGCACGGGTTACGAACTCCCCGAGCAATTGGACGCCAACATCGAGCTCAAAGCGTTGTTGGAATCAATCCGACTGCAAGCGGGCCCTTTGATGAATCTGGGGGATGTCCGCGAGCGTACTGTACCGAAAATGTCCTTGATAGCAGCCCCTCGCAGTGGTGGCGCAATTTGCAGCCGTACCTTCATTCCTCATCGCTGTCACACATCGATCGGAGTGTTCGGCGCTGTCAGCGTCGCCTCTGCTTGCCAGGTTCAAGGGACAGTTGCAAGCAACCTAGCCCAAGTAGAAACAGCTGATCGAGTGCAATTATCTGTTGAGCATCCAACAGGGGAGTTTACGGTCGAGCTTCGTTTGATTGCCGGTCAGTTAGCCGGGTGCGGATTGGTGCGCACGTCCAGACTTCTATTCGACGGTGACGCTCTCATCCCTGGCGATATCTGGCAAAAAACGGTGAAATCATAATGACCACAACCTTGTCTCTAATCGGTTTCGGTGAAGCAGGCGCCATTTTCGGCCGAGACCTCGCCGCGCTGGATGTGAAAATCTACGCCTATGATCGACTCCTTGAAGACCCGGCTCAACGAACTGCGCTGCATGAACGCTCTCAGCGGTGTGGCGTTCAACTTTGTGAAAGTGCGGCCCAGGCGATAGCGCTGGGCGAGTGGGTAATTTCAGCAGTCACAGCGGATAACGCACTCGAAGTTGCACTGAACGCGGCGCCACTGATGAGGCGCGGGCAGCTGTTCATCGACATCAACTCGGTGGCCCCCTCTACGAAGCGCGCAGCGGCCACGGCCATGCAGCAATATGGCATCGATTACATCGATGCGGCTGTCATGGCACCCGTACCCCCTCAGCGTTTGAAAACCCCCATTCTTTTGGGCGGCGAATGTGCTGACCAAGTTGCCGAACGATTACGCGAGCTAGGAATGAACGTACGGGTTGTGGCCAACCTGATCGGCGTAGCGTCAGCGATAAAGATGTGTCGAAGCATCATGATTAAAGGCCTGGAGGCGCTCACTACCGAATGCCTGAGTACTGCTCGCCAATACCAGGCCGAGGATGAGGTGCTAGCGTCGTTGCACGAAAGTTTCCCGCAAATGGGTTGGGACAACGCACTGCCCCACTACTTGATAAGTCGTGTGGCCGAACACGGTCGTCGTCGATCTGAGGAAATGAAGGAGGTCGCGAAAACTTCTCGCGACGTAGACGTTGTTCCGAACATGAGCCTTGCCATCGTCAATACTCAAAAAGGGCTCGTCGACGCCATGTGTGACGCCGATATCGGTTACCCAAATCTTGAGCCATTCGACTGGTCACACCTAATCGACACGTTGTATGGCACTCCAGTCGCCCGTGAAAGCGCTCTGTAGGAAAAGCGGTAACATAGCCTTTTCCCAGAGTCGCGCTCATGGATCTAAAACAACTCGAATGTTTCGTAAGGGTGGCCGAGTTCGGAAGTTTCACCAAGGCGGCGGCCGTACTGAACATTTCCCAGTCGGTCGTCAGCCGTCAGGTCAGGCAACTTGAGGTCGAGTTGCAGGAGCATCTACTGCTGCGAAATGGTCGAGGGGTATTGCTTACCGCTTCCGGACAACGCTTGTTCGATCATGGCAAAGGAATCTTGCGTCAGGTGCAAGTGGCTCGTGAGGATCTACGCGAACAACGCGATACCTTGTCGGGCAAAGTGGTCGTCGGGCTTCCTCCAAGCATTTCCCGACGACACACCGTGGCACTGGTCTCGGCCTTTCGTGAGCGCTTTCCCAACTGCATACTAGGGATCAAAGAGGGGCTGACTCACTCGATGCGCGAGTGGCTGCTGCTCGGTCGCCTGGATTTCGCCCTACTCTTCAATCCTAGCCACAGTGCTCAATTACAGTATGAGCACATCCATTCAGAGCCACTGATGCTCATCGGTGGCCAGCACTCGAACCTTCCCTCCCAAGTAGCGATGAAAGACTTGGGGCAATACCCTTTGATCACCCCCAGCGAACCTCACTCCATACGTCGCCTCATCGAAAGTGAAGCGTCACGTCACGAGGTTAATCTGAACGTATGCCTGGAGATCGATAGCATTCCTTCACTGCTGGAACTGATCAATCTCAATATGGGCTTCGGCGTACTGTTTCGCTCTGCTCTGGCAAATAGCGACGGGAAACTTGAAGGCCTGAAAGCTGCTCAGATCGTTGATCCATCTATCCAGACACACCTGTTCATAGCCACCTTTGAGCAACGCCCCTTGTCTCGTTTGGCAGTAGAGACAATGGCTCTGGTTCGTAGAATCTGCATAGCCTGAAGAGTCGCATGTGAATTCAGCATAACTGCTAGAGCCTGCATCTGGTTGTTGTAGAGCGTAGAGAGCGCCACCATCGGGTTATCGCTTTCGCTAACAATGACTAAAGGACACGAGATGAAAACCTGCCTCGCACCTGACTCCAATCCTACAAAACCCATGCAGCCGCTCCCTGTGGGTGCTTGGGATGCCCACTGCCATGTATTCGGCCCCGGGGCTGAATTTCCCTACGCCGAAGATCGCAGCTACACCCCTCCTGACGCACCTTTTGAAACTTTGCGGGCATTGCATGACCACCTGGGGTTCACTCGCGGTGTGATTGTCCAGGCCAGCTGTCATGGCAGCGATAATCGCGCGATGCTGGACGCTATAGCTCGTAGCGAAGGACGGTATCGAGGCGTAGCCATCGTGGACGGCAGTGAAACCGACGAGCAACTTGCCGAGATGGACGCTGGGGGTGTTCGTGGCGTGCGATTCAACTTCGTTGCACATCTGGGTGGCGCGCCAGATCTTGATGTCTTTGATAGCACTGTGGATCGCCTGGCTGATTTGGGATGGCATGTTGTGCTGCACCTTGATGCACAAGACATCCTGACCTATGCGGACAGATTGGCGCGGATACCCGTACCCTTCATTATCGATCACATGGGCAGGGTCAAAGCCCAGGATGGCATTGAGCAGCAGTCCTTCCTTGCGTTGCAGCAACTGATGGAAAATCCACTGGCGTGGGTCAAGGTATGTGGTGCAGAACGAGTATCAGTGGGCCGGCGCCCCTTCGATGATGCGGTTCCCTTTGCAGAGAGACTGATTGAGATTGCTCCAGACCGCGTCCTGTGGGGCACTGACTGGCCGCATCCGAACATTACCAAAGACATGCCCAACGACGGGGAGTTGGTGGATCTGATGTTCAACTTCTGTACCGCCCCTCTATTGCGTCAAAAGCTGCTGGTCGAAAACCCGATGAAGCTTTACGGACGCTAAGCACAACTACCTTCGCTGCACCTCCAAAAATAAGACTTTCAGTGAGTGACCGCCATGAATCCTAGCCCTGCATCTGCTCAGGTCGAAGTAACAGTTCCCATCAAGGTGAAGACCAAGCCACCCTTCTATCGCGCAATGTACTTTCAAGTGCTTCTGGGGATTATCGCAGGCGTCGCCGTCGGCCACTTTTGGCCCACCTTTGCCGCCGACCTTAAGCCACTGGGCGATGCTTTCATCAAGCTGATCAAGATGATCATCGGCCCAGTAGTTTTTTGCACAGTCGTCACTGGCATCGCAGGGATGCGCGATTTGAAAAAGGTTGGTCGAGTAGGTGGCAAAGCACTGCTCTACTTCGAAGTGATTTCGACCGTTTCGCTGCTGATTGGCCTTATCGGTGGTCACCTTTTCAATCCAGGTGGTGGCTTCAATGTGGACGTCAATACGCTGGATGCTTCGGCGGTCACCGGATTCGCTGAAAAAGCACAACACATGCACATGGTCGAATTCCTGATGGGGATCATCCCCTCGACATTTGTGCAGGCCTTTGCCGAGGGCAACGTCCTTTGCATTTTGCTAGTCTCAGTGCTTTTCGGATGCTCGTTATCAGCTATGGGTGAAAAGGGCCGCCCGGTCTACGACATGATCGAAGGTCTGTCCGGTGTGTTCTTTCGCATCGTACACATCATTGCCAAGCTCTCTGCAGTCGGTGCATTCGGTGCCATCGCTTTCACGGTAGGTACTTACGGTGTTGGCTCACTGCTTCCACTGATGAAGCTGGTAGGCAGCTTTTACGTGCTGTGCGCATTGTTTGTGATCGTCGTGTTGGGCGGTGTGGCGAGAGTCTGCGGATTTAGCATTCTCCGCTTCATCTCCTACATCAAAGAGGAACTGTTAGTCGTTCTTGGAACCAGTTCCTCTGAAGTGGTTTTGCCACAAATTATGGAAAAAATGGAGCGTCTCGGCTGCTCAAAACCCGTTGTTGGCCTGGTCATTCCCACGGGTTACTCCTTCAACCTCGACGGCACTAACATCTACCTCACAATGGCGGTGCTATTCATCGCACAAGCGCTGAATATCGACCTGTCACTTTCGCAACAACTTACATTGGTCATCGTGGCCATGCTCACCTCCAAAGGTGCCAGCGGTGTCTCAGGTGCCGCCTTTGTCATGCTAACCAGCACCTTGATGGTCGTACCACTTGTCCCTGTGGCAGGCATGGTGCTGATTCTGGGTATCCACCGTTTCATGGGTACCGGCCTTGCCATGACTAACCTGGTTGGCAACGGCGTCGCGGCACTTGTTGTCTCAGCGTGGGAAAAGGAACTAGATCGCGACAAACTCGCCAAGGAACTTGGCACTAAGCCGTAACCCTTCTGCACTAACGATCACAACATCTCTAGAAAGTCTCTGTTCGGTCTAATACCGAGCAGCGACTCCCTGCGTCAGGAAGATAATAAAAATGAACCGCGCCTTATATGTTGCTGTGCTTGCATCCGTATTTTTCTCCATCGACACCTCCATGGCCGACGGTTTTATCGCTGACAGCAAAATTCGCTTAGAAGCACGAAACTTCTACTACAACGGTGATTATCGCCAGGGGGCTGGCGTATCGAAAAAAGAAGAATGGGCTCAGGGCTTTTTGCTCAACTATGAATCAGGATACACACCAGGAATCATTGGCTTCGGCGCTGACGCATTGATCTTTGCAGGCTACAAGCTGGATTCGAGTCCAGATCGCTCTGGCAGCGGCCTTCTCCCCAAACGAGCTTCCGGTGAGGCCGCAGACGAATATTCGAAAGCTGGATACGGTGCAAAACTCAAGATATCCGAGACGTCGTTGCGCTATGGGATGTCATTACCAAAGGTACCGGTGCTGCAATACAACAACAGCCGGCTGCTTCCCCAGACATTCCAAGGTTGGCAGATTAGCTCTACCGACATCGACCGCCTGACCATAAACCTGGCTCAATTCAATAAGACGATTACACCTGATTCCACCGATCTTCAGGACATCAGCCTCGCGGTGAAAGACGGCCGATATCGTGCAACAGGTATCGGAGACTACTACCGGTATGGCGGTGGTGCATACAAGCTGACTCCCGAGTTGAGTGCAACGTACTTTTATGGCGAGCTTGATGATGTATATCGTCAGCAGTTCGCTGGCCTGGTACACAGCACACGTATCGGAAAAGGCACGCTCACTACTGATCTACGTGCTTTCGCAAGCAGTGATGTTGGTGCAGCTAAAGCCGGAGACGTCGATAACCGTGCATACGCCGCAGCGCTCAGCTACACAGTGGGCAATGGGCATAGCGTCATGGCGGCCTATCAGGTCATGGAGGGCGCTACCGGCTTCCCTTACGTCAACAACCCCTATCTGCCGAACTACGTGCAATACCATGATTTCGGAAGTGCAGGCGAACGCAGTTGGCAGCTTCGGTACGGGTACGACTTTGCGGCCATGGGTATTCCTGGACTGAGCTTTTTTACAGCGTACACCCATGGAGATGGACTGAAGAAAGTCGGCACCGAAAAGGAATGGGAACGGGATATAGATGTGAGCTACGCTTTCCAAGGGTCGCTTAAAGGCTTTTCGGTACGTCTGAGGAACGCAACCTATCGTAGTGACGACGCCCGAGATATCGACGAGACACGCTTAATCGCAACTTACCTGTTCACATCTTTTTAAACGGCATGGAGTGCCGTTGAAAGGAAGCAGGATTCAATGCGCAATGCGTCAAAAATCGCATTTTCGGATCGATTCTGGCCACGCGACCAACAAACGATGATCGATTGATTCCATCTCACCATCAGCTGCATTTTGATCGCAGTTCGTGAGCTACGACATACTATTCCTCGAAATAAGGGCCATCGACGGGCCCTTTTGTACTCAAACCAAATTCACTTGGTCAGCCAGGACTCTACGGTCGCGGAGCCGTGCTGTGCTTTCCATTCCTTTAGCGTCTTGTGGTTGCCGCCTTTGGTTTCGACGACTTCTCCGGTGTTAGGGTTTTTATAGACCTTCACTTGACGTGGCTTACGGGAGCCTGCTTTGGACTCGACGGATGGAGCGCGACGACGGGACTGCGGATCAAGCAAGTTGATCACATCTTTCAGGCTGTAACCGTACTCAGCCAACAATGCACGTAGCTTGGTTTCAAATTCTATTTCTTTCTTGAGGCCAGCATCATCTTTCAGAGCTTCGAGAGCTTGGAGCTGTTCGGCAAGGTTTTTTTCGAGTTGACGAAATTCTGCGAGCTTGGACATGTAAAACCTCCATGTGATCTGGGTTAGCAAGACAAAAGAGATGTAAAAAAATCTACTCTTTCATCGCTAATACGTTTTAACAGTATCTTACAAAATCCCGGTATCAGCTACTTTGCGACACCGGGGTGCTGCAGTTTATTAGCTAGCTAAAATCTGCTGGCTCACTTTTTCGAGTCTCAATCGGCTAGATGCGGTTAGTTTCTGTAGCCCCAACTCCCTAGCCATGGCATGGAGTAGAACCTCCCCTTCTTTGCCTTTTGCAAGAAGCTCCCGGGCGAGTGCGGCCAATTCATCACCACAAACTTCATCAACCGGACGGATACTCGCCTCATCTCTTGGACGCCGACAGACAATGGCAGAAGAGTCACCAATATGGCTTGGCCAGTAGAACTCCCCCACGTCATCTATCGTCGTACGGTGAGTACTCTTCGCCATCGATGACACCCTTTCTCGGATCTTGGATCCGGTGCGCACCCAGCCATGGGCTCTCGCGATTCGCCGAGCAAGAATCACATCGAGAATAGGCCCTTCCTCATTGATCACGTGAGCAATGAGTGCGCTTAATACACCTGAATAGCTGGGTTCAAAAAACGCATCCGGATCCACTTCCTGAATGCTGGAGGCGGGATCACATTCTCGGTAGTAAACGACTTCAGTTGGGGAGTACTGCGATGGGGTAGCACTCACAGTTTGAGGTAGCGAAGCAGCTGCCGCGTAGTGCTGTTTCATTGGAGCTGCACTTTCGTCACTGGCACTCTCGACAATCATCGATTCAGTAACTGAACTTGTGACCCCCTCGATCACCTCTATCACTTCGACCATAGCAGCATCTGCTAACAAACGGGCAGCCTCTTCACGCGCTTCTTGCTCAGCCCGTTGAGCACGACTTAAAGCAAGCAAAGCGGTCAGGCGTTCATGGATGAGATCAGCGGTGCCAACGGCGTTGATCCACCAATCCGTAGACCAGATGCGAAGAATCTCCCATCCAAGGCCACGTAATACGTGCTCACGCAGTTTGTCTCTATCTCGTGCGGTGGCGCTGCGATGGTAGGTCGCCCCATCACACTCTACACCGGCAAGATAACGACCTGGCGCATCAGGGTCGACAACTCCCAAATCAATTCTGAATGCTGAAACGCCGACTTGAGTATGCACTTGCCATCCACGGCTGGTGAGTGCACGGGCAACGGCTTCCTCGAAAGGGCTATCGAAGCCGCCAATGCTGCCGGTGACTGCTTCAGCCAACGCGCGAGGCCCTCGCTGGGCAAACTCGAGGAAGTGCTTCAGGTCACGTACGCCGATCGCTTGGGTTCGAGTTAAATCTATTTGCTCAGGTTGCAAGCTAGCGAAAACACATAGCTCGTGCCGGGCACGCGTAATTGCAACGTTTAATCGACGCTCGCCACCAGGGCGGTTAATTGGGCCGAAATTCATTGCTAAGGCGCCTGTTGCATCACGGCCATAGGTGGTCGAGAAGTAGATGATGTCTCGCTCATCTCCCTGAACGCTCTCGAGGTTCTTCACGAACAGAGGCTCAAGCTCGGTGTCCGCAAAATAAGCTTCAAGCGAAGGCTCGTTACGACGGGCTTCGTCCAACAAATCCTCAATGAGCTTCTGTTGCTCACCGTTGAATGTCACCACACCTATGGTCAACTTACTTTCCCGGAAGCCCGGCGAGCGCAGGCGAGCAACCACATCAGTGACGACTGCACGCGCTTCGATCAGGTTAGTCCTCGACCCGCCCTTGGAATAAACGCCTGCGATCTCGTGCAGTTTGACGGCACGATCATTCGTCACAGGTGATGGGAACGTCACGAGCTTAGACTCGTAATAGCGTTGGTTTGAGAAGGCAATCAAGCTTTCATGGCGACTGCGGTAGTGCCAATTAAGGTGACGAGTCGGAAGATTCGCACTGATACATTCATCAAGAATGCTCTCAAGATCAGCCTCAACGTCTTCATCATCCGCCGTTGATTCTGCCCGATCAAAGAAGGATGTCGGAGGCAGCTGTTTGGGGTCGCCGACCATTACGACTTGCTTACCGCGTGCCATGGCTCCGACAGCATCCCAGACGGGAATTTGCGAAGCTTCATCGAAGATGACAAGGTCAAAGGCACTTGCACCAGGCGTGAGGTATTGAGCAATGGACAGCGGACTCATCAGCATGCAAGGCGTCAATTTCGTCAACGCGTCAGGAATTTTCGACATCAATTCCCGAAGCGGCAGGTGACGCGTCTTCTTACCCATTTCATACCGGAGCACACCCCACTCCGAAGAGCGAGTAACCGTCTCCGGATTTGGTAAGTCAGCGCACAAGCGCGCCCGTAGCCAGTCGCGGGTCAATGCGGTGAAGCGATCATCCAGGGCTCTGAAATCTCGAATTCGCTGCTCATGTTCAACACTGACAAAACCACGAATGACTGGTTCGTTGTCGACGACTGCGTTCAGCCACCACCGCGCGTAATTGGTTTCAAAAGAAAGGCGGACTTCGCCAGGGTTTACGAGATTCTCCTCCATCGCCTGAACCAGACTGGAGAGACCAGCACCGATCGCCTCCTCGCGCACCTTGCGCCATGCGCACCAGGCACGAACACCTGTTTCAGATCGAACGATGGCCTCGCAATGATGCAGTAGCGCATCAAGTGTCAGTTGCTGGATGTCCGCTTGCCCTGATTCTGAGAAGCGCCCTGCTGTCGCCAGAAAATCCACTCGTTGACGGAGCGACTCAAAGCACTGACGCAATTCAGAACCCGATTGGCAAACAACACCCTCTGGTTCAAGCAGTGCATTGGCGTCGCCGAGCAGTACCTGTATTGCACTGCGATAAGCAGATACAAGCTCAGGCGTTGTGCCGAGCTGCGCTAGTGCGAACGCTAGATTACCTTGGAACGCGACCGCGTCCGAGACCTTGTCTACTTTGGTTTTGAGACCCGCCCATAGCCCCGAGGTAACAGCACTCAAATCATCAAATTCTGACAGCGCTTTTTCAACGAGATGTCGCTGATGGAGCACCGCCAATTCTGTCTGCATGGTCTTGCCACACTGGCCTGCGGCCACTGAGCCATGATCACCCTCAATTCCACCGTGCTCGATCACTGGGCGACGCTCGGTTTGAAAAGCGATAGCAGCGAACAACGGTTCAGAGGCGGTGTTAAGCCCAGCCCACAATCCTTCTGTGAGGTCGCCCAGGTGAAGAGGTGCAAGCTCCTGGTCAAGCAAGACGATGGAACGCATATGGGAAAGGTCTGATTTCAGCTGCTCACCGCAATGCCCTTCAGCGACCAAATCAAACCCGGTATCTGTCCAAGGCTCGTCCGACGCCAAACACAACATTGCCTGACGTAGCTGAATAGCCGCCTTAAGATGCTGCGCAATCGATAGTGCACCGTTCCAGATTTGGGCGCAGTAATCCCCCACCTCCAACGTGTCGAGTTTATCGCGCAGGTCACGGATCTGAATCCAGGCGTGCAGGTCGTTGGCCACATCAGGCTCCGCATCACCAGAGACGGCTGTTGAGAGAGTCTTTGTGACTTTGCGTGTCCCCAACAGGGACTTGGGCCAGAACGACTGCTCTGCGCTTTGCCAATCCCCGAGTAACTCACGCACATCAAGTGTTTCGATGATATCGGTGTAGGTCACAGAGAGCTCCTGCGTGACCTCAGCGATACGCTCAAGCATTTCTATTGCTTGGCTCAATGTCTCAAACGTCTGCACTGGCCATGCGGGACTGAGCTGCGACATCAAAGCCCTACGCCTAGCCAAAAGACTGAGGCCTTTTTCAGCAGCATTAACCGTCGAGATGGCCCACACCGGAGAGAGTTGTTGGCAGAGTGCACGATGCTTCTCTACAAGCGTGCTGCTTTCAGTCAGTCGCTGCGCAATCATGCGACCGTCTGGGCGCAGTACGAACCGCCAATCATGACCCGCCGCTAACGGCAATGTCGACGAGAGGAGCGAAAGTCCGTTGCAAACTGAAGGCACTAGACTCGCGACGGGTAAACTCGTAGCAGCACTGAATTTCTCCGCGGCCCGGATTGCAGCTTGCGCGGCAGGCAGTACTTCTCGCGCAGCTTGAATCAGTTGTTGCTGCCATGAAGGCGACCACTCTCCCTGACCAACCAGGCTCAGTGAATGACTCGATAGCGCACCATATCCAATGGCCTGTGCATTCACTTCCAGACGATCAGACAACTCCCGCAGTGCAGCCATATCCTCCCGCGTATGAGCATGTGGTGATGACCACGACATGGTCATTGGTGTGATGGCTGCGCCGCCGCAAACAACGCCAATCGCATGGTAGATGCTGTACCCATTCGTATAACGCTGATGCAGTCGCTCTACGTAAGTGTTCAAGCCTTCGCGTAACACCTGAAGACGATCAGCTTCGGCATGCCATGTCGCCGAATCCACAACCCCCTTCGCATCCCATGCTGACTGCAGCTGAGCTAGGACGTCAGTTTTGCGTGCTTTGCTTGAATGGACTTCCAGGCAGAACTCACCCAAGCCAACTTCGCGTAAACGCCGGTAAACGACATCCAGCGCTGCGATTTTTTCAGAGACGAAAAGCACGCGTCTGCCCTGAGCCACCGATTGCGCAATAAGGTTGGCAATGGTCTGGCTTTTCCCGGTTCCGGGCGGGCCAATCAGGACGAAGTCTTTTCCTTTCGAAGCCGCCATCACAGCGGATAGCTGCGAGGAGTCCGATGGCAAAGGGCAGAACACTTCTCGTGGGTTGAAGTCGATGTCCAGACGTCGATCTTCTGGGAACGTAATGTCGGATGGGAAGGCATCTCGCGGAGTATCCAACAGGTGCCGAACGACCGGACTTTCGCGAAGCGCTTCGGCATTCTCAGCGAGGTCTTTCCACATCAAGTATTTTGCAAAGGAGAACATGGACAGGACGACGTCTCCCACGACTTCCCAGCCTGCGATGTCCTTGACTGCGCGGCCTACCGCTTTCCAGATCGCATCAATATCCAGGCCCGAGTCGTCCCGAGGAAGCTCGGTCTCAAGCGACCCAAGATTCAATTCGAAATCTTGGCGAAGCATCTCGATGAGTGTCGGGTTGAACCTAGGTTCGTCGTCGTGCAGCACCATCGAAAAACCAGAGCGCGCGCTTTTGCGCTCAAGCGTCACAGGGATCAATACAAGCGGAGCCCGGTACTTCTGCCCACCTTTATCCGCTCGCTCCCAGCTGAGAAAACCCAGGGCAAGGTAAAGGGTGTTCGAGCCCCCTTCCTGCAAGGCAGTACGTGCCCCACGATAGAGCTCGATCAGCCGTGCTTCCATTTCAGTGCTGGAGAGGCCGACAAACACCTCATACCGTTTCAAGGCATCCAGGGCGTGGAGACGACGAACATCTTCTCGCTCACGTAATTCGTACAGCGCCTGGTCACGTGGATCGGCCCCATCCATCAGATCGGGACGTGTCAGCAATTTCAGCTTCTTACCGCTGGCCAGGATATCTTCCAACGCCGCAGGATCGGGTGACTCCAGCTTCAGCGACTTTTTCCCGGCCTTGAAGTTGAGCAAATTATTGCGAAGCGATAAGTCCAGTAGCTTGCGTTGCCACCGTCCGAGGCGATCTTTTGGGTCGAGCAGACGCTCATCCACCTCGACCGTAACCGCCTCATCAGGAAGCGCCGGCGCAATACCGACCAATAGCTCCGTCCCACTGGCAAGATCATCGTCCGTCGGTAACTTAGAAAGCTGCGCGTCGGCACTGGCCAGAGGTTTAATACGTTGCAAACGTGCTCTGCGCACATCCAGCAGCAGGTGGAAATCTTCATCCTGCCCTTCAGCAATCAGTTGCTCGCCACGGTCAGTGGCATAAGTGAAGGACGGTACCGGGTGCTGGGTCGCAAAGGTCGTCTCGAACAACATCAATTCTTTGAGTTTTATACGTTTGCGCACGGCCGTGATGTCGTCGATGACAGTCGTGGAAAACTCTTCAGCTTTAAGCCAGAAGCCGGCAAAAGCATGTCCCTTGGTGAACACCAGGACTGGGTTAAGACCTGCCTGCTCAATTGCGGCGCAAAAGAACAATGCAAGATCGAAACACGTCGCCAGGCCATGTTCAGTAACGTGGCTTGGGCTACGCACCTTCTGGCCGGTTTGCTCAAAGCTCGCCGGTGGTAGTGCGTAATCCAGCTTCATACGTGCCACTGCAGCCCAGATGGCTGAAGTCAGCTCCCAGGCTCTTTTCGCTCCACCGGTGTATCCATCTAAGGCAGAGCTCTTTTCGCTTTGTCGTAATACCTCAGCCGCCTGCTTGAGTAGTCGCTCCACCGCGAGATCATTCGGCTGAACAAACGCTGCGGTCATGTCAGGGAGATGGGAAAGGCCACCCCAGTGATTGCGAGGCAGCAACTCCAGTGCCAAATCTAGGCGAGCAATTTCGGCTCGACCATCTTCAGCAGCGGTATCCGCGGCGGTTAGCGTGTACGTGAGAGTGGCGTTTTCCGCTTCAGTGAGGCGCCCAAGCAATGCACCGTCCAATGCAAGGTCATGCCCGGGGATGGGCATGAATGCATCCGGCATCAGCGCATCAATGCGCCAGGTCTTGGGTTTGAAAACTTCGGGATAGGCGGTCAGGGTCAATACCAAGTCGTTGTACTTGGTGGACGTTTCATTGACGACTCTCAGCTCCCTAATGACTGGAACTGCGTTTTGATAGTCTGCGAGATTTAGCTTTGCGACGACGGTACTGTGAATGCTTACAACTTTGACTGGCTCTACTTCAGGCTCAACCGTAATTTTTGCGGCCTCGTCCATGTGCTTCCCCTATCCTGCTGATGGTGGCGCACATGAACGCGGAGCGAGGTAAGTGGGCTCAACGCGGCAAGTAGACGCCAGAAATGGCCACTATCTTATAACGGGATCCAGAGGCGAGTCCGCGGTATTTGCCCATGCAAAAGCGGTTCACCAATACCGTCTATCTGTTAGGCGTTAGTGACGAACTGTCGAGCATCCAACGCATTAACAGGTTGGAAACCGGACGTCTTTTTAAAGGATGTGTTGTGCACGAAGTTTTTCATGGAATCGGATGGATCGATCGAATCCATATTCAATGCTTCCAGGGTGTGCCTAGAGAGCGCTACGCTCAATATAGGTAACTCTTCTATATGCCCCGTAGCTGAGTTCAGCACATCGTCGACGGCCGTCACGATCACAAGATCATCAGGGAGCATCGACAAAAGCTCGCGCCCTACCCTCAAAACACAACTGCACACATAGTCCTGCAAAAGCTCATTGTACTTTCCGGCCGGCATCTTCTTCGTTGAAAGCTTTCCGCTCTGCAGCAAGGACTTGATCTCAGCTGGAATTACGCGAACACCATGCACGCCAAGGCTAGCCTCCACGAGGCCCGTCTCCCCTATTGAGAACTTGATCGATGTGCCGAGATGAGAAATGTCCGTGAATGGATCGACGAGCTTGATCGCTTCAAGCTTTGCCTTGCCTGAACCGCTCAGAACTCCTTGCGCAATCGTGAGTTCCTGCTGCCAAGAATCATGCTCGACTCGCCACTTCGCGACAGCGGCCTCATGCTGTTTAGCATCGTGCAGTCGCCCCGTCTCAATGGCGGCAGCCAAGTTTTTACGTTGGCGCGCTTCGAGCTTGAGCAACCTTGCGAAGAAACCAGGCTTATAGGTTTGCTCTTGAGCTTTAGCATGCGCTTCACTCGTATCTGCGAATGCGGGCTTTACGGGTTCAGCCCTATCAACGAATGATTGCCAATCTATTTCCTCCCCACATTCTTTATGCACGGAGAGCAGGACATCAATTTGGTTTTCATAGACTTCGACTTCGTAGGCCGCTTGCTCCAGCGCCTCCATCTTGGCGTACTCTTTCTGGCGTACATGAAGCTCACGTTGCCTACGCTGGGCGTTACGATCAGCTTTGCGCGAAGCTGCCTGCATCGAACGCAACGTTCCTTTCCAGCCCATATCTCATTCCTTCGAAGTATTGGCTGAGCGGTTTCAGACCACGAACAGCCTCGGATGATGATGGCAGCGTAGCACCAAGACTCGATTTGGAAAGGTGATGAACCCGGGGAATACGGTGCAAGCTCGACTTGGCTACCAGCGCCACGGGACATCTTTCCAACCTGTCTAATTTTCAGCTGATTGGTCGCCCTCTCATGACAGGCGGCTGCGCCTTTACTTTACAATTTGTCTAGTTCTGGATAATATGTCTGAACGAATTGTCGTACCAGGCGTGCATAATGTTCAAGATTGAAACGCTAAAACTGCTGGATAGGGACTGTGTCAATGCCCTAGTGCTACCCGAGCAGATCCTCTTCGCCGTTCGCGAAGCCTTCTACCTGCACAGCGCAGGAGATGGCCAAGTCTTCCCGGTTGTTCGCGAAGCGCTGAGTACGGGTGGCATCTTTGGAATCAAATCCGGTGGTATCGCCAACGAGGGCGTGCTCGGATTCAAAGCAGCCGGTTTCTGGCCCGCCAACCGTGCCCAGCAAGGTGAGCCTCATCAAGCGACCATCCTACTGATTGATCCTGCGACCGGACGGCCACTGTGTGTCATTAATGGCAATGCCATTACGACACTCCGTACAGGTGCTGCCGGGGCCTTGGGTCTGGAGATGTTTGCTCGTCGGGACAGCTCGCAACTCTGCGTTTTCGGCACCGGCGTACAGGCCCGTATTCAAGTGGATTACGCACTTCGCGTGATGTCCGGCATCAAGCATGCCACCTATCTGACGGCAGATGGCGTACCGAGTGCCCAATTTGAATCGCAGTTTTCAGAACGTGTCTCCGTGCGCCACAGCACATCGGCAAACGATGCCGTATCCGTAAGTGATGTAGTCATCACAGCGACGCCTGGAGGACAGGTACTTTTTGACTTGGACGCTGTGCAACCCGGTACGCACTTCAACTGCGTGGGTGCAGACACCAAGGGCAAAAGGGAGGCGCCGGAAGGGCTTTTGCCCAAGGCCAAAGTCTTTGTCGACGACAAAGCTCAAGCTCGCCAACTTGGCGAAACGCAATGGGCGCCGGCTTCACCAGTAACGGAAATCGGCGACCTGCTGACAGGGCAAGTCGAATTCATCCGTAGTGCCAATGACATCACCCTCTTCGACATGACGGGGTTGGCACTTCAAGACCTGACAGTTGCTCAGCTTCTGTTCAAGCAAGCCAATATCGAAGGTATTGGCCACGATATTTCTTGGCCGTGGTAAATCTTTGAGGACATTTTGCTATGCAAATCACTCTGCCAACTTATCAAGACGTAGTCGACGCGGCTACGCGACTTGAGGGAGCAGCCAACGTCACACCTGTTCTGACCTCCCGTACGATTGATGAGGAAGTCGGTGCAAAGGTATTTTTCAAATGCGAAAACTACCAACGTACGGGTTCCTTCAAGTTCCGAGGGGCATACAACTCGCTCGCTAAATTCAGCGAAGAGCAACGTCGAGGCGGTGTTGTAGCGTTCTCTTCGGGGAACCACGCACAAGGCATCGCTTTGGCGGCCAAGCTGTTGAAGATTCCGGCCACCATTGTTATGCCAACTGATGCTCCTGCAGCCAAGGTCGCGGCTACCAAAGGCTATGGCGCCGAGGTTGTGTTCTACGACCGCTATACCGAAGACCGCGAGGCTATCGGTCGGGCGCTGGCCGCCAAGCATGGCATGACGCTGATCCCGTCCTACGATCATCCAGACGTTCTGTCCGGCCAGGGTACGGCGTCCAAAGAATTGTTCGAAAGTGTCGGTCAACTGGACGCCTTGTTTGTAGGCCTGGGCGGCGGCGGCATGTTGTCGGGAACCACCTTGTCGACGCGCGCATTGGCACCAGAATGCACTCTGATCGGCGTTGAGCCTGAAGCAGGTAACGACGGACAACAATCTTTCAATTCAGGTGAGATTGTTCACATCGACACCCCTAACACCATCGCTGATGGTGCTCAAACACAGCATCTGGGCAATTACACCTTCCCAATTATTTTGAATGGTGTGAACCGGATTGTAACTGTCACTGACGAAGAGCTGATTTCTGCAATGAAGTTCTTTATTCAGCGCATGAAGATTGTGGTCGAACCCACCGGATGTCTGGGTCTTGCCGCAGTAAGAAAGTTAAAGGATGAGTTCCAGGGCAAACGGATCGGCGTCATTATTACAGGCGGTAATATTGATATCGACAAGCTTGGGAAGCTTCTCCAGTCCTAAGGATAGTTAGCTTTATCTGTTGAAAAAATCAGGCGTTCAACAGCGCCTGACGGCACCGTCTTGCCGAAATTTAATGAACATACATTTAGCCCAGACAATATGGCCATAAATTAGGCCACTATAAAAAGAGGTGCACATGAAAAGCCGCCTTCTCGTTAAAGCGATAGTTATCGCAATGATTTTCGGCGTAGTCCTGGGAGGCACGCTCCACAGCCAGCTGGATGCTGCGGCCGCAAAAGAAATTTCCGGATACCTGAATCTGGTCACTGACGTGTTTTTACGCCTGATCAAAATGGTTATCGCACCCTTGGTGCTTGCCACTCTGGTAACCGGCGTTGCCAGCATGTCAGGGAACGGTTCGATGGGCCGTGTCGGCTTTAAGGCCATCACCTGGTTCCTGATTGCCTCCCTGGTATCTCTGTCTATCGGTTTGCTCTTCGCCAATATGTTCCAGCCAGGTGTCGGTCTGAACCTGACCGTGAGCGGTGAAGCCGTGAACACGGGTTTGAACACTTCCGGCTTTAGCCTGCCGATCTTCCTCACCCATGTATTCCCTCGAAGCATTATTGAGGCAATGGGTACGAATGAAGTGCTGCAGATCGTCGTGTTCTCCCTGTTCTTCGGCTCCGCATTGGCGTTCGTCAAGGGCAAAGGCAAGTCCATCATCGTGGATATGCTTGAAGAGCTGGCCAATGTCATGTTCAAAGTCACCGACTACGTGATGTATGTGGCTCCATTGGCTGTTTTTGCAGCCATCGCCGCAACCATCACCGTGCATGGTCTGGAAATGGTTGTGACCTTTGGCAAGATGGTTGGGCAGTATTTCCTGGGCCTAACACTACTTTGGTCGTTGATTACGCTCGCGGGTTATCTGGCACTCGGCTCCCGCATCAAAGACCTGTTTAAGCACATGCGTGAGCCATTGCTGATCGCTTTCTCTACCGCGAGCAGTGAGGCTGCTTACCCGAAAACCATTGCTGCCATGGACAAATTCGGTGCCAACAAGCGCGTGAGCAGCTTTGTCCTGCCGTTGGGTTACTCATTCAACCTGGACGGCTCGATGATGTACCAAGCCTTCATCGTGATGTTCATCGCCCAGGCCTACAACATTGAAATGACCTTCTCCCACCAGATCATGGTGCTGCTGACGCTGCTGGTTATCAGCAAAGGCACAGCAGGTGTAGCGCGGGGCTCACTGGTCGTCCTGGCTGCGGGTCTGCCAATGATCGGCCTTCCAGAAGCAGGCCTGCTTCTCATCCTCGCCGTTGACCCAATCCTGGATATGGGACGCACCGCCACCAACGTTTTTGGTTGCGGCGTCGCGACAGCTGTCATCGGACGACACGGTAATGAAACTGAGGAAATTGAAACAGCAGTTGATGCTGAGAAAAGTCCTCAAGCCGTTTAATCAAAACAATAAGAGAAGCGAAAAATGACTATCAGCGCCTTGAATTTCAACAGCAGCCATAACTTCAGCCGTAAATTTTTGGCGGGATTTATGCTCTCGATCTTGGCAGGCTTAACCGTTGGTGTTCCGTCTGCGCTCGCCCAGGAAAAGACCATGAGTTCGACAAATCAACAAGTGGCACTGCCACGTGTCCTGTTACTTGCAACGGGTGGAACTATCGCAGGCTCCGCCGATAATCGTGGCACCGGTAGCTATAACGCCGGCGCCATCGGCCCTCAGCAATTGGTGGCCGCTGTTTCGGGGCTTGGGGATTTGGCCTCCATCTCCGCCGAACAGATCGCCTCAATCGGCTCGCAAGACATGAGCGATGAAGTCTGGTTCAAGCTCGCCAATCGCATTCAACAAGCCTTCGACAAGAACGAAGCGGATGCCGTGGTGATCACCCATGGCACGGACACTATGGAGGAGACAGCCTTCTTCCTGGATCTGGTGCTGAAGACCGACAAGCCGGTCGTTTTGGTCGGCTCGATGCGGCCGGCCACCGGTTTGAGCGCTGATGGCCCTGCCAATATCTATGAAGCGGTTCAGGTAGCGACGGACAAACAATCGAAAGGTCGCGGCGTCTTGGTTGTGATGAACGAACAGATCGATGGAGCGCGTGGTGTTACCAAAACTAACAGCACCAGCGTTCAAACGATGCAGTCTCCTAACCTGGGCTCTCTGGGCTACGTGGACATGGGACATGTGCGCTATGTCCAGCCGCTTGATGCGGGTCGCATTGCGCCATTGGCACTGCCGCAAGACCCAGCTCTGCCACGAGTCGATATCATCTACAGCCACGCCAATATGGATGCCAAGCAAATTGAGCATGCCATTGAAGACAAAGCCAAGGGCATCATTTTGGCTGGCAAGGGCGATGGCAACACCTCGAAGCAGGCACTCGCCGCCCTCGAAAAAGCAGCCGCGCAAGGAATTGTGGTTGTCCGCTCGACTCGCGTGAGCAAAGGTTATGTCAACCGCAACATCGAAGTGGATGACACCAAAAGCGGCTTTGTGGCTTCGATGGATCTAAACCCACAGAAGTCGCGGATTCTCGCCCAACTGCTTATCGCCAGCGGCGTCACCGAGCCTGGCAAAGTTCAAGCAGCCTTCACAAACGCTCATTGATACGTCCAAGAGCTGACGCTGTGGGCAGCGTCTGCTGCGTCGGCTCCACCCTATACAAGGTCACTTATGAAAATTGTTAGCACCGATGCGGCTTCCCAACCTGCCGGTCACTACTCGCAAGCGGTTATTCACCAAGGCTCGCTGTACATTTCTGGTCAGCTTCCCGTTAGTCCGGATGGCACTCACAACATTGAGGCGTCGTTCACCGAACAGGCACAAGTTGCACTGAACAACCTTCTGGCCATTCTGCATGCCGCAGGTTGCACTCCCTCCGACCTAGTCAAAGTTACTGTTTACGTCGCAGGCGTGAAGCACTGGCCAGCCTTTGACCGGATTTATTCCGAAATGTTGGGCAGTCATCGCCCTGTTCGCGCCGTAGTACCGGTACCAGAGCTGCACCATGGCTATCTGGTTGAGATCGAGGCTGTCGCAGGTATTGAGACCAACGCTGATTAGAGCGCTGAAGGTACGTCCATTTCTGGCATTTCAGAGGAGATCGATGATGCTCAATGTCGCGTCGAATGAAGCTTGGCCTACGGGCTTTCAAATCAACTCATCACCAGTCGCTGTAGGCGAAGAGTGGCTCACTGCATTCAGCCAAGTTCCCAGCGCTATCATCAGTGACTGTTTGGGCCGCAACGTAGGCGGGTTAGGTCTTCGCCCGTTTCACGGCCGTGGCCATATGTGCGGAACAGCGATTACCGTGCGAGTTCGCCCCGGCGATAACTTGATGACACTCAAAGCCATTCAGATGGCGCGCCCTGGCGATATTCTGGTGGTGGACGGAAGTGGAGACCAGACCAGAGCCATCATTGGTGGAATCATGCGTGCGATGGCCCTCAAAGCAGGGATCGCTGGCATCGTTG
Source organism: Pseudomonas sp. A-B-19 (assembly GCF_019947515.1). NCBI lineage: Bacteria > Pseudomonadati > Pseudomonadota > Gammaproteobacteria > Pseudomonadales > Pseudomonadaceae > Pseudomonas > Pseudomonas sp. A-B-19. The sequence goes on from NZ_JAGYGN010000005.1 coordinate 138,138, forward strand.
TGAACGGTGTACTTCGTGACCGAGACGATTGGCTGGACGGCAAGATGCCAATTTTTGCGCTTGGTTGTGTTCACCGGGGCCCAAGCACGGATGGTACCGGCGAGATCAATGTTCCAGTGTCGTGCGCCGGCTTGGTGGTAAATCCAGGTGACTTGGTGGTTGGGGATTCCGATGGTGTTGTGGCGATAGGACAGGAGCAGCTCGCGACAATTTACGAACGTTGCCAACAACTCCTAGAACGTGAGGCCGCGATCCTAAAAGGGATTGAGGAAGATGCCCTTGATCCAGATCGCTTCAACGCGTTGCTAAGGGCCAAAGGCTGCCCCGTTTGATCGAAAGCGTAACGAGGTGTTGTTCACCTCGTGTCGCTATAAACCGTTGCGCGAGATACACCCAAGTGAGAAGCCACCGTCTCCATGGCCTTTCGGATTTCAAGCAAACCAGACTCCTTCAGCTCTTGAAGCAGGACTCTCCGGTCAGCGGCCTTCAGGGCACGGGGGGTGGTGGCTAGGCGCGCTGCAAAGTGATCTATCCTCGCCCGTATCGTGTCCGCGCCGCTTGACTCAAGCGACTCATGTGGGCGGTCGCTGCTGAATGAACCGAACTGATCAAGCATACCCTGCAAACCTCTGAACAAGGTGAGGTCAACGTTCATGCAGAGCGCTGCTACATACCGTCCGGTGGAGTCCTTGATGCCAATGGACGTGCTTTTGGCTTGACGCCCATCTTTGAATTGGTTTGGGTAGTTGGCAATGATTTGTGGGTAAGCAGGATCTGCGATCCTAGCAAGTCCGAGCTCAGTGGCAGGTTGCCCTACTTCCCTTCCTGAAAGATTGTTGTGAAGGGCCAAAATTGCGTGCTCTGGATCTCGTAGATCGTGTAATACAACCTCACAGAACGGACTGAAGGTTTGGCTTAAGCCTTCTGCAATTTGCTCCAGCTGACTGATCAGCGCTTGTTGCTCGGGGGTCGTTTTCTTCATAGTGAAGATATCCAGCAAAAGTAGAAGGTTTCAATGAGAGGACGATAACAGCCTATGAACGGCTTTTTTCAGTGCCTTTCGTTTTGAATGATTCACTCAAGAAAGAAGTAAGAGCCTGTATTTTACGGGATCTGTTTTTTCTGGTCGGTATCAGCAAAAGAATCGGAGCGATCTCGAATTCCCATTCCGCCATCACTCGGATCAAGGTTCCCTGGGCAATCGAATCAACCACGTCCCATTGCGAACGCAGAACTAAACCTAGATCCTGTTCTGCCCATCTGCGCGCCACTCCGCCATCATTGCTGACCATGCTTGGAAAGATTCGGACAGATCTGCTCTCGTTGTCCCTGCGCAGGTGCCAGTACGTCGCGTGTTCGTCATTCTCACGAATACAAATACACCGGTGAGCCGCTAGGTCTTCAGGAGCTATCGGGGCTCCATTCTCTTTCAGATAGGACGGACTGGCACACAACCATCGTTCATTGGATGCCAACACTTGAGCAGTCCATGAGCTGTCGCTGATGGAGCCAATGTGGATTACCGCATCGCAATTGCTCCGATCTGGCCAAGGGGTTTCTCGCAGGTCGAGCTCGATTCTTAGTTTAGGGTGGAGCTTTGCAAACCTTGCCAGCAAGGGGGCTAAACGCAACCGCCCAAAGCCAAACGGTGCAGATAGGCGGATCACACCTTGAAGGCGCTCGTCGTCTGCCACCATTGAGTCCGACAGCTCCTCCAACGCCTGCAGCAACCGTCTGCCTTCCTCGGCCATGCGTTCTCCATCCTCGGTCAACGCCAAGCGCCTGGAGTCTCGGCTGGCGAGCTTCATGCCCAACTCCGCTTCGAGCTTTCGCAGTCTCATCGAGAGGGCTGCAGTGGTGACTCTTAGCTTGCGAGCGGCCTCGCTCAATGAGCCGGAAACAGAAATTGCCGTAACCAGTTCGAGATCGGAGAACGTAATCATTAAGTAATTCTTAACATTTGTTTAAGTGAACGTTAACCAAAAATATACCGTACTGCGTAGAGTTGCAAACACACAGACATCCGCGAGACCTAGCTAATGACTTCCTCCATTGATTCCCTCGATACCCCCGTAGCCGTGGTGGATGTAAGCCGCATGCAGCAAAACATCCAACGCATGCAGAGCCAGGCAAATAGTCTTGGCGTAAGGCTACGGCCGCATGTGAAAACTACCAAATGCGAGCAGGTGGTAGCAGCCCAGGTGAAGGCTGGAGCCCAAGGCATAACGGTTTCCACACTCAAGGAAGCTCAGGCCTTTTTTGCCCAAGGCATCACCGACATTCTCTACGCCGTAGCAATGGCCCCCACCAAGCTCAATCAAGCGCTGGAACTACGCCGCGCTGGTTGTTCCCTGACGATTGTCACTGACAGCATTACAGGCGCGAGAGCAATCACCGACTTTTGCCGCGCCCATGGCGAGCAGTTTGAGGTTTTCATCGAGATCGACAGTGACCATCACCGCTCCGGTGTTCGTAGTGACGATCCTGTGCTGATCGAGATCGCCAGAATCCTTCACGAAGGTGGCGCTGTGCTCAAAGGTGTGATGACACACGCCGGCGAAAGCTACAAGCTGAACACCCTTGAGGCGCTTCAGGAAATCGCTGAGCTGGAGCGTTCAGAATGTGTGAAGGCTGCTGAGGTCATTCGGTCTGCGGGCTTGCCGTGCCAAGAAGTAAGTGTCGGTTCGACTCCTACTGCATTGTCCGCCGTTCACCTCGATGGCGTCACCGAGCTCCGTGCCGGCGTGTACGTTTTCTTCGATCTGGTCATGCACAATGTTGGCGTATGCCAGCTGGACGAACTCGCCTTGAGCGTCCTCACCACCGTGATCGGCCATCAGCCAGAGAAGGGCTGGATCATCATCGATTCCGGCTGGATGGCGATGAGTCGTGACCGGGGCACACAGTCCCAACAATGCGATTTCGGCTATGGCCTGGTATGCGATGCAGAGGGCAAGCTGATCGACGGGCTTCAGTTGCGTTCAGCCAACCAGGAGCACGGTGTGGCGTCTTTTGAGGAAGGCCAAAAGGTAGGCTTCGAGCAGCGGTTTCCTATCGGAACCCGACTGCGTATTCTGCCCAACCATGCCTGCGCCACGGGTGCTCAATACCAAGCCTACGAGGCTTTAGAGGAAAATGGAGTGATCAGCCATTGGTCTCGTCTGAACGGATGGTGAGGATATGTTTCACAGAATGGATGCCGCTCCGAGCCGAATAATAGGCTCGTGAATCGTGAAAGGAAGCAATGACCGTTTGGTGCCACGCACACCAAGCGGTCAACCTCAATTCAAGCGCTCCAGCTCAATCCGGCACGGCTGCTACGACGATAATCTCTAGACGAATGTCTGCCTCATCAAATGTCACTTGTGATGTAGCCCGAGCTGGTGTTTCACCGGGGGTGAACCACTGACTCCACACCTCGTTCATGCGATCAAAGTCCGCCACCATGTCTTTCATCCATATCTGGGCATTCAGTATCCTGGAACGATTGCTCCCTACCCCCTTCAACAACTCATCGAGACGAGCCAATACTTGTTGGGTTTGCCCAGCAATATCTTCACTCCAGTCGGTGGCGACGATGCCACTGAACCAAGCCACCCCGTTATGAACTACGGCTCGACTCAGTTTTGGATTGTTTTCAATACGAGTGATGGTGTTCATCATTACCTCACGAATACATGAAGCCGTGCCGGCCATTTGTAGGTGAGCACCAGCCAGCGGGATGTCTGGCTGCTAACGGACAGCGCTCTCGTTGAACCGGCGGACAAACTGATCAAACCTGTCGCTGACGCCACCCGCAAACAGCTTTTGCGGGTCTCCCTGAGCACCGATCCGGCCCTCCTCAAGGAAAAGGATTCGGTTGGACACATCACGGGCGAAGGCCATTTCGTGGGTCACAATGAGCATCGTTCGGCCTTCGGCAGCGAGATCGCGCATGACCTTGAGTACCTCACCCACCAGTTCGGGATCGAGGGCGGAAGTCGGCTCGTCGAACAGCAATACGCGAGGCTTCATCACCAGGGCGCGGGCAATGGCCGCACGCTGTTGTTGACCACCCGACAGTTGCGCTGGATAGGCGTTGACGCGATGAGTCAACCCAACTCGCTCAAGCACCGACAGTGCCTCTTCGCGGACTTCCGCCTGATTGCGCCCTTGAACGTGTACAGGCGCTTCCATCAGGTTCTCCAGAACGGTCATGTGGCTCCACAGACAGAAGTTCTGGAAAACCATGGCCACCTCGGTTCGCAAGCGATCCACCTGCTTGCGGTCGGCAATGCGAGGGTCGGACGTACCCAGCCGGAGTTTGACTCGCTCGCCAAAGATATCCAGCGAACCGGCAGACGGAAGTTCCAACAAGTTGAGGCAACGGAGGAAGGTGGACTTTCCTGATCCCGAAGCACCGAGGATCGAGACGACCTCGCCCTCTCGTGCAGTGAAATCGATGCCTTTCAATACCTCGATTTCACCATAGCTTTTACGTAGACCCAGCGTAGCAATCGCAGATGCCTGGGTGGACAACTCAGCGGCGATAACAGACATGACATTCTCCTTGGCGGTAATTGGCAGAATTAGTTACGACGATGGGCGAGATGCCGCTGTAGCCGTCGTTCGATAAGTGAAAACGCCAGACTGATGAGGAACGTCAAAGTCAGATACAGAGCCCCGGTGACCGCAAAAATTTCCATGACCCGGTAGGTGGAAGAGATCAGTTTGTGGGCGATCCCTGTCATCTCTATCAGCGTGATGATGCTGGTCAGCGACGTCGCCTTGAGCATGAGGATGACTTCACTGCCATACACTGGCAGTCCCTGACGAATCGCGATGGGCCACGTCACCCTCCGGCGTAGCAACAGCCCCGACATCCCGCAGGCTCGACCGGCTTCGATCTCATTGGCCGGAACGGCCTGGAGCGCACCTCGAATGATTTCCGCTGTGTACGCTGACGTATTCAAGGCAAGTGCAAGGATTGCGCACCAGTAAGGCTCGCGCAAGAACGGCCATAGAACCGACTGACGTAACCCCGGTATCTGACCCAGACCGTAGTAAATGAGGAATATCTGCACGAGAAGCGGTGTTCCGCGAAAAATCTCAACATGCGCGTTGCCTATCCAGCGAAACAACCGATAACGGCTGCTGGCTGCGGACGCAATCACGATAGCCAGCATAAAACCCGCAACGAGCGCCATCAGCGAAAGTTGGAGAGTGAGCGGTACGCCCCCCAGCAGTTGCTGGAAGACATCAGTCAGAAAGTCCCAATCCATCGTCAACGACTCCACGGTCTGGCAAGGCGCTTTTCCGTGCGGCTCAACAGAGATCCAGTTAAACGACCGATAATGAAAAACACCGCCGCTGCCACGCCGTAGAACAACAACGGCTCTCGTGTCGATCCGGCTGCCGTGATGGATTGACGAAGCAGTTCAGTCAGACCAATGACAGACAGCAATGCGGTTTCCTTCAATACCGATTGCCAGATGTTGCCCAAGGCGGGCAAGGAGAAACGCAGCGTCTGTGGCGCAATGATCCGTCGGAGCAAAAGAACGTCGGACATACCGCACGACAGCCCGGCTTCAATTTGTCCGCGATCCAGCCGCAGAAATCCCGCGCGGTAGGCTTCGGTCTGATACGCCCCGGAAACAATGCCAATCGCCAGTACACCGATAAAGAATGCCGGGAGCGAGAAGAACCCTGGAAGCCCGCTCAGGTTCATGATTTTGGTGAACGCGACACTTCCACCAAAGTAAAACAGATAGATGATTAGAATCTCGGGAATCCCACGGAACACCGTGGTGTAGAACATGCCTGCGGCCCGCAACATGGGTTGGCGAGACAACTTCAATGCAGCTCCGCCTACTCCGAGAACACTTCCAAGTAGAAAACCACTGATTGCAGCGGCAATGGTAATGCCGGCGGCATTTATCAACGGCATGCCCCATCCCTGGGGGCCAAAGCCGACCAGATCATAGATACCCAGCGTCATTGTTTTTAACCTTGTAGTTGGGCTGAATTGATAGAGGAGAATCTTGTTGTATTGAATGGCTCGATCAATGGATTAACTGAGCCGCTCACCAATGAATGGGCTACGGCTTCTCCCACTGCAGGCGCTAACTGGAAGCCATGGCCGCAGAAGCCGAACACATGCCACAGACCTTTATGTTTTGCGCTCGGCCCGATATAAGGCACGCCATCCGGTGTCGCCCCTTCGAGCCCCGTCCAGGTACGCAGTACCGGCACTCCGGCCAGAACGGGAAACGCCTCAAGCGTCGCAGCAGCACTGGAAGCCATCCGATCCATGATTGTGAACGAAGTCCCCTCCTCCAGGCATGGCTTGCCGGAGATGCCACCGCCAATCACCAGAGAGCCCACAGCGCTCTGCTTGAACGACAACGGTCTGTCGATGCCGATCACAACCGGCTCGATAAACGGCTTGACCCTGGCGGTCACCATCATGCTTAACGCCAGCACCTTGATCGGCAATTCATCACCCAACTGCGCCGCCACTTGCGAACCCCAGGCTCCCGCGCAGTTGACGACCCAATTGGCCTTAATCGCACCGACACCCGTGTCGGCTGACCAACGCCCATTGGCGTCTTGATCCAGTCCGTTTAGTACACATCGTTCATGAATGACTGCACCTGAAGCCTCGGCCGCCTGCCGGAACGCCAATGCAGCATTAGCCGGATTGGCATGACCATCTCGCCGGGAAATGAGTCCTCCGAGTGCAGAATCTGAAAGAGCTGGAAGCAACCGCCGCAACTCGTGGGAATCAATGAACTCCTCGCTGTTGTAGCCTCGGCGCTGCATCTCCTGATGACGAGCACGAACCCACGCCATTTCGGCCTCATCCAGGGCCACCGCAATTTGCGACGTCCCCAGACGAACCTCACACGATTGCACGGCGGACGGGTCAACAAATCTGTCCAGGTTGCGCCACATCTCCATCGCACGCAGCGACAACGGATACTCGCGCACATCGCGCATAAGCAGTCGCAATCCACCTGCGTTCACACCGGAAGCGTGTCGCCCCGGCACACCTTTGTCGACGAGGGTTACTTTCCAGCCGGATCGAGCGAGGAACATGCCGATTGCACACCCCTGCAAACCTGCACCGATGATCAGTACATCATCTGCATACTTACTCATGGGGCTGCTCCATGGCTTCGGCTTCCGGTTTATCTCCCAGCGAAACGATCTGTGACAGCTCCGGATCCAGCCCACCGAGGTTCGCCAGTGCAATGAGCGGCAAGGGACGCAGCGGAGGCCGCGCGCGAAACGGTGCCGGCGCGTCTGTGCCAGGTGATTCAGCCAGCAAGCGAGCCACGGTCACCGCACAACTGCGCCCCTGACACGGCCCCATCCCACAACGCAGGATGCCCCTGAGGTGATTCATCTCGGTGACGCCATTGCCGATGGCCGCTCGGATATCTCCTGCCGTGAGCTCCTCGCAGCGGCAAACAATCGTGTTGTCCTCCAGCACTTGCGTTGCAAGGCCGCGAGGAAAAGCCTTGTCTATAAACGGTCGGCCCGCGAGAGTGCGGACGACGTCACCACCACCCGTTATCATTCCGCCCGATATGGCGGTCTTGTGCAGGTCAGCCGCGATGCAAGCAGCGACGTACCGCCCATGGGCGATCGCAGCATCGGCACCACCAATTCGCCTCGCATCACCGGATACCCGAATCTTGCACGGGCCGCCGGTCAAACCCGGGCCTGGCGCCATTTCTGCACGGCCGTCTTCGGTTGTTCTGGGTTTCCAACTCGAGTCATCGCTCTGCCAATCCATTGCTAGACCGGCGCAGTGCACAATGTCGGTCGCCGGCACAATCCCGTCATGCACCACAAGCAGATCACAACCGAGTTCGACTTTACGGCCGGCAATCGACAGGCTCACGGACTCGACCTTGTCGCGCCCAAAAGCCCGCAAATCCGAAACGCCCGTCCGCATAGAAATACCGGCCAGTTTCAGCTTGGTGAGCCATCCCAGCCCTTTGGCAAGGGGGGCCAATGCGGAGATCTTCAGTGATCCTAAGGCTGCAATCTTGTCGTTGAACGTGTCAGTACGCCCAATCAGACTCGGACGAACACCCAGGCGACGCAATTGGTCAGCCAGGAGCAGAATCAACGGGCCTGTCCCCACTAATACCACGCGCCCGCCAGGCTGCAGTCGGCCCGCCTTTAGCAGCGTTTGTACCGCGCCTGCGGTCATGACGCCGGGCAATGTCCACCCAGGAAAGGGAATCGGTCGTTCCATGGCGCCGTTCGCAACGACCACCTGGTGTGCCCGTAGATAGCCGGCTGCATCACCCTGTAACCAGCCCACCGTGGCATCAGCGCGCAAGTCCCAGACTGTGGTCTGCGGCCGGTAGTCGATGCCGGGAGTTAAGCGAAACTGTTCGATCAATGCCTGGCCGGCGAGGTAAGTGGGCCCGAGTGCGTCCAGAAGTTTGTTTGTTGCTGGGCGCGCTTGGAGATTGGACTCAAGCGAACGAAAAATCTGTCCGCCTGGCGTTGGCTGCATGTCGAGCACGATGACCTTGAGTCCTGCTCGGGTGATCCCAATCGCCGCAGACATACCGGCCGGCCCTGCACCGATAACGATTACATCGGCATCAACCTTGATTTCGCTGCTGCCTCCCGGGAGGGAATGCAGTGTCGGCATACCGGTCATTGGAGCTCTCCAATGGCTGTCGCGGCACCCGTCTGAGTGCAGATTTTCATACCCTCATTAACGATTTGAAGGCAGGCCTGCTTGTTGCCGATTCCGTTGATTTCCACTAGACACTCGAAACAGTGACCGATCATGCAATACGGCAATCGAGTAGCACCTGTAACAGGCGTCGTGCGAAAAGCAGGTGTATTGGCTCGCAATAGACACGCTGCGACTGTTTCACCGGGACGGGCCGGAATCGGTCGGTCATTCAAATAAATAGTGATTGTTGCCTCGAAGGCACCCACTGGGGTGAACATACCCGTACCTGCCAGAAATAAAGTTGCGGAGTTGCCTGCTGTGTTCAACGCCTGGACAGCCTCTCCCGGTTGCCGGAAGAGGCCTTCGCCCATCGATCAATCTCGCGTCGAGATATCCACGCCGAACCACTTTTCCGTCAGCGCCTTGTTTGTGCCGTCGTTGTTCACCGAAGTGATCGCGGCATCAAATGCCTGGCGTAAAGTGTCGTCGCCCTGACGAAGCGCAATGTTGGTGGTGCCCTGCCCCAGCACGCCCCCAGCAAATGTAGGCCCAGTGGAAACCAGCACACCTTTGTTCGCTTCGATCACAGGCTTGAAGGTGGTGACGTTCGCCACGCCGACATCCAGACGGCCGTTCGCCAGATCCAGTGCGAGCTGCTCAAAGGTTGGGTAGTCGCGAATATCCAGCCCTTTGAAGTACTCGCGAACGAAGTTCGATGCAGTCGATCCGGTCTGTACGCCGATAACTTTACCTTTAAACTTCAACTTCAATTCGTCTATGGCGGCCTGTGCATCCGCCGGCGAATCGGTCAAATCAAAAGCATGCCCGGCGTCAGAGAGACTCTTCAGATCATTGTCAGAAGTCGTCAGAAAACCGTTGGGCGCTTTGGCATACGACTTGGAAAAGGCGATGACTTTCTTGCGCTCCGGGGTGACGCCCATAGAGGCAATGATCGCGTCGTACTTCCCAACGGTCAGGCCTGGGATAATGCCGTTCCATTCCTGGCTAACGATGGTGCATTTGACCTTCATACGCTCACACAGCGCATGCGTTAGATCAATCTCGTAACCCGTCAGCGAACCATCGGCATTCGTGTAGTTCCACGGAGGATAAGCACCCTCGGTGGCCACCTTGATTTCGCCCGGCAGGGTCTGGGCGCTGGCAATACCAGCGAACAACGGCATAAACGCCATGGCAAGCAACACACGTTTTTTTAACATCTCCATCTCCCGGCTTGTTTGGATTATTGAAGGGCAGATAGCAAAAGACTTAAAAGCGGCTATTCATCGTTGTGGGCTCACTATAACGACGGGCTGAGAAGTGGCACAGACACTATCTAGTTGACCTCAGCAAAAGCCCTACTTATGCTGAGCTCATGAGCAGATCACTTATCCCTTCCCTGAACTGGCTCCGTGTTTTCGAGTCAGCGGCCCGTCATCAGAGCTTCTCCAAAGCCGGCCAGGAGCTTCACATGACAGGCGCGGCCGTCAGTCAACAAGTCCAGTCGCTAGAAGCCAGTCTCGGCCGTCCCCTGTTCGAGCGCTTGGCGAATCGAATCCAGCTGACGCCGGAGGGCAGCGACTTCCTCCCGACGGTACAGCTCTCCATTGGTGCAATAGAGAGCAAGGCTGCCGCACTTTTCGCACCTCAACGGATACAGCGCGTGTCGCTTCAGGCCAGTCATCTGATGTCCATGAGCTGGCTGCCACAAGTGCTGGCGGATTTTGAGCGCGACAACCCTTCTATCCGAGTGGAGCTCTGGATGGAGGGTACTCAGCAGCGAAGTACCGAACCTGATCTGGCAATACGTTTCGGCGAAGATCCGGATCTGGTACGCCACCCTGGCCGCCTCATGGGACTTTCTTACGTGATCATGTGCCGTAAGGTTGACCTGCCCGAACTGACGTCTCTAGACGAGTTGCTGAAACACCGTCTTCTGGAGATGATTCCGCATTCGATGGGCTGGATGGGTTTGCTGAGTCACAACTTTGGGCCCGCCCGAAGTCGTAATCTGAAGTTGGAACCTGTCGACACCACTCCCTTGGCTTTCATGATGGTCAGTCAGGGGTTGGGGCTCGCGATCGGGCCTGTTCCAGTTTGCTTGCCGCTAGCAGCCTCACTGGGGCTGGTAGTCTGCCCCCTAATCCCGCAAACCCCAGGCCCTGGAAATTACTATCTTGAACATGCGGTGAACCGCCCGCAGAGCGCTGCAGTACTAAAGTTAGAGCAAGCTCTTCATGTTGCTGCGCAAAGCTCGATGAAAGCTTCGGTCACGTCCATTTCATGAGATACGTAATCGTTTGGATGAAACATTCAGCTACTTGAAAGTGCGCTTCAAAGAGGAGCACGATCGCTTCGACCACTTAGAGCAACCAGTACATGCATTGGTCGATGCACCGCCAAGTAAGCATGCAGCAGCGGAACCAGATCTATGCTTGTCCAAGCCCTACCAACACTTCGGCAACGGCTGTAAATTTATCAACGCGAGCGGCGTTAGGAGCACCCAATTTACCTGACCGTTTCGGCTTTGGTTGTCTCCCTGTTGGCGGGAAAACTCGCCCTGCGCCTGATGTTCAGAAACCCGATGATCACAGGATTTTTGCATACCATTCGCTCCAGTGTGACCCCCTCTGACTCCTGTCCTATCTCGGTTTATCCGCCTCCCAGCGTTTGCAAAAGGCGGCATATGCGGTCATGCAAGCCAGAGTCGGCCAGAGCCTGTCGGTACGACAGCGGCAAGTGCATCAACCCAGCGACGCCACCTCAATAACAACGCGGATTTTTTTTGCATGAAATTGCTTTTACTTCCCAAACGTTCCGGTACCGAGCTTCATGACGTCTATCGTCGTGCCCTTCGCGAATCGACTCATCTGTACATCGTCAGCGCTTACTTGACTCATTGGGACATAAAGGGCGACCTGGGCCACCAGTGCGAGTCATTCAAGTTCATAGTTGGCAAAGATTTTGGAATTACCCGCAAGAAAGCTTGCGAGGACGTACTCCGATGGCTTCCCTCAGACAGGCACGATGATTTTCTCGCCGCGGAAGCAATAGACGGATTCCACCCGAAGGCCGTTTTTTGGAGAGAGCTGGATGGCAAATCCTACGCGCTTGTCGGCTCTTCAAATCTCTCTAAAGCTGCTTTCTCTACCAATTACGAAGCTAATGGCTATTCAATGATTTCTGATGAGACTTTCAAAGCCGCCGAACAGTGGATCGAACAGCTCGCAAATATGTGTGTGACCCTCGATGAGAATTGGATTCATCGGTACAGAGAGGCCATCCAACCTAAGAAGCCGAAATCACCAGATACATCAGAAACAGAAGGCCATGATGATGGAGCTGTCTTCGAACTGGTATTGCCCGATCCCCTAACGCTCGAGCGTTCCGCGGCCGTGCTGACCAGACGGCGACAACAAATGCTCCTGTTCAAAAGCGTAAAACCCGACCTCGAATCTTTATTTCGGACGACTGCGGCAGCCCGCGCCTGGAATCCGTCTCGCAACCTAGGTTTTTACGCCACGCTCAACGCCCTCTGGTCACTCGATATCGGAAGCCGGTTCCAGGGTCGGGGTTGGGAAAGACAAGGTCGAGGTAGTAATTTTAAGGAGCTGGCGAAAAGCCTGGTACGCATATTGGACGCACAGTATGTATCCAGGGATCGTGTCGTGAGAGTAGAAATTGATCGCTTGCACAGCATTGGCTTGACCACCAGAGGCGCCCTCCTCTCAGAGATGCTTTGCCAATTCTTCCCGAAGCAATACCACGTGCTCAATAAGCCAGTCAGAGATTGGCTACGAGACTCAGGCCTAGACAGAGTACGAGGCGCGACCGAGGGCGAGAACTACATTCGCTGTGCACGCCTATTTCGCATAGCGCTCGACCGCGCGAAAGATTATCCAGCGAAAAACATTGCTCAACTCGACGCCCTCATTTGGTTGGAGAGTAATCCCGACTCAGAATTTTAAACTGATGCGTCGTGCGCGAGCTGCTTCCATCGGCTCAGGCCCATATACGCCTAAGGACACTCCCCCTTCGGAAAGCTGCTGCCCTTGTCACGCAGTAGCTTAACCAAGAGGGGATGCAGGACGAGGATGGGTGGTAGTCATCATGTTTTCGTGCTTGACGAGTACAAACCAGAGCCCAAAATTTAACGCTGGGGTTAGCAGTTTGCGGCAACACGGCTACCAGTATCTTGTTGATAGCGATTCAGAAGAGGCGATGGCCATGCACCAACAGGAAGACATTATCCTCTCTGCGATGATGGAGCGGAATCGAGCGGAGGCGCTGCGTACGGAGCGGCAAGAGCAATGGCTGGCAGAGAACAGGGAGGAACTAGATGCCTACAACCAACACGTTGAAGCCCTTGGAGTGTTTAGCGACAATGTGCGGAGCTTTTGAGGCAATCGCTTCACTAGCGGATCGCACTCACATCATCGAGGGCATGAGTGCATCAAGTCAGTGGATGATCTCGACAAGGGGCAAGGCACCGTTTTGGTACCACCAGTGGCAGATCACGTACCTACTACCATTACGTGTCTCGCAAACCCGATATCCCTTGAGCTCGAACACCCTTTCGATCCTGGAAGTGCGGATTCTCCCGCCGTCTACAAATCGACCCCGCGTTTCTGAAAAAACGACTCCAGTCATGCACGGAGACTGAGTTTCGGCACAGCAAAGGTACCCGGTGATCGGAACACCGAAATTAATTTTCTGTGCCTCTAGCACACTCTTTGGGAATCCCAACTATCAACCCTCTTGGCATTCGATATCGACGTCAGTGAACTCGATCAAACCGGTCTAACGCGCCATTCTCGTAAAGGCAGTGGGCTACGACATACTTACCGCCATCGGCTGCAATCACGACTTCATAGCCATCACGCTTGTATCGATCAGCAATGGGTTGCGTATGGATTGGCAACCCTTCCGGAAACGCCCTCACGTGATCGCAAAACAGAAGCCCAGTCATCCGCGGGGAACGCTCCAATGCGCATAGCAAATAGCCAACGACGTCTGGATCAGCGATAGCTGCACGCGCTTGCTCTATGACCTTCGGCAGCTTGAAAAAACTAAAGTCAGACAGATCTGCGCCATAGGTTTTGATCCAGTGCATCTGGTCTCCCCTCCTCTTCAGCGATCAGATTTCTACAGTCAAATTCGGAACAAAACCCGTCTCTTCCCCTGGATAACCACGGGGGTTGGAAATGATTCGGCATCCATCTAGCTCGCAATCCACAGCTCGGTGGGTGTGTCCAAAGATCCATACGTCTACGAAAGGTAGAAGCGCGTGCCAGGAGTTGAAATATGCGGCACTGAGATGATCGTAGTGCTTTTCACGGCCCACCTCCGGGACAGGACAATGATGCGTAACGACAACAGTTTTGCCATCAAATGGCTCGCTGAGTTCGCGCTTCAGAAAGTCAAAAGCCACGCGATTTCGCTCAATCACATCTTCTGGGCGCAGCCGGCGGAAACTCTCTTTCGCCCTGATCAACTTGAAATCATTCATAAACGCTGCACACGTCATCGACGCTGCAAGTTTGTCGCCTGTAGATGTGAAATCAGTCCACCCCGTTGTGACCAAAAAACGTATTTCGCTGTGAATCCACACCTGGTTTTCCAGGACATGGACGTGGGGTGCGGCGGCATCTCGCATTTTGCGCAGGGTGTGGTCGATATGGCCTGAGTAAAATTCATGGTTCCCACAAACATAAATAACCTCACGCTCAAACGTCTGATTCGCCCACTCCACGCCACGACATTTTGTGTGGAGGTCTCCCGCTAAGATCACCAGATCTGCGTCGTTCGGAGGCGGTACGAAATCAGAAAATTCGAGGTGTAGGTCTGAAAGCACGTAAACCTTCATCTGTGACTCCTCAAGCTCATTCGCCAGGTACGCCAGGAAAAATATGAGCCAGCGACAGGCAAGCAAGATCCACCATGACGCTTGAATCGCTCCTTCGCGTAAGCGCCTAGCTTCACCAGATCCTCTACAGGCAGCGAACAATTTGCGGGGCGAATCAATGCTCCGTAGGTTCTCCAGCACCCCATGTCGGTGGGTGCTCAACAATATCGATAGTCATCGTCAGCTCAAATTGCATACGAGCGAAAACAGTATCGAGGCTCGGATGAGATCCCGATTCACGTAGCGCTGTTACTAGCTGAAGCAGCTCTTTGCCACTAGCCAGGGACATTTGAACATTGCAATACACCGTATCGTCGTCTTCTCGAGCCATACCGACTTCAGATTCCCATGCTGCATTGGCCCGCCCTGAGCTCACTCAACAGTTGGTGACACAGGAGACCCATTCATACCCGCCAGGAAGGCTCGGAAGCTTGGACGGCCGTCCAATCGCTTGAATGACGCGATCACGTATCTAGCATCCATCGATGTGAGCACCCAGAACCGCCCTTCCTTCTTAGCAAAGCGTATGGAGGAGGTACGCAAAAAATGCCCGTCATCAAATCGCCCGAATTTACCGACTTCCCTGTGACCGTACACGACTCCGACCGCCGTGCTGCCAGATACGAAAACGTCGCTCAAGTAAGCCATGATGGGAAGATCGTAGTGGTGCTTGCTCGCACGTAGGATTCTGCGCAAATGAAAATCTGTGAGGCGTCTGGAATGAAGTTCGAGCGTTGTATCGCTTGGCATTGCCCCAGCCCCGATTTAGTAGATTTTCTTGACTTCGACTAAAGAGTCAATGCAAAACTGAGGGTCGTGAACGTCTGCATACACTGCTCCGCTAGCCACCTCCAAGAGACACACCGGGATCCCAATTTTATCGTAACCAAGCGATAGCCCAGTCAACTTTTCCATGCTCCATGCATCAGTTTTGTTCATCCACTTTGGGATCACTGCCTGCACTTGTGTCAGTTCGAGATCAGGCCCGCGCTTTTTGAGGATCTCCTTAAACGCAGTTTCATCACCAGCCATTAGCACTAGAGGAGTCATCCGATCTTCATTACGGATTTTTACATCCACGTGATACCAATGCGTCGGGAGCAATCGAGAGATTTTGAACCAATGTGAATGACCTTCCCCGAACATTCCTTCCTCCCCTGCCTGATCAGCAATATCTGTTCCGAACGTTCCTTCGTCCTCTGCCTGATCGGCAATATCTGTTCCAAACATCTCAACCTCAGCTCCAATCAATTCGTGAACCGATTTCACACTAGAAAAAAGAAAGAACCGTCTTGAGGGTTGCTGACTTTTCATGACCGAGCCCCTTCAACACGTAGATCGTGTTCCTTGTTTCAAAGAGGAATCCCTCCTCAAACGAGGTTGCAAAGGTGCTGCGCATCCAGTCCCCGACGTCGAACCGCCGCTCGCTGTCAAAGCGAACATTGTGAGCAAACAGAATCATCGGGAGTTGCCCTGCTGCGTGGATTTTGTTCAGTTCCTCCTCGGTGACATCGACGTTGAAAATTGTCCAGTTCTCAACCAGGCAGTACGGTTTTCGCGGATAGAGAGCTTGGACGAGCCCAATGAGAATCTCATCTGTGTCCATGGCACCTTGGCGAGGTACGCCTGGGCCGCCATCGAGTAACTCCTCAGCACCTTCGTTTTTATCTCTGCTCAATCTCAATATCTCCGTTAATACATCTGCTGTGTTCATCGCGCGATCCCTTCATAGGCTGCGCAACCGTATTCCCGAACCGCTCTCGAGCGAACGTGACCACCTGATCACGGTCTTCGCTAGCGCAATCTCGGTGCTCTTGAGGCACCTGAAAGAGCTCTAGACCTGGGGTACCCACCACGGGCACCTCGGTCTTAATGCTCCTTCAGAGAGGTCTGGTGGTGTCCTACTACCCTCTCTACCACTGCGCGCTGCCCACTGAAGAACCCGACAAAACTGATAATACACTATATTGACGTTTATTCGTAAAGCTCAGTTATGGCTATATCCTGACTTTTGAGAAAGTCATGGAACTGAGAACCGCATTTGCAGGTGTGCTTCGGGCGCTCCGCCTCATTCGGCGCGCCAGGTACGCTGACGTCTCGGATGCGACTCACCGACGTAAAGTCAGTGCTCTTGAGAACGCGCAGACAAGCATCACCGTCGAGCAATTTGACGAGCTGGCACGATCCCTTGGCCTCGATCCCATTGCGATGCTTACCCTCTGCATCGCCCAACGCCAGAATGAGCAGCCACTCACTGTGATTGGCCGTGCATTGACCGACGTGGCAGCGTTCGAAGCTGAGGGCGGCATGAAGGTGCTCAGCGATCAGTTCGACGCAGGCGGTAACCTCATAAAACGAGGACGCGGCAAACCGCTAAACACAGATAATGAGAAAGCGGTACTGGCGCTCAAAGCGGAAGGTGCGACGCAGCAGCAGGCAGCAGCGCAGTTGGGGTTGGCGTTGACGTCGGTCAGGGAGTATTGGAAAAAGAATTGACGATCAGTAGCTCATCCTTGGCAGATGAATTCACGCTTCAAACGCTTGCGTAGAGCCCTAGTGGGGACTTAATCAAACACCAGGCTTGGAGCTTGCTAAATTTCCCTCCAAGCCTCAACTAACTCTCGGCCATGAGCCGATTTCCACTCTCTTAGCTTTTTATTGTTAGTTCCCAGGTGCAGCGCCTGAAAGCTCATGGGCTAACCGGGTTTGGGTTGCCCGGAAGCTTGGAGATTCCAAGCAGTCAGTGGGGAGGCATTGGGAGTGACTCACCGCTACAGATCGAGACGGCGGTTACTGTTTGATCCCACGTTATGCAGCGCACATAGGATGTTCTGGTTGTTTTTCAGCGCCGAGTAGTACCAGCGATCAAGCGTCACCTGCAGCGGATACCTGCGACGGCTAACGCAGTCTGGGATGCTGCCTGCGAGCGCAAACTCTGGATCCTCCATGAACAAGATCGCATCCCAGTAGATATAATCGCGGTACCGGCGTGCGGTTTCGTAAATCATCGGAGCTACAAAGCTAAGCAGACTGCCGTCATGCCTGTAATTCAGCACAAGCGTGCGACAATCTATCTCCCGAAAGTGGCGGAGTATGCTCCACATCTTGTAAAAGTTGCCAATCAACCTATACATCCCTAGCTCACTCTCGCACTGTAGGGTTTCCCCGCGCCGAGCAGAGCTAATGCCATACGAATGCAAATGGCTTATTTTTATATGCAGCATATCCCAAGGCGAGACA
Organism: Pseudomonas sp. A-B-19; assembly: GCF_019947515.1. Taxonomy (NCBI): domain Bacteria; kingdom Pseudomonadati; phylum Pseudomonadota; class Gammaproteobacteria; order Pseudomonadales; family Pseudomonadaceae; genus Pseudomonas; species Pseudomonas sp. A-B-19. The sequence goes on from NZ_JAGYGN010000005.1 coordinate 155,969, forward strand.
CCCCAACGCCGAGAAAAGACAATCAAATAAGCCATCACGCAGGGGCATATGGTATCAAGATTGAAAGCATACCAGTTCCCCGAGGCCGTACGAACAAGACGCGCCAAACATTTTCTATGCAGGCGTATATAGCGACGATATATATACCTACGAATAGACTTAATGGTTGATACAGAGTCTTCGAAATCAGCGTGTGGCTGCGTTTCCCGTATAGCATCATAACACCTGATACATTCTTCGCTAGGAGAACTGAGGATGTGATAAAATCTTATTTCCCAGGCGAGCTTTGAAAGAGGGAATTTTAGCATTGAAGCGGGCGCTTCAACCTTAGATGCAAAATATCCAGGCGATCCACGATCTGCTAGGAATTTGAAGACGACTTCTTTGTCTTGCAGTTTGGACGGCTCTGCCGCCACTACTTCATAGATGTCCTGTCCTACCAAACGCGATCCACGCCTGATCCAATCTTTAAGCCCGTCACACCAAGCGATTACCTCGATTTGAAAATCTTTAGGCGCTTCATCTGACGATAAAACATCAAGGATAATGCCCAAATGCTTACATCTCTCTGAAGCAGCTGCGATCCCTTCCTTTCCCGGCCATTGCTTTGATAACACATCCGAGCATTGCTGGCAGTCCTCAAGGGCTTCATGATGCCAAGGACAATGCGTGATGTGTTCGAAATAGAATACTACCGAATGATATCCCATCTTGATGCATTGAGGGCAGTGTCGGATTCTGGGTCGAGGCCTCATTTGTAGGGTTTCACACTCCCAATATCCGGGCAAAGGAAACCAGCCATCTAAAAACGAATATTTAAGCTCATTGCGTAGGAGCCCACATGCGTCCTCCACTCTTGAATGAGGAACTTGAGCACCGTCCCACCAACGATCGAACTCCTCGGGCTCGGAGCCACCGACCTCCAAAAGTTCGCGAATCTCATGAAAAGCGCGAGTGTGGTTCCACTTCATCACATGGAGAAATATCAGCCAGGAGGAAGTGTATTTGAGCGGAGGCCTAAGAAAGATTAGATGAACTGGATTCGACGGTTTCATAACACGCCGCTCTGTGTGAGAATATCTGCATAGCTGCTCAACTGTGACTCTGACGTGGCAGATTCAATAATTTTTTGGGTCAGAGTAAACTCTGGGGCGTCTCGTTTCATGGAGCGAATCAGAATAAGCCTGAACACCTCAAACACGAATGCGGTGGGAAGCAGAGGAAGATTATAGGTTTTCGCAGCCTCAGACATTACCTGATAAATGTCCGAGGCCGTGCTGGCAAGACGAAAGCCAGCGGCATAAGCTTGCGGAAGAAAAAACTGAGTGTAGGTGCAACGGCTTCCGGCGGGATAAGTAAAGTCTTCATCGAACCCTTTCATAGTTTCAGCCATCCAGGTATGGTCTGTGCAATGCGGCAGATCCCATACTTCACTAAGAAACCGGGCAGTCAGCTCCGCACGCTTCTGGTTTTTAAGCAATTCAATCGCATAGCTAATTTGTGTTTGGCTAAAGCCAATGAGCGTGGTGTCAACATTACCAACGGCTAGTACATTTTGGATATACTGTAGCTGCTCAAAATCTTCTATCGTAAGCGTTTGAAGCTCATCTAAGAATAGAACCCAGTGCCTCCCCCCCCTGTTTCTCAGGGTGCTTTCTATGTCATTCAGTACATCTACTCGCAACGTCCCGATATCTATTCTCTTAGGCAGTCGGAGACCCAATGACCTGGCCAAACACTTGACGATATTTTCCCGGCGTTTCCGATCACCGTTTGTGTCCGCGGATACGCGCGTCAGAAATCTGTCCTTGAATGCGGGATGGCTATTCAGTGCGCTGATCACGAAGTTACATGCCGTAGTTTTCCCCATCCGGGGGAAAGCCTTAAAGACTAGGCACGTCTTATGAAGCATTACGCAGTCCATGACTATCCCGAGCACCTGCGGCATACTAGGAGTGAGTGCGACATAGTTCTTTGTCACTAACGGGTGGTTCCACAGGAACGTCTCTTGCTGCTCGGCGTCGTACGGGTCATAAGTGTTCATAAGGCCCTCTTAGAGCTTTTTGACCAATTCGATGAGGTCTAAGCTGCTAGGTGGAACAAGAAACTCGCGCTCCGGTATAGGAGCCTTCTGAGTCAGAGACGGGGCAGGCTGTTGCAGCGCTACAGGTTGAGCACTATTCTCAACTTCGGAAGCGCTACGAGATTGCTCAGCTCTCAGCCTGTCGAGCTTCGATGCCGACCTTCGATCTTGCTTGTTGCTCGCCGCAGCTGCTTCGAGATTTGCTTCCAGATGTCGCTTGAAGGTCGCAAAAATGTTGACACCACTCGTACGAAATATGACCTTCCGATACATCAGTGAGTTGATCTCGTCACGGGTTCTAAGGCTATGAGGGAGCTCAGCCCAGTCCCCCTGTACCGTGAGAGGCCCTATAGGAGCGCCGTTTTTCAGAAACCCTTGTACGACTCGAATGTCCGACTCGTTGACTTCAATGATTATTTCTTTTCCAACGAGATCGGGACTATCCATCAATCTGGACGAGGTATATCTGCCTCTCTTAAAAGTAATATAAGGGCGATGGCCATCTTTGGCTCCACCTTTGACTGTCCGCGTGCTCTTCACGCTGACAACCCCCAATGATTCACGCATATCAAGTGGTGGTCGCCTCGGTATATAATGATCCTTCCTTACCAACTGTGCGACCGCTTCAAGTGGGGACAAATTCCGCAGGCCCTCGGTCGGCTCCGCATTCAGGTTAGCGAGATACGCGTAGACCAATTGATCGAGTTCATCACTGGTGACCCGGAACTGAATAGCAGCTCGTTCGGGATCAATGGCTCTGCCTTTATCAGGGCCTGCACCCGTAGTATTTGGAAAGCGTTGAATCAAATCCGCAGCCAGAAGCTTAAATTTATGTTCGATGTTCGGTCGTCTTTCCGGGCGGCCAGGAACACCATATTCATTTATGCATCCAATTTGCATTCGGAGCGTACTAACCTTATCACTCAGGTGTGCTAACGCATTATCAAGTCGAATGATCGACGGCTCTACCTGCGTCATCTCAGGAATCACCTCTGCGGGAAACCCCGCACCCGGATTTATATCCAAATCCTTGATTGTAAACTCGGGTCTTGGGAGCTTAGCGCTAAGCATTTGGCGTATTAGTGCCACGACATCTTCAGCAGTCACGTCGTCACCATGAACGACATAAAACCAAAGCGCTGCAGAAGTCAGTGACTCGACCGCTGCAAGGAGGTGCAGCTTTTTCAAGATATGATAGGTTTCAAGCCCATATTCATGTTGAAGTATCAAGATGAATAATGCATCGACTGTATAAGAATCAATCTCAATAATCTCCATCAGGCCCCTTGACTTGGTCAGTGAGGAATGCCCTGTACCGACAGGTATATGCGCAATCGCACCACGATCACCAGTAATATGAACAGTCCGCTCAAAATTTTGATCTCGCACTTTGCTCACATACGCAGTCAAGGTTCTAATGCCGCGATGCTTTGTGTTAAATGGCCACTTCGCTGTCGGGTGCCCATTGTCTTTTAGTATATTTATAAAGGCAATGTGAAGATCTTTTGGCCGTATTGCGAACTCATGCACTTTTTTATTTTTTCCTTTGGGCTTCCTCTTCAAGATGAGATCTTGAAGCTCCGACTCAAGTTTTGGGTAAAGCGTGAAAATCGCCCCCAGAACGCCAGAGAGCCCAGCGCCCGATTGCCACAGGGACGCATCAACTTCCTTCGTACGCTTGTAGGTTTTTATCGCAATATGAGGCAAGAGCGCGCGGTAACCATAAACAGATCGATCAGGTGCTAACAGAAGGCAGCGCTTTATCATTTTTTTTAAGTAGCTGCCATCTATGTTAGTGGCATGCTTTATGGATTCGATCGTGCTTCCATTCATGTACAGCTCAAGCGCCTGCTTCCTGTGCCGGTAGATCTCGGCAGCCTTCGGCTCCAAAGCTTGAACAGAGACTTCTTCCCAAGGCATCGTGGCCTGGATAAGCTCTATGATTTGCGAGCGAGAGCGTCTGCTCATAGTGCGCGCCAGACGGTGTTATAACCGAAGCCGTTTTTGTCAACCTCAACCATCACAGATCCAGCAATGATCAATCTGCAGATGACACCCAGCGCGATGGCTTGATCTGAGATATCCACGTCATCAAGGAGAGACCGGATCGTCCCCTCCTTCTTCAACTGAACCTGGGTGCCCACCAGCTCAGTTTCATGGTCAAGTACGTAACTCCTCACCTGCGATGCCATAGCAATCACTTTCAGCCAGAAGCCCAACTGATAGGCGACTAATGCAAGGTGGGCGAACGTAATCGAAACGAGCTGAGCGTGGCGAACGACCTGATCAGTGTGTCGATAACGGATGGGCACCGATTTGCGGTCTGGGTCTAGCTTCTCCTCGGCGTCTATCTGATGGAGTGCTACCGAGCCATCCCGACGCTCAACCCATATCCCTCTGAGCTTCGTGAAATCATCGATGTCATCCGCATTCAAGCTGATGTCGACATCCTCATCGAATCTGTAGGCCAGCACGCTCGAACTGGTCTCAAGCTCAGTAGCCCAATGGATAATTTCCAGGTCGCCCAAGATCTTGAGATCAGCATTCATTTTCGGGCTATAGGTTATCCAGAGACTGCGGTTGTGACCGCTCGTTTTCCTACTAGCCGTTAGCTGCTTTCGGCGGTGACCTTTCATTGTCGCCATGGGATTCGATCTCGCTGGTTGCAGGGGTTCGAAATCGCTTCCCAAAATTTTACTACGACAGACGGAACCTTCTAGGACTTATTGGAAACTTCTATCAGCCTACAAAGATCGGTAAGATATAAAGGCTAGGTGGTCTCAATGATTTCATGCGCCAGCTACCTTGAAATCTGCATTGTTTTGTGAATTTTAATGGTTAGTGATTCTTTAGGGAAAAAATTACTTCTCAGTGATGCTATGGGTACGGAATCACTTCCCAACATTAGAAGGGACTTTGACCATATCGACTGAGCAATCGCGGAGTGGATTTTGTTAAGTTCTTGATTAGGCTGCAACTGGTCGCTATGGGGATAGGGTCATCGTTTCTTCTGAGTACTATCCTCGCGTCAGCTTTTCGATCAGCGCCCAATGCTCAGGAAGCTGTTGACCGAGCTTTTGCCGGTCGCCCATTTCCATATCCATCCGCGAAATCAAATCCTGGCGTAACCGCTTCACTGATCAAGCCGAACCCTGCAGCGCCGTGCATCACCTGCGAAGCTTTCCAGATGCCACCGGGCACATGCAGTTGCAAGCATTGTCCGGCTAGAACGTCGTGACCCATCACGATGGTTTTCAACGTGCCATCTGGAAAAATCAACGTGTACCGAATCGGATCGCCCACATGATAGTAATGAACGATGTCTGACTGGTTGAGATGGAAATGACCTATCGGAGAATCCTGGGTCAACAGATAGAAAATCGACGTCATGCAAAGCCGTTGGCCACCTGCAGTCACAACAGTGTTCTCGTCGGCCGATTGGTAGGTTCTGCGAAAGAATCCACCTTCGATATGGGGCTCTAGACTCAGGGCTTTGATCATTTCTCCAATTTGCAGGGAGATTTGAGTCATTTGTCGTATACCCCATAATTCGTGATCTTAGCGCCGTATTCGCAGCGTTTATCGACATAACTCGACTAAATAGTGCTTTAGTCGAGTTGGCTTTTACTCTGACTCGAAGCCATAGCAGAAAACCGGTCGACTTCCCCGCTCCTCAGCCGCAGCTAAGTTTCGCTGCCTATCCAAAAGGCTCAGGCCAAGTCCCCATGTATCACAGTGTGTCGGCGCGACGGCCCGATACACAGGCATTCATCCGCCCGGCGATTCGACACAGGCCGGATACGTTGCCGCGTTTCAATGCAAGCCAGGTTTGAAGGGGCTCGGACCGGCCCCCTGACCCTTGACTGGCAATGGAGAAATCCCATGAAGATGGCACCGCGCAACAGCAACACCGGCAACGCTCGCCGCCACTTGGTCGGCCCTTCGATCCTTGCGCTGACCCTGTTCGGCGTTTTCGGCGCAGCCTACGGGCAAACGGCCGCCACCGCGCAGCCAGCGGCAACCCCGGCTGGCACCACTCGGGCGGCGCCCTCGCCGTTCGGCTCGCTCAAGCATGTCGACGCCGGGCTGCTGGACGTGGCGTATGCCGAAACAGGCCCGGCCAACGGGCCGGTGGTGATCTTGCTGCACGGCTGGCCATACGACATTCACAGCTATGACCAGGTCGCGCCCTTGCTGGCCGCCAAGGGTTATCGGGTGCTGATGCCCTATGCCCGCGGCTATGGCGATACGCATTTCCTCTCCGACAAAACCCTGCGCAATGGCCAACCGGCTGCGCTGGCCACTGATGTCATCGACTTCATGGATGCCCTGAAGATCAAGCAAGCGGTGCTCGGTGGTTATGACTGGGGTGCGCGTTCGGCCGACATTGTCTCGGCGTTGTGGCCGGACCGGGTCAAGGCGCTGGTCTCAGTCAGCGGTTATCTGATCGGCAACCAGGCGGCCGGCAAGAACCCGTTGCCACCCAAGGCGGAATTGCAGTGGTGGTATCAGTTCTACTTCGCCACCGACCGTGGTCGCGCCGGTTATGAAAAGAACACCCACGACTTCGCCAAGCTGATCTGGCAACTGGCTTCGCCGAAATGGGCGTTCGATGACGCCACCTTCGACCGCAGTGCCAAGGCGCTGGACAACCCCGACCATGTCGATATCACCGTGTTCAACTATCGTTGGCGCCTGGGCCTGGTCCAGGGTGAAAGCCGATATGCAGCGCTGGAGCAGAAACTGGCCACGGCGCCGTCCATCAGTGTGCCGACCATTACCCTGGAAGGCGATGCCAACGGCGCGCCCCACCCTGCCCCCGAGGATTACGCCAAGCGTTTCACCGGCAAGTACCAATTCCGGCTGATCAGCGGCGGCATCGGCCACAACCTGCCGCAGGAAGATCCACAGGCGTTCGCCAAGGCGGTGATCGATGCGGATCATCTTTGAGGGCTGATCCGGCATCGCCTGCTGTTGCCGAATAACTACCTTTGTGGGCACGGTCCCTTGTAGGAGCCAGCTTGCTGGCGATGGTCGTAAACGATAAACGGGGGCAAGCCCCCCTCGCCACAGATCGCTCCCAAAGGGTATATCGGCTCCTCTGGCATCCGCTCCCGAAGCACACCTCAGGTTGACCTGCCCATCGGCCTTGCGCCGATAGGCCCGCCGCTTGCCCGGCATGTGCAATCCGTCGGCTTGGGGACGTAATGTAATCATGAACCACTTGGGCAGCGGGCCTCAAAGACAGCACACCGATTCAATATTCCCGACCCGATCTACGTAACCATGACGTCCTCATTCACACCCCGTAAGGACCCTGTCATGGCCATTGCAAAAGCAGTCCCCGGCAAAACCCTGCTGACCCCGACCGACCACACCCTGATCATGATCGACCACCAGTCGCAGATGTCCTTCGCGACCAAGTCGATCGATGCCGTGACCCTGCGCAACAACGCCGCGCTGGTAGCCAAGGCAGCCCGTGGCTTCAAGGTCTCGACCATCCTCACCACCGTCGCCGAGAAGAGTTTTTCCGGGCCGATCTTCGATGAAATCAAAGCCGTGTTCCCGGAACACAACGTCATCGACCGCACCAGCATGAATACCTGGGAAGACGAGCGCATCGCCGTGCAAGTCAATGCCATCGGCAAGCAGAAGATTGTCCTCGCCGGTTTGTGGACGTCCGTTTGCATCGTCGGCCCGGCGCTGTCGGCGATCGATCAGGGCTTCGAGGTGTATGTGATTGCCGACGCCTGTGGCGACGTCAGCACTGAAGCCCATGAAATGGCCATGCAGCGCATGATCCAGATCGGTGCCCGGCCGATGACCGCGCTGCAATACCTGCTGGAACTGCAACGTGACTGGGCCCGCGGCGAGACCTACGACGAAACCGTGAAAACCTCGATTGCCAACGGTGGCGCCTACGGTCTGGGCCTGATCTACGCCAAGACCATGTTTGGTGCATCCGAAGGCCATTAAGGTCCGTTGAAAAAACCGGCGACTGCAGACGGACTCCTGTAGGAGCGAGCTTGCTCGCGATGGTCGTTAACGATAACGCGTGTTTACCGGCTGAACGCGGCGCTATTGAGACCATCGCGAGCAAGCTCGCTCCTACAGTAAATCATCGCAGTCGCTCCCCCCTGTGGTGAGCCATTGATGACCCTCTTCCCGCAAGACTTCAGGGTGACGATTGCGCTGTGCTTCTGCCTGTTCGCTACCCACTCACTGGCCGATGAACCGGCGCAAGGCGCAGAAGGATTTTTCGACGGAGCGACGCTTGGCGTACTCAGCCGAAACTTTTATCTGAACAGCGACTATCGATCCCCCTCGCCAACCGGCAAGAACTACAAAGCCGAATGGGCTCAAGGTTTTATTGGCGCTTTTACATCCGGATTCACACCGGGAACCGTCGGCTTCGGCCTCGATGCCCATGCCTTTCTGGGATTGAAGCTCGATGGCGGCAAGGGCCATTCCGGGACCGGATTACTGCCGGTGGACAGTGACGGCCGCAGCGCAAGCGATTACTCCAGCGGCGGCGGCGCGATCAAGCTCAAGGCCTCGAACACCACCCTGGCGTTTGGTGAAATGGAGGTCGAAAGCCCGGTGTTCGACACCGCGGACAAACGCCTGCAACCGGAGTACGCCACCGGTTTTCTGCTCGACAGCCGCGAAATCGAAGGAATGAACCTGCAGGCCGGCCGCTTCACGGCGTTCAAGAATCAGGACAGTGCGTCAGGCAAGGGCAACTTTTTCGGTTATGGTGCCAACACCGAGGCCGGCGGCATTTCGTTTGTCGGCGCCGACCTGTTTACCCAAAGCCCGGTTGGCGGCGCCCTGTACGCCTCGGAGCTGACCGACACCTGGCATCAGTACTACGGCAATCTGCACTTCAAGCAGTCCGAAGTGTTCCTCGACGCCAACCTCTATCACACCCGGGACACCGGTCAGGCGCTGGCCGGTGCCATCGACAATACGGCGTACAGCCTGTCCGGCCGATACACGCTGGGCGCCCATGGTTTCACCCTGGCCTATCAGAAGATCAACGGTGATACGCCGTTCGATTTTGTCGGTGGCGACTCTATCTACCTGGCTAACTCGATCAAGTACGCCGACTTCAACGGCGCCCGCGAACGCTCCTGGCAGGTTCGCTACGACCTGGACCTGGCCACCTTCGGGGTACCCGGCCTGAAGTTCATGACCCGTTACGTCACCGGCGACCAGATCGACGGCACCCATGCGCCACAAGGCGGGGCCTACAACCCGTTCGACCCGGCGACCGGCACCTTCGTGCCGCAACAGGGTGATGGGGGTAAACACTGGGAGCGCGACATTGATTTGAAGTACATCGTTCAAACGGGTGCGGCGAAGGACTTGTCGCTGCAGGTGTCGCATGTTTCGCACCGGGCCAACCAGGCGCAGGCAGGTGATGACATAGACCGGATATATGTAGTGATTCAGTACCCGCTGGGGTTCTGAGCAAAGCATTCGGCAATGTCTGGAATGCATTCAATTGTTGGAGCGGGCTTGCCGTATTGCCAGTCAGTTAAGCCGAGACACTGAACCCGTAGCGAGGGAGCTTGTCGGATCGCCGCACCGTCCCGCCGGGCAGCGAAGCGGCCCCAACAAATGGGCCTGCTGCGCAGTCCAGCGGGAGCAAGCTCCCTCGCCACAGGTTAATCAGCGCTCGTCGATCCCTTGACTGACTGGCATTAGGGCTTGCCGCAAAGCTGCAAATTCTGTTCGGACTGGATGGATCGCAATAGAGCTCGCCTGCTCGATACCGCACCAATAGTATGATTGGTAGCACGCAGTCGACCATCTCCATGGAGGCCCGATCATGGGAACCGTACGAAAAACCATCACTGTGACTGACCAGCAAGACAACGGGATCAAAGCGCAGATAGAAGCGGGCCATTACACCAACGACAGCGAATATATTCGCGATCTGATCCGTCTTGAACAGGAGTGCAGCGCTGAACTCGAAACGATCCGTGCCGCTCTTCGGGAAGGTGAATCCAGCGGAAAACCTCGCCCATTCGATCCCGTTGCATTCAAACAGAGAATGTTAACCGCGCATGGCTGACGCGAGCAGGCTCGCTCCCACAAGGGATTGGGTTGAGTCAGAAGGATTGGGGTTGATTGGCGGAAGGCAGCCGGAGTCGAACCTGCCCGGGAACGGATGCCGTCCCCAACCGGGTTTGAAGCCCGGCCGCGCCACCGGGCGCGATTGCCTTCCTTGAAGTCTTGCCCCCTGAATCAGTGCTCTGTGTGCCGGGCCAACGCACTGTCCGGGCGAATCTGTCGTCGATCGCCAAAGCGCCGGGTCAGGCCGATACGGTCGAAGTACTCCAGTATCTGAATGCTGCGCTTGCGTCCCAGACCCACCGCATCCCGAAATACTGCCACTTGAATCACCGGATTGGCGTCGGCCAGTTGCAACAGCATAGCCGCCAATCGACGAATCATGCTGTCGGTATAGAACAGATCGCGCACCACCTGGTGCATCAAGCCCAGGCGCGCCATTTTGCGCAGCAAGTCGCGCACGGCCGCTTCCCCATGCCCCAGGTCGCGCACCCACGGCGGGTCGAAACCGGCCTGTTCGAACAGCGGCTGCAAGTGTCGCCACAGGGTTTCGTCCGTTTCGCTCAAGCGCACCTGATGCCCGGGCAGATGCAACCACGGGCCGCTGCTGGCGATGTCGCCGCTGGCCAGCAACTGATCGAGCAGGCTGATAAATGTCGCGCGTTCCAGAGTGCTGCCGGCGAATCGGCGCAAGCGATCGCGGTCCGGCCCCATTTGATCCGCATCGAGCTGATGAAAGCGTGCGAGGTGCTCCAGTACCGCCACCTTCAAGGCTTCCCAACGATCGGCACTGAACAGCAACGCGCCTTGACGGGTGTCGATCCAGCGCACGTCAGCGGGCAACACCCAACTGCTGCGCGGTCGGTTGAACTGCCGTTCCAGGCGCTGCGGATCGAGCCCGGTGTCGCTGTGGGCCAGCAACGCCGGTAGAACGTCCTCCAGTTTCGTGCTGTTGGCCAATGCATGCAGCTGCACCAGCCGTTCGGGACTGCGGCGTTGCCGGGTGGGGCCAAACGGGTCGAGCACCCGGCCACCGCCAAGGGTGCGTTGGGCACTCTGATCGCGCAGGATCAGCGGATCGCCTTTCACCGCATGCACCGGTGCATTGAGCAGCAATTGGGCCAACATCCGCTCACCCGGCGCCAGGCTGGTGCCTTCGAGCAAGGCGACTCGACCGGTGACGTCCTGGGTGCCGAGGTGCACGTGCACCGCCTGAAAGTGCTCGAAAGCGCGGGATTCGCCGGGGAGCAACTGCATGTCGATGTCCAGGCGCTGTGTCGGTGCGTACAAGCCGGCGGCCAGTAACCAGTGGCCGCGATGGATGTGCTCCAGGGCCAGCCGCTCGGCACTCAGGTTCAACGCCACGCGCTGGCCGGCAAACGCCTGGTCGGTGGCCTGGTTTTGCGCGTGCAGACCCCGAATGCGCACCGGTTTGCCTTGGGGCCCCAGCAGCAAGGTATCGCCTACCGCAACCTGGCCGGACAGCGCCGTACCGGTCACCACGATACCGGCCCCGGCCACGCTGAAGGCCCGATCGATCGCCAGGCGAAAACCGCCTTCGGTGCTGCGTTGCGACACTTCACGCTGGGCATCGAGCAACGCCTGGCGCAAGGTGTCGATGCCATCAAAGGTCACGCTCGACAGCGCCATCAGCGGCGCACCGGCATACGGACCGGGCGCCAGCAATGCGCTCACCTGCTCGCGAACAGCCTGCACCCGGGCACCATCGACCCGGTCGCACTTAGTTATGGCCACCAGCGCCCGGGGAATGCCCAGCAACTCGACAATCGCCAGATGCTCGCGGGTCTGTGGCATCACGCCGTCATCGGCGGCCACTACCAGCAACACCAGATCGATGCCCTGCGCCCCGGCCAACATGTTGTGGGTGAAGCGTTCATGGCCGGGAACGTCGATGAAACCGGTCAACTGCGCATTCGGCTCCAGCACAGCATACAGGTAGCCAAGGTCGATGGTCATACCGCGCTCACGCTCTTCCCGGCGCCGGTCACCCGCCTGACCGGTCAGCGCCTGGAGCAGCGCAGTTTTGCCATGGTCGATGTGCCCTGCGGTGCCGACAATCACCCTTTCCGGCCCTCCACGTGTAATTGATCGAGTTGCGCCAGCCATGCCGGCTCGTCGTCCAGTTGCCGCAGGTCCAGCCACAGGGCGTCATCGTCAATGCGCCCGAGAACCGCAATCGGTAAAGCGCGCAAAGCCTGCTCAAGATTGAGCAAAGATCGCCCGCGCAAACGCTTGGAGGTGAGTGGTCGCACACACAGCGCCGCGCTGGCCAGCCGTGCCACCGGCTGGCTGCCGCTGCCGATCATGCCCAGTGCCGGCATGGCACTGACGCTCCAGCCCGCACCCAGCACCTGGGCCAGCGCTGGCCGCAATCGCTCGGCCTGGGCGAGGATATCGGCCTGTGGCCGGGTCAGCAGGCGCAGGATCGGCAAGCGCTCGGCCAGTCGGTCCGGGTTGCGGTACAAACCCAGCACCGCTTCCAGGGCCGCCAGGGTCATTTTGTCGACCCGCAGCGCACGCTTGAGCGGGTTATTCTTGATCCTGGCGATCAATTCCTTGCGGCCGACGATCAGCCCGGCTTGCGGCCCGCCAAGCAGTTTGTCGCCACTGAAGGTAACGATGTCCGCGCCATCGAGCAGTGCCTGGCGAACCGTCGGTTCGGCGGGCAAGCCCCAGCGGGTCAGGTCCAGCAGGCTGCCGCTGCCGAGGTCTTCAAGCAGCGGCAGTCCATGTTGGTGGGCAATTTGTGCCAGTTCAGCCGTCGCCACACGTGTGGTGAAGCCTTGAATGCTGTAGTTGCTCGCATGCACGCGCAGGATCAAACCGCTACGCGGGCCAATGGCGGTCTCGTAGTCGCGGGCATGGGTGCGGTTGGTGGTGCCGACCTCAACCAGCTTTACCCCGGCGCGGGCCATAATATCGGGGATGCGAAAGGCGCCACCGATTTCAATCAGTTCGCCCCGGGAAATAATCCCTTCCTTGCGCGCGCCCAGGCTGTTGAGGGTCAGCAAGACCGCTGCGGCATTGTTGTTGACCACGGTCACCGCTTCAGCACCGCTCAGTTCTCGGATCAAGCCTTCGATCAGGTCGTCGCGGTCACCGCGCTTGCCGCTGCGCAGGTCAAATTCCAGGTTCAGCGGATAGCGCGCGGCCATTTGCACCGCCTCAATCGCCTCTTCGGGCAACAACGCCCGCCCGAGGTTGGTGTGCAGCACCGTACCGGTGAGGTTGAACACCCGGCGCACCTGGCTGCGATGCTGGGTTGCCAATCGTTCGCCGCCCCTGCCCGCCAACACTTCGGCGCTGACTTCTGCAGGTTCGAGCAAACCCTGCTGCACCCCTTCGCGCAACTCATCCAGCAAAAGCCGCAAGGTACTCAGCAAGGCGTCGCGCCCATAACGCTCGGCCAACGGCAGGCACGCCGGGTGCCGCAACAAGCTGTCGATGGAAGGTAGACGCAGGGGTTGGCTGGCACCGCGTGCAGACATCTGGCGCTCCTGAAAACGAAAGTCCCTCGCGCCAGAGTGTAGACGGTGCGCTTATTCGTCTCCCGGAGCCAGCAGCAGATTCGGGGCCAGACGCTGATAACCGTCCTGGGTCAGGCGCATGTCGAGCATCAGGCTGGACAGGTCTGCCGACAGCGCTTCGGCATCCGCATCGTTCTCCAGATAGAGCAACTTCAGATAGCTGTTGCAACCGGGGCAGACTTCGGCACGCAACGGTGCCTGGTTGGCGGCATGGCGGTCATCTTCAAGGCTGAGGTATTCCAGGCCCTTGCTCTGCTCGCAATAAACGCACTTGACCCGCACCACATGCCACTCGCAGGCGCACAGCGAACAGACCAGATAACGCAAGCTATTGTGCTTGCCACGATGGCGAATGACCCCGGCCATGGCCGGCGAGCCACAGGCCGGGCACAGGCTGAGGCTGTCACCGGGGGTCAGTTGCAGATTGGGCGTGCTCAACAGCCAGTGGCTCCAGGCCGTTTGCAACGCCGCACCGAGAAACGGCACCAGTGCTGCCGGCACCAGCGAATACTGGCCGCTGATCAACGCCACCGCCCAAGCACGGCGCTGCCCGGCACCGGCCAGGCGCAAGGTTTGCACGGCATCGGCCACGGCGGGTTGCCCTGGTGCGCTATAGCGCTGCAGCAAAGCATCGAGGTAAAGCTGCCAATCGTCTTCGCGCGCCAGGCTGTCGGCCGCGAACGGCGGCAAGCCGTGTTGCTGGCACAACTCGATGCGTTGTCGGTCGAGAGGTTCGCTCAGCGGTGGGTCGTCCAGCACCTGTTGCTGCACCCGGCACAATCCGGCAATCAGGCGTAGGTAATCGGCCAGCGGGTGCCCTTCGGCCAGCGTTTCCAGGCGCAGGGCACGCAGGCTGAACAGGTTATGCGGTGGCATGTACAGAAACGGCGGCGAACTGGCCGCCGCTTCTATTTCTCCAGGCTCAAGGATGGTTGGCAAATGTCAGCCCTTTTTAGTGATCGGTCGCTTGGGTGCTGCGTCGCGGGTCTCATCTTGAGTTACTTGGCGGTACCAGAGTTCGTGGTGCCTCTTCGCCCAGGCGCGGCTGACCCAGCCGTGCAACATGGCGCTTACCGAGCCCTTGATCCAGATCCCGGCATAGATGTGCACGATGATGCTCAGGATCAGCACGAAAGCGGCCAGCGCATGCAGCAAACTCGCCCAGCGGATAAGCGTGATGCCGAAGTAATCGCTGAAATACGCGCGCCAGATCACCAGGCCACTGAACAGCAACACCAGCATGCACAGCAGTAAAGTCCAGAACAGCAACTTCTGCCCGGGGTTGTACTTGCCAATGGGCGGAACGCCCTCCTCTACATTCTTGATCACCCGGCCGATGCGCTTGAGCCACAGGCGATCGTTGGCGATGAAATAGTTGGCGCGCCAGAAACGCAGCACCAGGCCGAGGAACAGCAAAAACATCAGCACGCCCATGAACGGATGCAGAATGCGCGTCCACGGACCGCCGCCGAACAGGTTGCTCAGCCAGAACAGGGCCGGGTGGAACAGCGCCAGCCCGGACAACCCGGCCATGAAGAACAGAATCGCCACCAGCCAGTGATTGGTGCGCTGGTTGCTCGTATAGCGCAGGATGGTCTTGTCGCTCATGGCTTACCCTCCCCACGGGGATCGAAGGTATGCACCGCCGGGTCGACTTCGTGCACCGAGGTATCCGGCGGGCTCGGGTGTTCATCCTCTTCGACCACTTGCGGGCCGACCCGCACGTAGTGGAAGAACCCGGCCAGCACCGCCGCGCCCATGGCCAGCAGCGCCAACGGTTTGCTCACGCCTTTCCACAGGTTGACCAAGGGACTGATGACCGGATCGGCCGGCAAACCAGCGTACAGTTTCGGCGTATCGGCGTGGTGCAGTACGTACATCACATGGGTGCCGCCGACGCCCGCGGGGTCATACAGGCCGGCGTTTTCAAAGCCACGGCTCTTGAGATCAACGATACGCTCGGCGGCGTGTTCCTTCATGTCGTCCTTGGAGCCGAACACAATGGCGCCGGTCGGGCAGGTTTTCACGCAGGCCGGTTCCAGCCCTACCGCCACCCGGTCCGAACACAACGTACATTTGTAGGCCTTGTGATCCTTCTGCGAGATCCGTGGAATGTTGAACGGGCATCCGGTGATGCAGTAGCCGCAGCCAATGCAGTGGTCCTGATCGAAATCGACGATGCCGTTGGCGTGCTTGATGATTGCCCCCGGGCTGGGGCATGCCGCCAGGCAACCGGGCTCGGCGCAATGCATGCAGCCGTCCTTGCGGATCAGCCATTCCAGGTTGCCGGCGTCGGTCTCGTGCTCGGTGAAGCGCATCAAGGTCCAGGTTTCTGCGGTGAGGTCCTGCGGGTTGCCGTAGGTGCCATGGTTGTGACCGACCTCGTCACGCAACTCGTTCCATTCCGAGCAGGCGACCTGGCAGGCCTTGCAGCCGATGCATTTGGTGGTATCGATCAGCTTGGCGACTTCCTCCACGCCGCGTATCGACGGCGCGGGGGTGGTGGTGGCCGAGCGGGCAATGATGTCTTGGCTGGCCATTTAGACTTTCTCCACGTTGACCAGGAATGACTTGGATTCCGGGGTCTGGGTGTTGCCATCGCCGAGGAACGGCACCAGGGTGTTGGTCAGGTAGCCGTGACGGGTGGCGCCGGTGAAACCCCAGTGCAAAGGGATACCGATCTGGTGAACGACCTGATTGTTGACCTGCAGCGGACGAATTCGCTTGGTCACCACCGCCACCGCTTCGATATGCCCGCGCTTGGAGCTGACCCGAACCCGGTCGCCCGCAGCAATGCCCTTTTCCTTGGCCAGCACCTCGCCGATTTCGACGAATTGTTCGGGTTGGGTAATGGCGTTGATCGGGCAATGCTTGGTCCAGAAGTGGAAGTGTTCGGTCAGCCGATAGCTGGTCGCCGCATACGGGAAGTCCTTGGCCTGCCCGAGGCTGTCCCAGACTGAATCGAAGATCCGCCCGGCCGGGTTGCTGGTCGCCTGCTTGTTGTTGGGGTGCATCGGGTTGATACCGATGGGCGTCTCGAACGGCTCATAGTGTTCCGGGAACGGCCCTTCGTTCATCTTGTCGAGGGCGAAGAAACGCGCCACGCCTTCGGGGTTCATGATGAATGGGTTGATGCCCGCTTCCGGTGCGGCGTCGACTTTGTAGTCGGGCACGTCGGTGCCGGTCCAGACCTTGCCGTTCCACCACACCAGCCGCTTGTTCGCGTCCCATGGTTTGCCTTTCGGGTCGCACGAGGCGCGGTTATAGAGGATCCGTCGATTGGCCGGCCAGGCCCAGGCCCAGCCGAGGTTCTGCTTCATCCCGAACGGGTCGCTGTTGTCACGCCGGGCCATGTTGTTGCCCTGCTCGGTCCAGCTGCCGCAGAAAATCCAGCAACCGGATGCCGTGCTGCCATCGTCCTTGAGCTGGCCGAAGCCGGACAACTGCTGACCGGCCTTGACCACCGCGCCCGAGGCGTCGGTGACATCGGCGACGGCGTAGCCGTTGAATTCCCGGGCCAGTTCTTCTGGCGTCGGGTCATCCGGTATTTTGTACGGCCAGTCGAGCTTGAGGATCGGCTCGGCCCAGGCACCGCCGTTGGCCTGGTAACGCTTGCGCAGGCGCAGGAACAGCTCGGCCATGATTTTCACGTCGGTGCGCGCCAGCCCCGGGCCATCGGCACCCTTCCAGTGCCATTGCAACCAGCGGCCGCTGTTGACCAGCGAACCGTTTTCTTCAGCGAAGCAGGTGGTGGGCAGGCGGATGACCTCGGTCTGGATGTTCGCCGTTTCCACGTCGTTGTAAGGCCCGACGTTGCGCCAGAACTCCGAGGTTTCGGTCGCCAACGGGTCCATCACCACCAGCCACTTGAGTTTGGCCAGCGCCTTCATCACCCGGTTTTTGTCCGGCAAGGCGGCGATCGGGTTGAAGCCCTGGCACATGTAGCCATTGACCTCGCCCTTGCTCATCATGTCGAACATTTTCAGGATGTCGTAGCCGGGAATGTCCAGCTTGGGCAGCCAGTCGTAGCCCCAGTTATTCTCGGCGGTGGCATTAGCGCCGTACCAGGCTTTCATCAGGCTGACGTGGAACTTGCCGTAGTTCTGCCAGTAGGACATCTGTCCGGGACGCAACGGCTTGAGTGCACGTTTGGCAATGTAGGCGTTGTAATCCTGTTCGGCTTCGGCCGGCAGGGTCAGGTAACCAGGCAACAGGTTGGACAGCAAGCCCAGGTCGGTCAGGCCCTGAATATTGGAGTGCCCGCGCAAGGCGTTGACGCCCCCGCCCGGCATGCCGACGTTGCCCAGCAGCAATTGCACCATGGCCGCGCTACGGATCATCTGCGAACCGGTCGAGTGCTGGGTCCAGCCCAACGCGTAGAGAATCGTCATGGTTTTGCCCGGTTGCGAGCAGGTGGCGATCTCTTCCCAGATTTTCTGCATTGCGTCCACGGGCATGCCGCAGACCTGACTGGACAGCTCCAGGGTGTAGCGGCTGTAATGTTGCTTCATCAATTGGTAGACGCAGCGAGGGTCTTGCAAGGTCGGGTCGACTTTGGCGAAGCCGTCCTCGCCGATTTCATAGTCCCAACCGGACTTGTCGGTGTAGCTGCGCTTGCTCGCGTCGTAACCGCTGAACAATCCGTCCTCGAAACCGTAGCTGGCCTTGACGATGAACGACACGTCCGTATAGGCCCGCACGTACTCGTGCTGGATCTTGTCTTCGGTCAGCAGGTAATTGATCAGCCCGCCCATGAAGGCAATGTCGGTCCCGGTGCGGATCGGTGCGTAATAGTCGGCCACCGAAGCGGTCCGGGTAAAACGCGGGTCGACCACAATCAGCCGCGCCTTGTTGTGGGCTTTGGCTTCGGTGACCCATTTGAAACCACAAGGGTGCGCTTCGGCGGCATTGCCACCCATCACCAGAACCAGATTCGCGTTGGCGATATCGGTCCAGTGGTTGGTCATGGCACCACGGCCATACGTCGGGGCAAGACTTGCCACCGTCGGACCGTGTCAGACACGCGCCTGGTTATCGAACCCCAGTATGCCGAGACTGCGAATCACCTTGTGGGTGATGTAACCGGCTTCATTGGACGACGCCGACGCCGCGAGAAAACCGGTGCTCAACCAGCGGTTCACCGTTTGCCCCTTGGCGTTCTTCTCGATGAAGTTGGCGTCGCGGTCGGCCTTCATCAAGTCGGCGATGCGATCGAGCGCTTCATCCCAGGAGATTCGCGTCCACTCCGTGGTGCCGGGCTTGCGTACCTGCGGGTACTGGAGACGACTGGGGCTGTGAATGAAGTCCAGCAGGCCCGCGCCTTTGGGGCAAAGGGTGCCGCGGTTGACCGGGTGGTCGGCGTCACCTTCGATGTGGATGATGTTTTGCGCGACATTCTTCGCGTCATCGCCCTGGCTGTACATGATCAGCCCGCAACCGACCGAGCAATACGGGCAGGTGTTGCGGGTTTCATGGGTGTGGGCGAGCTTGAAGTGACGCACCTGTTCGGCAAAGGCTGTCGTCGGGGCCATGCCCAACGCGCCCAGGCTAGAGCCTGCAAGGCCGATACCGGCGACCTTGAAGAACTGACGACGGCTGAGATCCATCGTGCACTCCTGATCAGGTGGAACCCGGTATATGGCCGGGTTTTTTTTGAACAACCACGGTAGTGGCAGTCTGACTGCCGACACTACAAACTGTAGTCAATACTGTCGAAATCACCATGACAGCCGACCGTCGGGCGTTTGTCGTTCCGGGCACAAAACCTAATGTAGGAGCTAGCTTGCTCGCGAAGGGGCCATCAAGGTCAACATTAATGGTGACTGACCCGCCGCCTTCGCGAGCAAGCTCGCTCCTACAGGGGATTGGCGCTTATCATGGCTGGCATGATTAACCGGCCTTTACGAGATTTGCGCATGACTTTCGATTTTGATCAGGTGTTCGACCGTCACGACACCGGCAGTACCAAATGGAGCCGCTACCCGGCCGACGTGCTGCCGATGTGGGTCGCCGACATGGATTTTGCCGCGCCGCCGGTGATCATCCAGGCCCTGCAAAAACGCCTGGAACACCCGATGGTCGGTTACAGCGTGGCCCGGGATGACCTGCGCGAGGCGATCGTCGCCGACCTCTGGAACAAGTACGCCTGGCGCGTCGAGCCCCAGGAGCTGATCTTCCTGCCGGGCGTCGAGTCCGGCTTCAACATGGCGCTGAAGGCCCTGGTACAGGCGCCACAGAACGTCGTTGTGCAGGTGCCGAACTACCCGCCGCTGCGCCACGCCCCCGGGCATTGGGGGCTGAACAAGGTCGAGCTGAATTTCGATGCGCAAGCCGATGGCACCTACACCACGCCGCTGGATACCTTGAGCCAGTCGTTGCAGGGCGGCGGCGCCTTGCTGCTGAGCAACCCGCATAATCCGCTGGGCAAGGCCTTCCCCCGCGCCGAGCTGCAAGCCATTGCCGACATTTGCCTTGAGCATGATGCCTGGATCATTTCCGACGAGATCCACGCCGAGTTGTGCTACGACGGGCGCCAGCACATTCCGATCGCCACATTGAGCGCCCAAGTGGCCCAGCGCACCATCACGCTGATGTCGGCGAGCAAGGCCTACAACATCGCAGGTCTGAAGACCTCGTTCATGATCATCCAGGACCGTCACCTGCGCGAGAAGGTCAACCACGCTCGTTGCGGCATGGTCGACAGCGTCAATCCGCTGGGCATGGAAGCCACCCGCGCCGCCTACGCCGAAGCCGCGCCATGGCTGGCCGAACTGAAGGTCTACCTGCAGGGCAACCGCGACTTTCTCGCCGAGGCCGTGCGCACCCGCTTGCCGGGCATCACCATGAACCTGCCGCAAAGCACTTATCTGGCGTGGCTCGACTGCACGGCTCTGGGGCTGGATAACCCGCAACAGTTCTTCCTAGAACAAGCCAAAGTTGGCTTGAGCGCCGGGCTGGACTTCGGCGATGACTGCAAGCAGTTCGTGCGCCTGAACTTCGGCTGCCCACGGTCGCTGCTGGAAGAAGGCATTGCGCGGATGGAGCGCAGCTTGCGCAACCTCAAGGCCTGATACCTCCCTCAGCAACAACGAAGATCCCTGTGGGAGCGAGCTTGCTCGCGATGGCGTAGTGTCAGGCGACATCATTTCTGACTGACAGGACGCCATCGCGAGCAAGCTCGCTCCCACAGGGTGACAACCCGATGCTGTGATGCGCCGAATAATTGCCTGCTATGTCCCACCACCTCGGCAGCAATTGCCTGACCTTGCTCTGGCCAAAACGGTCGTCGATCAACATCACCACCCCTCGATCCTGCTGGGTGCGGATCACCCGTCCAGCGGCCTGTACCACTTTCTGTACGCCGGGAAACAGATAGGTGTAGTCGTAACCGGCACCAAAAATGGCGGCCATGCGCCGTTTCAGTTGCTCGTTCACCGGATTGAGCTGCGCCAATCCCAAGGTGGCGATAAATGCGCCGATCAACCTCGCACCGGGCAAATCGATGCCTTCACCAAAGGCCCCGCCCAGCACTGCGAAGCCGACTCCCTGGCCGTCGGCGTGGAACTGATCGAGAAACTGCTGACGTTGCGCTTCGCCCATGCCTCGGGACTGCGACCACAGACTGATGTGCGGATGCTTCTCGGCGAGTAACTGCGCCACTTGCTGCAAATAATCGAAGCTGCTGAAAAACGCCAGGTAATTGCCGGGGCGAGCGCTGAACTGTCTGGCGATCAAGTCCGCGATCGGTTCGAGGGAGGACTGGCGATGCACGAACCGCGTGGAGATCCGGTCGACGATGTGAACTTGCAGTTGATCGGCGTGAAACGGCGACTCGACGTCGATGCACACCGTGTCCGCCGGTGTTCCCAGTAAATCGGCGTAATAGTGCCGGGGGCTGAGGGTCGCGGAAAACAGTACCGTGCTGCGCGCGGCGGTCAGGCGCGGGCGGATGAACCCGGCGGGGACCACATTGCGCAGGCACAACTGCGAGAGGTTGCGCTGGCGCTCCAGGTCACGCTTGCTGATATCGAACAGGAACTGCTCATCGAACAGTTCGGCCACCCGGCAAAAACTCAGCATGTCGAAGTAAAAACCCTGCAGTGCACTGTCCAGCCCTTGAGGGTGATCGTTCAGGTAATCACCGATGCTGGCGCTGCAAGACGACAGTGCCTGAAGGAGCTTTTGCGGCGCCTTGTCATAGGCCTGATAAGCACCGGTTTGCGCGCCATGCAGGGCGTTCCACTCGCGATTGACCCGCTGCATCGGCTTCTTCAGCACTTCGGGTGCGGATTTGCGCACGCTGTTGAAGGTCCCTTGATCGAGGCTGGCGCTGTACATCTGCCGGCCGCGTTCCACCAGGTTATGGGCTTCGTCGACCAGCACCGCGACTTTCCAGTTGTTGGCCTGGGCCAGACCGAACAACAAGGCGCTGAAGTCGAAGTAATAGTTGTAGTCGGCAACCACCACGTCGGCCCAGCGCGCCATCTCCTGGCTCAGGTAATACGGACAGACATCGTGGGCCAGGGCGACCTCGCGCAAGGCGCTCTGGTCCAGCAGGCGCGGTTGAATCGCCGCCTGCCGCGCGGCGGGCAGGCGATCGTAGAAACCCCGGGCCAATGGGCACGACTCACCGTGGCAGGCTTTGTCCGGGTGTTCGCAGGCCTTGTCCCGGGCGATCATCTCCAGCACCCGCAATGGCGGTGCACCGGCGCTGGCAAGCATCACTTGCGCGGCGTCCAGGGCCAGCTTGCGTCCCGGGGTTTTCGCCGTGAGGAAGAACACTTTGTCCAGTTGCTGCGGCGCCAGCGCCTTGAGCATGGGGAACAAGGTGCCCAGGGTTTTGCCGATTCCGGTGGGTGCCTGGGCCAGCAAGCAGCGCCCCGTGCTGACTGCCTTGAACACCGACTCGGCCAGATGGCGTTGCCCCGGCCGAAAGTCGGCGTGGGGAAACGCCAGACGCTGCGCCGCCAGATTGCGCCCGTCACGATGGGCGACTTCCTGTTCGGCCCATTGCAGGAAACGCGCGCACTGCTGTTCGAAGAACTGTTGCAGCTGCGCCGCCTCGAAGGGCTCGACCAGACAGGTTTCCTTTTCGCTGACGATGTCGAAATACACCAGCGCCAGGTTGATCCCGGGCATATCCAGTTTGCGACACATCAACCAGCCGTAGATTTTCGCCTGGGCCCAATGCAACTGACGGTGGTTGGCCGGTTGCTTGCTCAAATCGCCGCGGTAGGTCTTGACCTCTTCCAGGCAGTTTTGCCCGGGGTCGTAGCCGTCCGCCCTGCCCTTGACCGTCAAGGTTCGATACTGGCCCTCAAGGGCGACTTCGCTTTGGTAACCCTCGCTGCGCCGCGAGGCCACGGTGCGGTGCCCGGCGATGCCCTCCAGCGCAGTCGGTGACGGTGTGAAGCGCAGATCGAGGTCGCCGGCCTTGGCGGTGAACTCGCACAGCGCCCGCACCGCAATGCTGTAGCTCAAGCGCCCTGCTCCGCCCATTGCACGTAGCACACGGCAATCGGCATCTGGTGTTCGTGGCAGAACTCCAGCCAGCGCAATTGATTGTCTTGCAGGCGATCGCCCGGGCCTTTGACTTCGATCATGCGGTAGGTCTTTTGCTGCGGCCAGAACTGGATCAGGTCGGGCATGCCGGCGCGATTGGCCTTGATGTCCAGCAACAAACGGTTGAACCAGTGCCTGAGGTGCTCGGCCGGGAGGCAATCCAGCGCTTGCTCCAGCAGTTCTTCGCTGAGCACGCTCCAGAACACGAAAGGCGACTGCACGCCCCACTTGGCGGCATAACGCTCGCGGATGGTCTGCCGGTAGCGGCCGTCGTCGAGTTCGGCCAGGCATGCCTGAAACAGTTCGGCCCGACGGCCATGGAAGTCTTCGCTGAGCAAATCCATAGGCCCGCGCTGGAACGGGTGAAAAAACGCGCCCGGCAAAGGCGCAAAAATCGCCGGCCAGCACAACAGGCCGAACAGGGAATTGATCAGGCTGTTTTCGACGTAGTGCACCGGCGCCGAATCCTCAGCCAGATGCGCCTGAACATGAAACTCCACCGACACTGCAGGATCGACTCTGGGTAGTTGCAGATCCAGACGCTGCATTTCCCGAGGCGCTGCGCGCTTGATGGGCGGCCCGCCGAGCTTGCGCCGCAGGCGTGGCAGCACACGGAGCAGCTGTTGTTGTTCGGCGGCGCTCTGCGGCGCCTGTTCGGCCTGTACGGCCAGCTCCAGCGCCAACTCGAACTCGCCACTGCGTTCCAGCACGCGAATCAGCCGCGAACGCGCGCCCGGATAGGCACATTCGCGGTAGAGGTTCAGGGCCATGGCGAAATCCGCGATGCGTTCGCAATACTGCCCCATCTGGAACAGCAGCTTGCCGCGCCGGCGTTGCAACCATGGGTTGTCCAGCACCAGCCCCTTGATGCGTTCGACTACCTCTTCCAGCGCTTCACCGGCCTCGAATTGTCGCTGGTACGCGTGCAGGAGGACGCAGGCATCCACGTCTTCGCGGCTGCGCAAGCCGCGGGACTCGG
Organism: Pseudomonas sp. A-B-19; assembly: GCF_019947515.1. Taxonomy (NCBI): domain Bacteria; kingdom Pseudomonadati; phylum Pseudomonadota; class Gammaproteobacteria; order Pseudomonadales; family Pseudomonadaceae; genus Pseudomonas; species Pseudomonas sp. A-B-19. The sequence goes on from NZ_JAGYGN010000005.1 coordinate 180,219, forward strand.
CACAGAACTCGACTTTTTCGTAGGTATAAATGCCCAGGTCGGCCAACACAAATTCCGACCAGTCCTGGTACAGGTTGCCGAAGAACATCAGGCGCAGGCGATCGCACAACGCCATGATAGTCAGGCTGAACAGGCGCTCATCCAGCCACGGACACCAGTCGTTGAAGCTCTGCGCCTGGGGAAATTGCTCGCTCAGCGTGGGCAACCAGTCGTTTTTCCTGCCTTTGGGTTGATCGATGGCAGCGGCAAAGGTCTGGAGGATTTCGGCCTTGAGCAGCACCTCGAACAGCTCGTCGATGGCGATGGGCATTTGCCCGTCGACCCAACCCAGTTCAAGCAGCGGGCCGGCGGCTATGCCGATATCGCCGATTTCGTCGTAATGCAGCTTGCTCGCCCTGAAATGAACGCCTTTGCGCATCACCATTCTGACCAGCAGTGCCTGGGATTCACGGGGTAACCCCTTGAACGCTTGAATGAAATGCTGCTCCTCGACGTTCAACACATCGCCAGAGCGCTGCTCAAGCCAATCAAGCACTTGCATGAAGTTGTTCAGGTAATAGAACGGATCGTCGAGGGGATTTGCAGTCACAGGGAAATGGGCCATGGCGAGCGAATACTGGTTATGCGTACAGATACCAGTTCCACCCTGCCCGGTGCAATCGGAAAAGGATAAATGGCGTTGTACGGAATTTTTCCCGGGCAGTAGAACTTTCTACCCCCCGGCGGCACCAACCGCCATAGAGGTGCAGTGACAGCCATCGAACCGATGGCGCTGCTTCAGAATCTATGGAGGTGATCATGGACATCAAGACTTTGGGCATGCCCTTGGCGGTAGCGGCCCTGCTGACGCTGGCCGGTTGCTCGACGCCAACGGTGGTGACGCTGCAGAACGGCACCCAGTACCTGACCAAAGACATGCCGAAAACCAAAACCCGGGACGGTTTCTTCGAGTTTGAGGACATTTCAGGCAAGAAGGTGAAAGTCAGGTCAGACGAAGTGGCGACGATTCGCAAAGAAGAAGACTGACGTTTCTCCTGGCACGATGTGGCAGGTTTCGGGCACTGCTTTACACTCGATAGACCCCGTGCGACCGAATGACTGTGCAACACTTCGACACAGGCGTTGCAATACGGGCATCACGCAAAGACTCAGGTGACGCCGAAATGAAAATGGTCATGCCACTTCTTGCCTCTGTGCTCGCCGTCAGCGCGTGCGTGACGGCGAGCCTGTGTGACGCCGCCACAAAGGCAAAACCAAAACCAAAACCCTTGCCAACGTACAAAACCAGTTTCGATTGCGCCGCGTCCCAGGCATCCGCCGAAAATCTTATCTGTCACGATGCTCAACTGGCGAGCATGGATCGGGAACTCAATCGTCTGTATCTGCTGGCGCTCACCGACGAACATTCAGTGCCGCGCCCGAATAAAGTCGAGATCGATCACAGGTTTTGGTTAGAGTCCCGTAACCAGTGTGGTGCCGGGCCGCAAGCCAGGGCGTGTATCGTGCGAAGTTATGCCGAGCGTGCGTTCCAATTGCGTCAGGGTTCGGCCATAGCGAGAACCAAGGACCCAAGCAGGCTCACCGAAGGCCCCTTGGCTTATCGTTGCGCAGGGTTCAACGCATTGATTGCCGCGACCTTCTTTACGGTCGAACCGGGCGTGGTGTTCCTGAAATGGGCCAACTCCTCGGTTACGCTGAACCAGGTGCCGAATAGTTACGGAACCCAGTACACGGGCAAGGATTACAAAGGCAACTACAGCTTCTGGCAAATCGGCGATGACGTGTTTTTGCAGCTACCCGACTCAGGAAAGATGAGTTGCGCAGCCGAGCCGGTCGGCTGATGACGATGGCATCGGGACGTCCTGTCCCGATGACTGCTCACCACTTCAACTGCCGGTGCGAATCTTGTTCCACACTCGGGTACGCACCCGATCGATATTCAGCGGCATGGCCTCCAGCGCAAACAGCTTGCCCATCATTTCAGGACTTGGGTAAACCTTGGTGTCGTTCTTGATCGCCGGGTCGATCAGGCTGTCGGCCGTCTCGTTGCCATTGGCGTAATGCACGTAGTTGCTGACGCTGGCCATGACGTCCGGGCGCAGCAGGTAGTCCATGAAGGCGTAACCGGCCTTTTCGTCCGGAGCGTCCGCCGGCATGGCCACCATGTCGAACCAGATCGCGGCGCCTTCCTTGGGGATCGAATAGCCGATGTCGATGCCGTTGCCGGCTTCCCTGGCGCGGTTTTCCGCTTGCAGGATGTCGCCGGAGAAACCGACCGCGACGCAGATATCGCCGTTGGCCAGGTCGCTGGTGTACTTGGACGAGTGGAAATAGCTCACATACGGCCGCACTTTCAACAGCAGGGCTTCGGCCTTTTTGTAGTCTTGCGGGTCCTTGCTGTGGGGCGGCAGCCCGAGGTAGTTCAATGCGGCCGGCAGCAGTTCGGGGCCGTTGTCGAGGATGGCCACGCCGCACTTCTGCAGTTTCTGCATGTTCTCGGGCTTGAAGATCAGGTCCCAGGAATCCACCGGGGCGTTGTCGCCCAGTACCGCTTTGACCTTGGCGATGTTGTAGCCGATGCCGGTGCTGCCCCACAGGTACGGGAAGCCGTGCTCATTGCCCGGGTCGTTGGTCTGCAAGGCCTTGAGCAATACCGGGTTGAGGTTTTTCCAGTTCGGCAACTGACGCTTGTCGAGCTTCTTCAGCGCACCGCCTTCAATCTGCCGGGCCATGAAGTGGTTGGACGGGAACACCACGTCGTAGCCGGATTTGCCGGTCATCAGCTTGCCATCGAGGGTTTCGTTGCTGTCGTAGACGTCGTAGGTGAAACCGATGCCGGTTTCTTTCTGGAAGTTTTTTGTGGTGTCCGGCGCGATGTAATCCGACCAGTTATAGATTTTGACGGTATCGGCCGCCTGGCTGATCGATGCCACGAGCATCAGCGGAGCCAAGGTCAGTGTCTTTCGGATCATGAGTCGATTCCTGGTGAGGTTGTTTTTATTGGCAGGCAATCAAAAGATCAGCGTTCAAATTTCAAAAGCATTCAAAAAATCAGAACGTAGGTCTTGCGCACGGATTCCTGGATGTCCCAGATACCGAGGCTGTTGGCCGGCAACATCAACGCATCGCCGGCTTCGATGTGCAGCGGTTCACCACCGTCCGGGGTGAAGGTGCAACGGCCCTGAATGAAGTGACAGAATTCCTGGGCAACGATCTGCCGCCGCCAGCGCCCCGGGGTGCATTCCCATACGCCGGTCTCGACGCCGTCGTCGCGTTCGACACTGGTGGTCGAAGCCACGGCCACGGGCGTGCCCAGGGGCTCGGCGACCGGATTGGACGCTTCCAGTTTCAGGGTTGCGGTGTTCTTGAATTGCGTGATGCTCATGGTAATACCTGTCGAAGTAGCCTTTTGATGAAAAGCGTGCCGTTTTTCAGTGCATGAAACCTTCCATGAAACCGGCAACCCCGCTGGCCAGCTTGCGCCGCCAGGGCGCGGTCGCCGGGTTGGCCAGGGTCTGGTCCTCGTGGACAAAGCTGCGGATGATTGCGTTGTAGCCGAGCCAGCGGATGGGTTCTGGCTCCCAGGCCCTGAGCGCCTCGAGGCCCTGCTGCGGGATGACCCACGGCTGGCGCACCAGATCGGTGTCGCGGCCCAGGATCAGGTCGGCCAGCGTCCGTCCGCCCAGGTTGCTGGCGCCGACACCCTCCCCGCCATAGCCACCAGACAAGGCAATGCCGTTAGCCTGGTCGCAGAGCATGTGCGGCTGGAAATGCCGGGACATACCCAGGTTGCCGCCCCAGGAATGAGTGATCTGTACGTTCTTCAGCTGCGGGAATAGCTCGCCGAACAGGTAGCGCCGCAGGTCTTTTTCATCCGTGGTCAGGTCGAAGTCGTGGCGCAATTTGCCCGCGAACTGATAGCCGCCACGGGCGCCAAAGATCAATCGGTTGTCAGCAGTGCGCTGGCCGTAGGTGACTTGGCGACTGGCCTCGCTGAACGCCTGGCCGCGGCTCAGGCCGATTTCGTCCCAGGTGGCCGCCGACAATGGCTCGGTCGCGACGATCAGGCTCTGCACCGGCATCTGATAACGCCCCAGTGGCGGCAAGGTGACGGAGTAGCCTTCTACCGCCGGCACCACCCAGCGACTGCGCACCGACGCTTTCGCCGTGCGCAGGCTGCCGGACTGCCAATGGGTGACCGGGCTGCTTTCATAGATTTTGACCCCCAGGCGCTCTACCGCCCGGGCCAGCCCTCGGACCAGCCTGGCCGGGTGAATGGTCGCCACGTGCGGCGCGAAGATTGCGCCGTAGGGTTTGGCGACGCGGATCTGTTGCGCCAGTTGTTCCGGGCTCAGCCAGCGATAGTGGCTGTCGTTGAGGCCTTGGCGGTGGAGATCGTCCAGATAGTGGCGAAGGCTGGTCTCCTGCTCCGGATAGCGCGCAGCGCAGTACAGCACCCCGCCTTTACGGTAATCGCAGTCGATTCCCTCTCGTTCGAGGACAATCTCCACTTCATCCGGTATGTGATGCAACAAATCGTAGGAGGCACGTCGCTCTTCGGCCGGCAGGTCTGCCAGCAGGCGATCTTCACCCAGCAAGTTGCCCATCAGCCAGCCGCCATTGCGTCCCGACGCGCCGAAACCCGCGGTCTGCGCTTCGACAATCGCGATGCTCAGGTCCGGTTTGTGCTGCTTGAGGTAGTACGCGGTCCAGAGACCGGTGTAGCCCGCGCCGATGATCGCCACGTCCACATCCAGGTCCCGCTCCAGCGCCGGCCGCGGCAATAGAGGCTCGTCGAGCTGGTCCATCCACAAACTGATAGTGCGCCACGCCGGCATGCAAGACTCCGCCACTCAAACTTCGATGGCGTCGATCCTAGTGCGTGGGCTCAGGGGTTGTCTTGCGCGCGTGCACGCAAAGAAATCTGTTTGATGTAGGCCTTGGGTGACTGGCCGGTGCGCTGGCGGAAACAGCTGTAGAACGCCGACAGCGAATTGAACCCGGCAGCGAAGGCCAGTTCATCGATACGCAGCGGTGGCGTGGCGGCATCCAGCGCCGCGAGCAAATGTTGCAGGCGCGCCTGGTTGACGTAGCGGTAGAAGCTCTGCCCCAGCACCTGGTTCAACAAGTAGGAAATCTGATTGCGGCTGTACCCGCACTCCTTCGCCACCCGTTGCAGATCGAGCTCCGGGTCCAGATAAGGTTGCTGGCGCTGAAAATATTGTTGCAGATCATCGGCCATGAAACTCAATTGGCGTGGCGACAGGCCGAGCCTGCTGACCGCCGGGCGCTGGTTGCCGGACGTTTTGCTTGCGGGTAGCTCATGCACCAATGAAGCGTATTCGTTGACCCGCCAGATCAGCCCGTCCTTGACGGTAATCGCTTCGCTGGCGCGGAACGACACCAGCCCTTCACCGCCGCGCAAGGTGATGCGGTATTGAATGAACGCCGTGTTGCCGTCCAGTCGTATGCGATCGGAATGCTCCAGCGCTTCATCCGGATCCCGGGGCATGCTGTTGCGCACGTATTCGCGCAATTGGGCCAGGCCCATGACCCGGTTCTGGAAAAAGTCGTTGTACTGGACTTCAGGGTGATAGAGCGCCATGACGCCGTCCAGGTCCCGGTGCTTCCAGCGCAAGTGATAGCGCATGACCGTCTCGCCCGTGGCCTGGGTTTGCAGCGGGCCATCATCATCGACGTGCATTGAACATCTCGACGGGAAAACCCCGAGCTTGCCCAACTTGCGCTTTGTCTTCAACGACTAAACGGATGATGGCTTCTGGCCGCGAATGCGAACGCGCGTGACTGAATCAAAAAAATGGCGGCAATCGCCAAATGGCCTGAAAAATCCACATTCATTTCACATCCGGATGCTACTTTTAAACATTGTCACTGGTTGAACCAATGAAGGTTCTTCCCTCCTACCATGAGCTAAAGGAAGCGCTCGATAATGAAGGCGGGTAACACATGAATAGAGGGTTCAGTAAGGTCACGTTTCCAAACGCCTGCCAGCTGATGCGCTGGCATTTTCATCCCATGGGTTTCGAGGCGAGCATGGACGCCCCAGGCAGTATGATTGCCCGACTTTTTGATCGTGCCACTGGCGAGACCATGATCGCCATTGCTGGTATTCCGTGCGCCACCGTCATGAATGCCGCGGATGTAGAACTCATAATCGAAGCGGTGGAGGACGAACTTGAAGCCTTCATCCCACCGCAGGCCCTCAGGAGTTATGCCTGACGGCTCGGTTATTAAAAGGCCCACGTTGAGTGGGCTTTTTCTGTAGGGGCGAGCTCGCTCGCGATGGTCGTTAACGATAACGCGTATTACAGGTTAAACGCGGCGCTCTTGAGTCCATCGTCGGAACGCCGCCCGGAGCAAGCTCGCTCCTACAGAGTGCCGATTCAGACGCTGGTTTTGCTTCCACGATGATCGACAAAAAACGCCTTGCCCTTGCCGATCCGGTCAGATGCCTTGGGCATGTTCGCGGCCTGGGTGTCTTGGGCATCGACGTACCAGTAGCAATGGCTGACGGCGCGGGTAATACCCACGTAGGCCAGCCGCAGGATCTCGTCCTTCTGGGCGTTGTCGTAGGGTTCGCTGTCACCGGCCTTGCCCAGGCCCGCCATCCGGTACACCTGATTCTTGTAAGGCGAACAGGTCAGGTGTTGACAGTCGCCCAGCAGGAACACCGCATCGGCCTGGAGGCCCTTGGCACTGTGATAGGTCAGTTGCTTGAGTCTGCGAGCCTCATGCGGCAAGCTCGAATCAACATTAACTACAGACTGAATATGCTCTTGTATCAATGACTTATCGCTACTTTTTCGATAAAGCATCAAGATCGAATCACCCTTTCGATAATGCTCCATCAGGCGCTGGGCCATGCCCGGGTCATCACGATCGAGTACGTTCACGGGCAGCAATGCCTTGGGTTCTCCGCTGGCCTTGGCTTTCTTCCCGGCAATCGCCGGTGCAGCGCGCACGATGTGCTCGGCGGCATCGATGATGTGCTGGTGGCTGCGGTAGTTGTCGCTGAGCATGACCCTGGTGGTGCTCGGCGACGGGAACTCCTTGTTGAACTCCATGAAATAGGTCGGCGAACTGCCGCGCCATCCATAGATGGATTGCCAGTCATCGCCTACACAGAGCAATGAAGAACGCTGGGCGCCACGTCCGACGTGCATGGCCGGTCCGCGACTGCGAATCTCTGCCAGGCTGGCCCTGATCCAGGAAACGATTTGCGGCGAGACATCCTGAAATTCGTCGATCATCAGGTGCGACAGCGGCCGCAGCAGTTCATCGCCAAGCAGTTTGAGGTTCTCCGGCGAATGCTCGCTGAACAGCGCAAACATCCGGTTGTAGATCATGATCGGCGGTTTCTGATCCAGCAAGTGATCTTCCAGCGCCCGCCAGTAAAGGCTCAAGGCCTCGAAGAAGAACCGGTCGGGATCGTCCTTGGCGAAACTCATCTGGCCGACGGCGCTCGGCACATCCAGGCCGAGGTTTTCGATGAATCCGGCGGCGGCGACAAAACAATCGAGCAACGGCGCGGAGGCGAGCTCGCCCTTGACCTTGTAATCGAAGCCCGGCCCGGCGCTGGCATCACCGGCAAGCGAGGCCAAAACACGCCTTGATGATTCGTAACTATCCAACCATATCAAAGGCTTACGACAGAAAGCTTGAAACAGGGTGCGCTTGACTGCCCACTCTGCGCGTACCGACAGCTTGGCGTTTGGTCGCGTGACCTGCGGGTTTTCCCGAGGGTCGAACCCCAGCACCACCCAGGCATCCAGGGACGGGATGTAGCCGTGGCTATGGAATGTCGAACCGTTGATATCGAACGACTGGCGATTCGGTTCGATCCCCTTGATCGGCCAGGCACCGGCGCGAAACCACAGGTCTTCAATGACGTCGCACAGTTCTTCATCGCGCTTGGCCGCCAGTTCGGTAACGCCCATGCGTTTCTGCACATCCGGGTGATCCCGCTCCAGCTCCTTGAGTTGCAAGGCATGCCGGGACAATGGCTTGATCAATTCACGAAAACGCTCATCGTCACGGTGCAGGCGGTGATAGCAGGCGTTGAGCTGTTGGCGTTGAGCGTCGTTGATCCGCAGATCGAACGGGTTGCTGTCAACCTCCTCGTCACCCTGTGCAGCCCGCAGGCTGAGGTTCTCGAAAGCCTGCAAACGCTCGAAACCCGGAAGACTGCGCACCATCGGCAGGATCCGCGAGTGAAAGGTGCGCACCAGATCCCGCGCCTCCTTGAAACTGATTGCGCGACCCCAGAGCGCAAACAGTTCGATCAGCTTGTTGATGAAGTCCTTGCGTGACTCCCGGGTGAAGGTCACCACCGTCATCGAACTCAGCTCGAAGCCCAGGTAATGACTCAGCAGCAGGATACGCAGCACCAGCGTGGTCGATTTGCCTGCACCGGCGCCCGCGATCACCGAGGTGGATGGCGTGTCGCTGAAGATCATTTTCCACTGGGCGGTGCTGGGTTGGGCATGGGCTGGCAACAACCGGGCGACATCCGCCTTCATGCGCTTCTTCAATTCGGCGCTCAACGGCAGGCGCCAATCGTCGAACAACAGGTCATCGACATTCGGTGGCCGGTGTTCGGTTGCGCGCGAGTCGCGGATCAGCAGGACCTGCCGACCCTCCTCCAGCCCTTCGAGCTTGCCCTCCTTGTAACCGTAATCGACCCCGGCGCTGTGGCCACTGCGAAAACCGTCAGCCTGGCCGTGCAACCACGACGCTCGGTGCTGGGCATGCAGGCGGGTCAGGCTGTAACCGAAGAATCGGGCGAGCAATCGCTTGATCAACGGCATCTCGGCCAAGGGGCGAAGTTCAGGAGGAAGATCGGGGGTGTGTTGCGGCACGCGGACTGACTCCAGGGTGTGAGGCTGTTGAGCGCTATGGTGTCTGCATTTGCCCTCGAGTTCTAGTCAATTGCTTATGACTCATTGGTTTATGCGATGAAGTGAAGGCTGGATGAGAAACTTTCGAGTTCGTTTTATATCGATGTATTCGATTGGAATGGCGCATTTTTTACGCTTTTTATCGATCATTGCCTGTCGGATGATGGCCGTCATCACTCACCGGTCTCGCTTCGTGGCTCAGGCACCTTGCCCCATGACGAACCTTTTCTGGAGACGATCATGCTTGAACTCAGACCTTTCAACTCGCTCGGCGGCGCTCACCACGGCTGGCTGGATGCTCACCATCATTTTTCGTTCGCCGAGTACTACGATCCCAAGCGTATGAACTGGGGCAACCTGCGGGTCTGGAATGACGACGTGATCGCCCCCGGCACCGGTTTCCCGCAACACCCGCACCGGGACATGGAAATCATCACCTATGTCCGCGAAGGCGCCATCACCCACCAGGACAACCTTGGCAACAAGGGCCGCACCGAAGCCGGCGACGTCCAGGTCATGAGCGCAGGCACCGGGATCGCCCACAGCGAGTACAACCTGGAAGCGACGCCGACCAGGATTTTCCAGATATGGATCATCCCGAACGAATCCGGCCTGGCCCCTTCCTGGGGCGCCAAGCCGTTCCCGAAAGGCAATCGCGAAGGTTTTGTCACCCTGGCCAGCGGCAAGGAAGGTGACGACCAGAGTTTGCGTATCCGCGCCGATGCCCGACTGGTAGCCGCCAATCTGAAGGCCGGCGAGTCTGCCGAATACCATTTGGACAACGGTCGTCGCGCCTACCTGGTGCCGGCCACCGGGGTCATTGAAGTCAATGGGTTGCGTGCACAAGCTCGAGATGGTGTCGCGGTTGCCGATGAGCAGGTGCTGCGGGTGACGGCCATCGAGGACAGCGAGATTGTTCTGGTGGATCTGGCCTGATCGGGCAGATAGCGGATAAAAACAGGGCGGCCATGTTGGTCGCCCCATTTTTTTCAGGGTTCACGCGACCCATGTAGGAGCTGGCTTGCCAGCGAAGGCGTCATCAGCCTCAACATCCATGCTGACTGAAACATTGCTTTCGCTGGCAAGCCAGTTCCTACAGGGTTGCGTCTTTATTTGGCGGAAATGGCACCATCGACCAGCGTTTGCGCTTCGGCCACCAGTTGCTTGAGGTGATCGTCGCTGACAAAGCTTTCGGCGTAGATCTTGTAGATGTCTTCCGTGCCCGACGGACGCGCTGCGAACCAGCCGTTTTCGGTCATGACTTTAAGACCGCCAATGGCCTGGTCATTGCCCGGCGCATGGCTGAGGATGCTCTGGATCGGTTCGCCGGCCAGTTCGGTCGATGTGACCTGTTGCGGCGACAGCTTGCTCAACAGCGCTTTCTGCTCCGGGTTGGCCTTGGCGTCGACCCGCACCGAGAACGGCTCACCCAGCTCATTGGTCAAGGCACGATACGCCTGGCTCGGGTCGCGACCGGTCCGGGCAGTCATCTCGGCGGCCAGCAGGGCCGGAATCAGACCGTCCTTGTCGGTGCACCAGACGCTGCCGTCCTTGCGCAGGAACGAGGCACCGGCGCTTTCTTCACCACCGAAACCGAGGGAGCCATCGAACAGGCCGTCGGCAAACCATTTGAAACCAACCGGCACTTCGTACAGGCGACGACCCAGGCGCCTGGCCACGCGGTCGATCAAGCCGCTGCTGACCACGGTTTTACCCACAGCCGCATCGGCACGCCATTGCGGACGATTCTGGAACAGGTAGTCGATGGCCACGGCGAGGTAGTTGTTCGGCGCAAGCAAACCACCGGACGGCGTGACGATGCCATGGCGGTCGTGGTCCGGGTCGCAGGCAAACGCCACGTCGAAACGTTCTTTCAGGCCGATCAGGCCTTGCATGGCGTGGCCGGACGATGGGTCCATGCGGATCTGGCCGTCCCAGTCGACGGTCATGAATCGGAAGGTCGGGTCGACCTCTTTGTTCACCACATCCAGGTCCAGACGATAATGCTCGGCAATCGCCGACCAGTAGCGCACCCCCGCTCCACCCAGCGGATCGACACCCAGGCGCAACTTGGCATCGCGGATGGCATCGAAGTCGATCACGTTGATCAGGTCGGCGACATAGGTGTTGAGGTAATCGTGACGATGGGTGGTGCTGGCCTTCAGTGCCTGCTCGTAGCTGATGCGCTTGACGCCAGCGAGCTTGTTGGCCAGCAGTTCGTTGGCTTTGGCTTCGATCCACTTGGTGATGTGGGTATCGGCCGGACCACCGTTGGTTGGGTTGTACTTGTAACCACCGCTTTGCGGCGGATTGTGGGACGGCGTGATGACAATGCCGTCCGCCAGGCCGCTGGTGCGACCACGGTTGTAGCAGAGGATCGCATGGGAAATGGCCGGCGTCGGCGTGTACTCGTCGCCAGCGGCGATCATCGCCGTCACGCCATTGGCGGCCAGTACTTCGAGGGCGCTGGCGCCGGCCGGCGTGGACAGCGCGTGGGTGTCGATGCCGACAAACAGCGGGCCATCGATGCCTTGAGCTTCGCGATACAGGCAGATCGCCTGGCTGATCGCCAGCACGTGCCATTCGTTGAAACTCAAGTCGAACGAGCTGCCGCGGTGCCCGGACGTGCCGAAGGCAACGCGCTGGGTCGAAATCGCAGCATCAGGCTGGCCGGTGTAATAGGCCGTTACCAGTCGCGGGATATCGACCAACAATTCTGTCGGTGCCGGTTTACCCGCAAAAGGACTGAGTGTCATGCAAAACCTCTGGAATAGAGTGGTCAGGAATTGGGTCGCAGTTTACTGGCAGTTCGACCGCAACGCGATGGGATCGATCCAATAGAATGAAGGGTGTTATTTTTTGTCTCATCACTCACTCGATCGATTCCAGACGCAGCGCATCCCCCAACAAGCCCAGAGCGGCAGCCAGGTTGTGATCACCACCGAAGGTATGACTCAGACGCAAATGCTGCCCGTGCAGCCCCTGGAGGCTGAACAGTTCCCCCGGCGCGATGACCACCTGATGCGCCAGCAGGCGCTGGAACACACGGCGTACGTTGACCCGACGCAACGAACGCACCCAGATCGTTGCACCGCCGTGCGGCTCGACGAAATGCAAGGCATCTCCCAATCGCTCCTGCAACAACAGGGTCATTTGGCTCTTGCGTTCCTTGAGTAGCCGTCGCAGCACCAGCAGGTGTTGATCGATGCGACCGCTGCTGTACAAGCGGGCAATGGCTTTCTGGCGGATCGGCGAGAGACGAAAGGAGCGCAGCAGAAAGTGCCGTTGCAACTCAGCGCTCAAATGCCTTGAAAGCAGGTAGCCGTAGGGCGCTTCCGGACCGATGATTTTCTCGAACGTGGAAAACACCATCAGCCGCTCAGGGTCCAGCAAGTCGCGAAAGCGCACAGCTGCAAGGTCGAATCCGAGTTCGCCATAACAGTCGTTTTCCAGCACCCAGCTGTCATGCGCGGCCAACAGCCGGGCAATGGCCTGCCTGTTTTCGTCAGACGCCAGGCTGCCACGGGGCATGTTCAGGGCCGACGACAGCATCACCAGCATGACCGGTTCGGTATCCAGCAGCGTTTTGAGCCGTTGCGGATCCAGGCAACCATCGGCTTGCACGGGCAACTCGATCACCCGCACGCAGGCGGCTTGAAACAGACGCAGGATCGTCCAGTCGCACGGCGATTCGACCACCACGGTGGCATCTTTCAAGCCCAGCACGGCGATCAGGATTTCCAGTACGCCGCGAAGGTCGGCGCCGATGTAGACATCATCGGCATGCCAGTAACGCATCGGAGACGTGGTGTAGCGTGCAGCCAGGGCGGTGCGCAATTCGAGCTCGCCACAGGGTTGCGAAGACGACTGCGGCTGGCGGGGATACTGGCGCAGCAACTCTCGCTCCAGCAGCAACAAAGGACTGTCGAGCGGCTGCAACAAGGCCGGTTCATCGGCGCTCAAGACCAGCATCCCGGGACGCCTGGCATTGACGTAGACGGCTTCCAGCAGGTCGCTGCCACTGTCCAGCAGGTTGATTGAAGACACTGGCAACGCGTAGTAACCGGACTTGGCCACCGAATAGACGCGCCCTTCTTTTTCCAGCAACGAATAGGCGTACTGAATGGTCGAGATGGACACATTGAGGCGCTCGGCCAGTTGCCGCAACGACGGCAGGCGGATGGGTGAATCCCCTTCAGACTCGTTGATCAGGCTGGCCAAGTATCGATACACCGCCTGATAGGCGAAATCCGTTTCTCGTTGACCTTTCATGGGTGAAGGCCGGCCGCACAGGCTGAAAATCCGTCCACGTCAGTGACCCGCCGACCATTCATCCACCAGCGTGATATCAGCGTCAGGATCCCCCGGCGAATTTTGCAACGCGGCGGTCTGGAACAGTGCTTGCGGCGCCCCACCAGCGCGCCCTGGCGCCCACTCCATGCGATAAAGCCGGCCAATCAGGCTGACGGGCAATCCGCTGACATCCATCATCCATTGCATGACCTGTTCGGCGACCGGGTGCCCCTGCATGGCCCGGTGCAACTCGGGCATGGCCACCAGCATGCCCGGATGACACTGACGCAGAAAACGCTCGAGCCCCGCACCTCTTTCGATAAATGGCGCAAAAAGCAGGCACACCAGTTGTGCTTCGCTCAGGCCCAGGTCCCTTTGCGCCTCGGCCGCTGCCCGGGCGCGCAGTTCGCTCAGTGTCGCCGGATTACCGAAAACCTTGATGGCCTGCTCGCACAAACGCTCAGGCACGCGCTTGCGGCGCATCATCACCAAGGCGCGTTGCAGGTATTGCGCAACGCCGGACTCGTAATCGCGACCCTGCACGAAGCTCGCCTGCAACCCCTGCACGTGTGCCGAAATCGACGGGCTGACGAATTCGTTGTCACTGATCTGCGCGAACAGTTCGTCAGGCTGGAATCGGAGAAACTCCGTCAGCAACGGCCAGCGCTCTTCCAGGTTACTGATCAGCAAGTCGTGAATATCGATGCAAGCCGTACGACGACAGGTCTCAAAGCGCTCTTGTGGACGCCACCGGGCCTGGCCGTAATCGGCGTAGAACGCGTTATAGCAGTCGCTGCCCAGTTCATCGAGCAGCGCAAACAACCCCGAAAAACCGGCCTCGCCCCCGTGTGAAGGCGTGAGCCCTGCCTTGGTGGCGGCACGTTTCAAACCGTCGATGAACTGCTTTTGCTGACGCAACGTGTCAGCGATGAGCAAGGCGTCCACACCACCGTCCCAGCGGGCGATTTGCCCGTAGAACTCTCCCGTGGCCAGATAACCGTCATCCCACAGGTCGAACCCGCCGCGCCACGCCCGGCGATGGCCGATCATCAACAGGTTCAGGCGGCTGGACTCGCGACCTGCGTCGGAGATCCGCGTCAGGTGGTTGAACGGCAAGACTTCGCGATCATCGACCATCAACACCTCGACCCGGGGATCGTCATAGACAAACAATGCGCTGTTGGTCCGGTGCATGTTCTCCACGGCGGCGCAGCTTGCCCCGTTCAACCGCAACGAGGCGATGCGCAACTGGAATGTCGCCGGTGTCCGCGTGGCGATGATCAACTGCGCCGCACGCAACAATGCCAGGGTGTAGCAGTTGTCGCGAGTGCCGGACTGGATCGCCAATACCTTGTAATCGCCAATGCGCGCCATGCCCCCCGCCGCTACCGCCAGGCGCTGAATCAACAATTGCAATGCGGTGCGTTCGGCACGGGAGAAATACCCCAGCAATCGCTGCAGCACTTGTTGGTAGACATAATTCATCGCTTGGTCATGGATGCTGGTCATCTTTGTTTACCTGATACTCGTAAGTTCAATATCGCGCAGACAGCAAATCCCGTTGGACTGTCTGCACGTATGGCGTCATGGGCTGTATTGCCAAATGCTAGCACTTGAATTTTCTGGTGATCACTTGAAACGCTCGTAGCGCCCCCTCGGCTTAACGACGCAGACGAAGCTGTAGCTCCCGCCTGGCAAGGGTTTGCTCGATTCAAATCGCAGTCCTAGGAAACTTCCGACAATGTCCCACAGACACTTAATACAAGAAATAAGGAAGGAAGTTGTCGCTGTCTCTTTGGCAACTACGCAACGACACACTAGTTTGGAGATGTACACCGACGGCGCACATTGAAAAGTTCCAGTCTGACACCCAGCCATGACTCATTCCTTGAGATGAAAGTAATCATTCAATTATCAGGGCTTAGTGGCTGATTAGAAGCTACAGATTACGAGCAAAAACCAGTTCAGTTGCTGGACCGGCCTGCGGATCGACGGATTTCGGGGACTGGCGCACGAACGAAAGAGTCCGTGTGGGCACGGACTCTTGGGGGGGGGGGGCTATTGCGGAGGTTGTTATGCCGGTTCGACCTGCAGCGCGACCCTTTCGCGACACGGGCATTCGTCCATGTAGCGGTGCGCTTCGACAAACTCGGCAAACGGGAAGACCCGAGTCTTGAGCGGCAGCAGAACGCGGTCGGCGGTCATCTGATTGATGTCGCGCAAGGCACGTTGCAGTGCGACCTGGTCCTGGGTGATGCCCAGTTCCGGCTTGCCAGTGAAGTTACCGATGCAGTGTACGAAGAACTGAATGTTCTTCTGGAACGCTGCGCAGGCCGGAAAAGGCGTCTGGTTGCCGCCTTGCAGGCCGTACAGCACCAGACTGCCGCGAGGTGCCAACACATCGCCAAGCAACGACATCTGCGGACCGCCCAAACCATCGAATACCACATCCACGCCGCGGTTATCGGTGATCTTGTTGACTCGTACCAGCAGATCTTCTTCCTCGGTGACGATGACTTTTTCGGCACCCAGTGACAGCAGATACTCACGCTCGTCTGCTGACTTGGTCGCGGCGATCACGCGAACACCCAAGGCCTTGCCCAGTTGTACGAACGAAGGTCCGGCGCAATGACTGGCGTCGGTCACCAGGGCAAATTGCCCGGGTTTGACCCGTGCCAGATCCGCATAAGCGAAATAGGCAACCAACAACGGCGTGTAGTGCACGCTGGCTTCAATCGGGCTGAGCACATCCGGGTAGCGGGTCAGTGCCGAGCGCGGCAGCACGATCAGCTCGCCGTAGACCGGGTAATCGTTCGGGCTTTCGGCCGGGAAACTGGCAACCTTGTCACCGACGGCCAGGTCTTCCACGCCATCGCCGACGGCGGTGACGATACCGGCCATTTCATGACCAAGGCCTGAAGGCAGACGAGCGTGGGACGAGGCCAGGTTCTGGCGCCAAAGAATGTCATACCAACTGATGCCGATCGCTTCGACGCGCACCTGCACTTCGCCCGGTGCAGGCAGAGCCGCCGCATGCTCTTCGCATTTGAGCACCTCGGCTGAACCAAACTTGTGAAAACGAATCGTGCGGGACATCGCAAACCTCGCCAATTGAACCTCTAATGCCTTGAACTCTAGCTGGGCTTTCAACCCAACACTATCTGTGGCTATTAATAGTCGACATGCCTGTCATTGATTCCGCGGCGGCGGCAATATCGTGAAATTTCATAGGAAACTGAAGCCGCCTTTGCAGGAAATCTGAATTACCCGGTGCAGAGTACCAGCCTTTCCCCGTAATATTCCTGCTGGCCATTGTTCTCATATGGCCGCTCACGTCAAGTTTGCTGACTCTGCCAGGACTCCAGATGAATCGTAATGATCTGCGTCGTGTCGACCTGAACCTGTTGATCGTTTTCGAAACATTGATGCATGAACGCAGCGTGACCCGTGCTGCGGAAAAACTGTTCCTCGGCCAGCCGGCCATCAGTGCGGCGCTCTCGCGCCTGCGCGGCTTGTTCGATGACCCTTTGTTTGTGCGTACCGGCCGCAGCATGGAGCCGTCCGCCCGGGCGATCGAGATTTTCGCCCTGTTGTCGCCGGCACTGGATTCGATTTCCACCGCGGTCAGCCGTGCGGCCGAGTTCGATCCTGCCACAAGTACCGCGGTGTTCCGCATCGGCCTTTCGGACGATGTCGAGTTCGCCTTGCTGCCCATGCTGCTCAAGCGCCTGCGTGCCGAATCGCCGGGGATTGTGCTGGTGGTGCGCAGGGTCAACTACATCCTGATGCCGGGGATGCTGGCGTCCGGGGAAATTTCCATCGGCGTCAGCTACACCACCGACCTGCCGGCCAACGCCAAACGCAAGGTACTACGCCGCAGCCAGCCGAAGCTATTGCGCGCCGACACCGTGCCGGGGCCGCTGAGCCTGGACGATTACTGCGCACGCCCCCATGCACTGGTGTCGTTCGCCGGCGACCTCAGCGGTTTTATCGATGAAGAGCTGGAAAAACTCGGGCGCAAACGTCATGTAGTGCTCGCCGTGCCGCAGTTCAACGGGTTGAGCACCCTGCTCGCAGGCACTGACATCGTGGCTACGGTGCCGGACTACACGGCCGATGCACTGACTGCCGCCGGCGGTGTACGGGCAGAGGACCCGCCGTTGCCGGTGCGCAGCTTTGAACTGCATATGGCCTGGCGCGGGTCGCAGGATAACGATCCGGGGGAGCGCTGGCTGCGCTCGCGGATTCAGATGTTTTTTGGGGATCCGGACAGTCTTTAAGGCGCCTTGGCGAGACATCATCAGGGTTGGGTCTCGATGCTCAAACTAACCCACTAACCGAGCTGCAAAGCTCAACGAAGGGCCGAAAACCACTCAATGTGGTGAGTAGGTTCTCCGGTGGTGGTCGTGCCAGAGTTCAGGCGAGCTGAAAATCCGACTTTTTCAACAGAAACGACGCCGCTCCTGCGATAGCCTTTTTTTGACTTTGTGCGCATGTAGTCCGGGTTAGCACGAGGCTCGGCGCAAAGGATGCCCCCCGTACGACGCAGTTCGTCAGATTCAAATCCCAAACCATGTGTTCGCAAGCGAAATGGCATAATATGCCAATGATCGGAAGAAACTGTTTACCGAAAGCTGGAGTTTATTATGGCAACGCGAAACGTTGTGCTCACCCCTCACCAGGAACAGGTTATCCAGGATCTGGTGCAATCCGGCCGTTATCAGAATGCCAGCGAAGTGATGCGGGAAGGTTTGCGGCTATTGGAACAACGCGTCGCCGAAGACACCGCCAAAGTTGAGGCACTGCGTCAGGCGACCTCGATCGGCATCATGGATCTTGAGCACGGGCGCTTTACTCAGTTGAGCGAAAGGGATCTGGAGCACTACCTCGAGGGCTTGAGCCTGGAGGCCACCCTCCCCGCGAGAGGCAAACACTGAGTATGCCGCAGTATCGGATTACCAACGCGGCGCGCGCCGACATTGTCGACATCCTCAGGCTCTCCCAGACGCAGTTCGGCGATCAAGCACGCCAGCGCTACCAGGCGCTGATCCTCGCGGCGCTGCAAGCGGTTGCCGACACGCCTTATCGCATTGGCAGCCACGACCGCGATGAGCTCGCACCGGGCCTTCGCAGCTATCACCTCATCTATGCACGCCAGCAGGCCAAACAGACCCATGGAGCGGTCAAAAGCCCACGCCACATCGTGTTCTATCGTATGGCAAACGACAACGTGATCGAGATCGTTCGACTCCTTCATGACGCCATGGAAGTGCAGTTGCATTTGCATAATGACTGATCAGCGACCTGGCCCAACGGCTTAACTGGCCAGGAATAGCGAAGTCCGTCGGAGATTGCCATTCGCGATCACCCGCACACTCGGTACGAATGGGGGCAAAAGTGGGGGCAAACAAAAGTGTTATCGACCTAAAAATATTGTCCTAGAGCCAAGTCAAAATGTTCTTCGGCGATCCTGACAGTCTCTAGGCTTCGTCGGGCAGGCCGTTCATCTGATCATTTCTGCCTTTTGATAGAACAAACACCGACAGCACAGGACCCTATGTGCTCGAAGCACACGGCAGCTTCGATTATGAGAGTCGCCGTTGCTCCGATCTTCAACGGCGACCGCTGCCCGCATGATCGTGGTGTAATCGAGCTACGTTCTGATCGATGCGGCCTTGGATCGTGCGCAAGGTGTCTCGAGTAATCGCCTGTGGGTATAGGTTCTCGGCGATGCTTGCAAACCGGCTCGCCACATCACAAATGCCGTCAATCGTTCTGCCTGCAACGTCCGGGGGCACCTCGGCTTCCTCGGCAAGCCGAAGCATTTGCGTGCGGGAAATCGACAGGGCTTCCCCCATCACATCCATCTGGTGATATCCACCTGGCCCCTCGCAGAAGGTCACGTCGTAAGCCGGCGATAGTCTCCACTGACCGTTTTGCGACATGATGTAGGCGAAGTTCTTGGGATGATCGTCTCTGTTGTTGAACGCAACATTGAAGACGGCACGTTCGAAGGCCATCGCCATCTCTCGCACGTCGTTCGTACACATCTGTGTTGCCCGCAAGAAGTTGACGTAGTCCAACACCCCCGGAGACCGGTAATTTGCCCCCGTAAAGGCCGCGAGGCTTTGCATGGGTGCGCGCAGACCATCCCGACGGTCGAATCGCTTACTGGCAAACGCTGCCAACCCATTAGGCAGACTGAAATACTGCGTGTCAGGGGTCTCGATACCGCACATGCGCAGGCATTCGGCGTAGACCATTTCGATGGCGCACACCTCGGCATCTTCTTCTTTGGCCGGGAACTTCATCAACCATGCTTCAAAGCCCGCCTTAACAGCAGTGGTAAACTCGCCAGTTTCGGGATCGCGATAGACGAGGGCTTTAGGCCTTGCACCTTGAGGCGAACCGCCCACCAGCAGCAACGTCTGCAGGAACTCGCCACCGTCTCCATGGAGCACTTCCTGCACTTGGGCGGCAAGCTGTTCCAGCGGGATGTGGACTTCAGACTCCTGACCTTCGGGTGCCACGGGCTCAAACGTCATGGCCCCCATCGCATTGCTACCGATGTAGGCCAGCCGTTCCAGTGAGCCGATGCGTGCCGTGGTGAGCCCGCGGCGCCTGAACATACGGTCCATCAGCAACATGCCCCACCCATCCGGCAACGAGTCGTAAACAGGCCCAGGCAAGTACAGTTGGTGGTCTGGAAAATCTCGGCGCAACTGAGCCCCCTCCAACGGCAGCGTGTAGGAGGACAGTTCCAAGCCCCTTTGCCTGGCTTCATTGCTGTACTCGAACACGGTCAGCGGGCGACCGGTCAGGGCGGTCGTGGAGACCAGCGTGCCCCATTGCCATCGCTCACCCCAGCCCTCGTAGAAGACGTTCACCTGCTCAAGCATTGCCGGACTTCCTCTTTGTACGAAGACGATTGGCGCTATTTTCGTAGCGCCGAATATCCTCGATGCTGTCCAGCTTTGGCAGGAACAGGCCTTCGAGTTCCTTGGTTCGGCCAAGGGCCATCGCCACCCGGACCACGTTCTCGAACCCGACATTGCGCCCGGCTTCAAGGTTGGACACGGTGTTGGTGCCGATGCCGGCACGCCCGGCCAATTCGGCTTGTGTCATGTCCAGCGCCAAACGCTCTGTGCGCAAGCGATCGCAGAGGCGCTTGACGACCTCACTCGGCTTGCTGAAGCTTAAATCCAACATAGTGTGTACCCAGCCCACTCTGTGCCAGTTAATTCACAAAATTATAGAATTAACGCCAAGTCCTATCAAGTTACGTAACTCCCTGATTTTGTGCCTTATCACTTTTTTTCTGGATTTAGCCACAATTTACTGGACTTACCTATCATCAAACCCAAGGGAAGGCCGCCCCGGCGAGCTAACTATTGGCGGCCGTTCAGAATCGTATTGTTAGTGAAGACCTGGCTTCCACCCGAATCCAGTCGGTAGAGCATGGTGAAACCAAATAGCTGAGCAGAAAGTTACAGAGTCTCTACCTGGCCGGTGCTTGATCAGCAGATAATCCAGATTGACCAAGTAAGGAATATTCCTTACAATCTGACTTCCTTTTTCGGAAGAACCCTCATGCCTGCCATTCATGAAATCGCCACGCTGACCTCCAAGGGCCAGGTAACGCTTCCCAAATCCGTTCGGCAGCTACTGGGCCTGGATACCGGTGGCAAGATCGCATTTGACGTGCGCGGGGGTGAAGTGGTGGTCAGTCGTGTGGACACTGTCCACGAAGACCCTGCCATCGGTGCATTCCTGGTCTTGCTGGAGGCCGACATTCGAAGCGGACGAAACATTACCGCACTGCCAGAAGATCTGACGCAGACCATGCTCGCCAACGCGGGCCACAGTGTGAATCTGGATGAAGAGATTGACGGTGAGATCGCGCTTTGAGGCAGCGACATGGCTGGACATTGTTGTTCCATGAAGGTGTGATCGTACAGCTACGAAAACTGCAAGAGGCTGTCGCCCGGGCTGAACAGAACGACCCGCAAGGCTTTGAAAGCAATGCCAACGTCAAGTTGTTCCGGGCCTTGAGTCATCTGATCATGGATGGCGTACCCAGCGATCCTGGACGGGATGAGTTCCGCCAAGGCAATACGCTTGGAACAGCTTATCGCCATTGGCGGCGGGCAAAGATCGGTAGGCGGTTTCGGCTGTTCTTTCGCTACGACTCGAAGTCCAGGGTTATCGTCTATGCATGGGTCAACGACGAACACACCTTGAGGTCGGCAGGCAGTAAATCCGATCCATATGCCGTGTTCGAAAAGATGTTGGGCCGGGGCAACCCTCCCGATGACTGGGATGCATTGATCACAGCCACGCGAAGCGACTGGAGCGAGTCCAGAACCCCTGATTCTTGATCGTTCTTGCGCACAAACCACCAAGACAGCACTACCCGCTCATCGGGCTCACTTGGGGGCATAACTGGGGGAAAATTTCATTTTTTTCTGCCTAGACCTACCACTCTAGAGCCCAGTCAAAATGTTTTTCGGCTTGCCTGAGAGTCTTTAAAGGGGATGGTATTTCACTTTCATGGGTTCGCACCTTGAGCGCGCATTCAGGCTCAGGCATGACGACACATGTCGCGGGTGAGTCATGACAAGTGTTGAAGCCCGTAAACGCCTCGACACTTGTCACTGTTCAAACCTGAATCATTCGAGGGCCGCGACGAAAGCAGCCAATCGTTAACACCTTTCAGCCATCCGGATGCTGCTTCAGCAGCGCCCAGGCTTCGTCGGTGATCCGGTAGCTCTTGTCGGCCTGAAGCAGAATCACGCCCTCGTCGCACAGGCGCTTGAGCACTTCGCGCACACTGACAAATGCCATCCCGGCAGACAGCGACACCAGATAGGCATGCACCTCACTGACACCAACGACACGCCCATTCAAAGTGGCGGCGACCAGCGCATTGAGCACCTTGAAGCGGATCAGACTGGTGCGCAGCCCATAGAAACGAAGCAATTCACGGATGTGTTCATTCGAGCTGCGATCACATACGAACGCCAGCTGATTGGTCGCGGTCCGAAGCGATGAAGGTGCGCTTACAGCCGCTGAGCCTGAGTTGTTCAACATGCGAATACTCCCTTTCCTGATGTTCAAATGCGGCTGCCACGTCTGCCGTAGTAACCCTTCCCTTCTTCGTCAGAAGTCCACGGTGGCCGACAACTGCAAGGTCCGCGGATAACCCGGGGAGAATGCGCCGTACGAGGCAACGCCCGACCAGTACTCACGATCAAACACGTTCTGCACGGTGGCGCGGAATGTCGTCGGCCGACCTTCGATCCTGGTGGCATAACGCGCGCCGACATCGAAACGGGTCCAGGCGTCCAGCTCCTGCGTATTGGCCTGATTGACGAATTGGCTGTCGGTGTAGATGGCACCACCGGTCAGAGTGAAACCTTCAAGCCATGGTGTATCCCATTCGGCCCAGAAGTTGGCTTGCACGTCCGGCACACCCACCGGTTTGTTGCCGCGGTTGGCCGCCGTCGCCGAATCGGTCAACTCGCCGTCAAGCACAGTCACACCCCCCATCAAGCGTGTGCCTGGCGCGACTTCGCCGAACAGGCTCAACTCGATGCCCCGGTTGCGTTGTTCGGCCTGCACCGAGAACACATTGCCGGCACCGATTTCACCACTCGGCTTCTCGATCTGGAACAACGCCAGGGTGGTCATGAACGTACCGAGCTCATATTTGACGCCGAGTTCATGCTGCTTCGATGTGTACGGGGCGAACGCCTCACCAGCGTTGGCCGCCGTGCCTGGTGCGATGTCTCCTTTGCTCAAGCCTTCAACATAATTGTAATAGAGCGAGACATCTTCCCAAGGCTTGACCACCACGCCGACCAGTGGAGTCGTGGCACTGTCGTGGTATTTCGAGCTGACCGAACCTGCAGCATTGTAGTTGCGTGATTCGATGTCCTGGCGACGCACACCGAGGGTCAACTGAAAGCGGTCATCGAGCATGGACAACGTGTCGGTCAACGCGATGCCGGACAGATCCGATTCGGAAATGCGCAGCACCTTCGGCGAATTGATGAATTGCTCGGGCACATCGATCGGGTGGTAAATGTTCGAACGGATTTCGGTGCCGTTGTTGATCCCTCGGGACAGTTCATCCTGGTACCGGGTCGCCATCAGCGTGGTCGTATGGGTGATCGAACCTGTAGCGAACACGCCGCGGATGCCGACATCGGCCGTCGAACGATCGACGTTGAATTTGTAGTAACCCGGAATGCTGCTGGTATCGCCGGCCTCATTGAGGATTCTCGGCACCTGGTCAGACAACCGCTTGACGTCCGATTTGCCGCCACCGGCATGGGCAAACACGGTAACCGTGTCAGTCAGGTCATATTCGCCCCCCAGCAAGGCCGACTGCTCTTTGGTGTCCGACCAGCCCCAGTCTTGCGGCAGGTTGGTACGACCATTGGGCGCGGACGGGACATCAATGCCAGGCGCGACAGTGAATGGCCTCGACGGTGCATCGAAGCTTTCTTTCTGACTGATGTAATCAAGGTTCAAGCGCAAGCGCTCGCCGCGATAATCAAGGGCGATGGCGCCGATACCAAGGTCGCGGTGCTGATCATCAATGGCCGTATCACCGCCCTGCAGGTTGCCGTTGAAGCGCACGCCAAACTGGTTTTCCGAACCGAAGCGACGACTGAGATCCAGATGACCGCCGACCTGGGAATCCGAGGCGTAAGTGCCGGTGAAACGGGTCAGGTCTTCATCCAGCGGGCGCTTGGGAACGATGTTGATCACGCCACCGACGCCACTGTTGGGCGAGATGCCGTACATCAGCGCGCCCGGCCCTTTGAGCACTTCGACACGTTCGGCGTACTCGGTGAATACGCGGTAGTTGGGTGCCACGCCATACACGCCATCGAACGCCAGTTCGCCCAGATTGCCTTCACCGACCGGAAAGCCACGGATGAAAAACGAGTCGACGATGCCGCCCGTCTGACCGGTGGAGCGCACCGAAGGATCACGTTCCAGTGCATCGGCCACGGTTACCGTTTGCAGGTCGGCCAAGGTCTTGGCGGTGTAACTGGTCACGCTGAACGGGGTGTCCATCACGTCCTTGTTGCCCAGCATGCCCAGGCGGGCTCCGCGCGCCACCTGGCCACCGGCGAACGCTTGCGGCAATGAGGTCGCGCCGTTGTAACGGGCGTTGATGTTGGTGGTGCCGAGGGTCAGCGTATCCGTGGCGTCATCGGTCGGCGTCGCAGCCGAAAAGTTCGAGGTGTTGTCGGCGGCAACGGCTTGTTGCTCAGGGCTGGCGGCCCAGGTGTTGGCGCTTCCTGCGACCAAAACAAAATTCAGCATGGCGGTACGAATGGCGAGTGTTAACACGCGCTCACCGCAAGGACGACTGACAACAGGCATGACGTGAGGATCCTATTCATCAAGAGAAAATGGTAATCACTCCTATTGCCAGTCGATCTGCGAAAAAGTATCAACCTCAGTAAAGTTTTTTTGCTTTTGTGCAGCCAAGGTCAGGCATACAAGTGCTCCAGCGGTATCGCGACCACTGGCAACGCTGGGTCAAACGCGTGCCGGGTGGTCTTGTACGCAAAGATCTCGCCGCGGGCGATGGTGGTGAAAATCCGCGCCACTTCGAACGCCTGCCCGGTCTGCCAATGCCGTACACACACCCGCGGATCGGTGTAATCGAGCTGGATGCACGGCACTCGCTTCAAGCCCAACTGCAATGCCGCGCTGAGCCGGTGATTGCCGTCCATCACGATGCCTCGCGAGCGCTCGACGATGATCGGCTCCAGCCAATGCCCGGCCCGGATAATCGACTCGCGCAGCATCGTCACGTTGGCCGGGTCGACCTGCTCCGATTGCAGCACTTTGCAGAGCGGCCGCAGCTCAATGTGATAACCGTATTCCATGGTTGATCTCCTGTTTCGCCGGGGACTCAGCAGGCATCTGCGCGGACAATCGGCGCGTATTGGCCGGCCACATCGAGCAGGCGCTGGGCGTGTTCGATCAGCGGCAAGTCGACCATCTCGCCATCCACTTGCACCGCATGACTGCCGGTGGCCACCGCCCTCATCACCCGATCGGCCCACGCCAATTGGCGCGAATCAGGCAGGAAAGCGCGCTGCACTGTGGCCAGTTGCGATGGATGGATGCACAGCTTGGCGCCGAAGCCCAGCGAGCGCGCGTAATGCGAGTCCTTGGCGACCACCGCCAAATCGCTGATCGCCGGGGTGACGCCGTCGATCGGTGATGGCAAATCCGCCGTGCGCGAAGCCAGCACGATACGGTTGCGGGCGAACACAAACGCCTCGGGAATCTGGCTGCAGTTGATGTCCAGGGAGAAATCCAGCGAGCCGAACGCCAGCCGCGTCAGCCCCGCAATTGCGGCAATCGATTCGACCAGTTGCAGGCCTTTGGCGGTCTCGATGATGGCAACGATCTTCAGTTCCGGTTGCCACTCCAGCAGGCGCTCGACCACCCGCGTCAGCGCCTCGGGGCATTCGGCCTTGGGCAGGAAAATCCCGCTGCAACGCTTTGGGTAGCGCATGTCGCTGAGCCAGGTCAGGTCCTGGCGCAACAGCGAACTGCTCACGCTGTTCAGGCGGATGTAACGTTCACAGGCGCCGCTCGGCGTAGCCTCTTGCCAGGCCCAAATGGCGGCGCGTGCGGCGGCTTTGCTGTCCGGATGAACGGCGTCTTCGAGATCGAGGATGATCGCGTCCGCCCCTGCTTCGACGGCTTTGGAAAACCGCTCGGGACGGTTGCCCGGCACGAACAGGTAGCTGATCGCAAGTGGGGTTTTGCTGTTGAGTCGGTCGGATTGCATGGTGTTGCTCCTTGGCGTGAACCAGTCGTGATTTCTGAAAATTTTCAGGCCCCTTCAGCGGCAGATTTGCATGCTGTTCCGGGGTTTCTCGCAACAGCCCTTAACGCCTTATTGTTCAAGGAATTAAGGGGATTTTTATCTCGGGGCGAACGAGTCCTTGAGCGTGTAAAAACACGTTCATGCGTTCGCGTTGAGCAGGTATTCATTCAAAAATATTTGAAAATCTTACTTGATAATAGTTCTCGTTCGCAATATTGTTCACGCCGCCAAGAGGAACTATCCTCGCTTCAAAGCAAGTCATCAGTATCTCGGGAAGTACCTGTCAGTGATGTCATTTGAATGTCAGTCACGGGTATTTACAGGGGATTGGCCCTCAACTAGTGGCCACTTAACACGTCCGTACAAACCTTATGGAATGGGGTTCTCATGCAATTGTTTTGTGAGCCATTTATTACGATCAGCGCTTCGAACCCCGACCCGTATTTCGCCTGGCATCCGCCTCCAAATTGTTTAGACCTCGTATCTGACGAGCAAAAAGACTGCATACATCGATAACGCTTAGTTATCGAAACATCAATGGCGACGTCATTTACGAGGCCAGGGGTTAACGATGCCTACAATAAATACACCACCTGTCGAACAACGAAATAAAGTTCATCATCCGGAGATGTTAAAGCCGCTGACTGACCCACTTATCTCCACGTTCATCAATGACTTTCCGGGCACACTTGCAGACTTGGTCAAACAACACGGCTCACCATTGAATCTGGTCTGGCCCCATGCCTTTGAATTGAACACACAGGCCTTGCTGGCGGTGTTGAAGCAGTACAACGTGCCTCATGCCCTTTTCTACGGGGCCAAGGCCAACAAGTCCCAGAGCATGCTCAGTGCAGCGGCAAAATCGGGGATCGGCGTTGATGTATCGAGCATCCACGAGTTGCATGCAGCGCTGCGAGCCGGCACGCCAGCAGAAAAAATCTGTGCCACAGGACCGGCCAAAACTGCCGCGTTTCATCAAGCACTGATCAGCGCCGGTTCATTGATTTGCGTGGACTCGCTGGAAGAGTTCGATCACCTGAAAAGCGTGATCGACGCACAGCCAAGCCTTGCCAAAGCCAGAGTTTTACTGCGTTACAGACCCAAGAGCAGTCCAGGGAGTCGATTTGGAATGGGCTCGCAAGATTTGCTCGAAGGCCTGCAACGATTGACGAAATACGCCGCGTCTTTTCACTTCGAGGGTTTCCATTTCCATCTCGGCGGCTATGGATTTGAACCCCGTGCACAAGCCTTTCGTGAGGTCACCGGGTTCGTCGAGGCGGCCAGGGAAATGGGCTTGAATCCGCAGATGATTGATATTGGCGGCGGCCTGCCGATTCGTTATGTCGAGCCCCAGGACTATGTTCGGTTCCTGCAAAACGACAATAACCCCAGCCATTATCACAACCTGAAAGTTCCCGCTGCTTATTACCCTTACGGCAGCGACCTGACAGCGCCGCAATGGTTGACATTATTACTTGAGGCCGAACACTCACAAGGCCTCTCCATTGCAGGTTATTTGAACCGACAGAACATAACCCTGGCACTGGAACCCGGTCGAAGTCTGGTGGACCAGGCGGCCATTTCAATATTCCGCGTAACACGCACAAAAAAACTGGCCGACAACAAAACCGTCATTTTTGTTGAGGGCAGCAGTTTTAGCGCCTGCGAAACCTGGTTCGCTTCTGAATACCTGGTTGATCCAATACTGATCAGTACAAAAGAACAACCCGACAAACCGACTCAAGCGTACATCGCGGGCCATAGCTGCCTGGACGATGACGTCATCACTCATCGCCTGATCAACTTTTCGACTGTGCCTCAAGCCGGCGACTTATTGATTTACATCAATACCGCCGGTTATCAGATGGACTTGCTGGAGAACGAGTTTCATCGCCATCCCCTGCCCCGGCGGTTGACGGCGACCTGTTGTACGAAAGGTAACTTTGCGTTTTCACCTGACTACTAAAGGAAACAATTGAAATGATCTTGAATAAAGTATCTGACCTTATTGGTAATACACCGATGTTGAGCATTGATGTTCCGGACACCAACGCCCGTTTGTTGTTGAAGATCGAGAAAAACAATCCCGGTGGCAGTATCAAAGACCGCATGGCGCGCAACATGGTATTGGCTGCGCTCAAGTCCGGTCGGTTGAAACCCGGCGGCGTGGTCGTCGAGTCGTCCTCCGGCAACACCGGGATTGGCTTGGCCATGGCAGCGGTCGAGTTCGGCCTGCATTTTATCGCTGTGGTCGACCATCACGCAGCGCAAGACAAGATCGCGGTGATGAAGGCTCTGGGTGCCGACATTCGTTTCGTCAAAGGTACGTATCGCGAAGACGAAGTCGCAGTGGTCGAGCGCCAGCGGATGGCAGCCGAACTGGCGGCCGAGATTCCCGGGGCTGTGTTCATGAACCAGTCCGACAACGCAGCCAATGCCGGCGGCTACAGTGATTTCGTCCGCGAAACCATCGCTCAGGCTGAAGGCGTTATCGGCGCTTACGTTGGTTGTGTCGGCACCGGTGGTTCGATGACCGGCATCGCTCGTGGCTTGAAAGTGCACAATCCGAACACCGTGACCGTCGCGGTGGAACCCGCCGGTTCGATCGTCTTCGGCCACCCCGGCTACCCCTACTACCAATCTGGCACCGGCACGCCGGCCGGTGACACTGTCGGCCTGGTGCTCGACTACAGCTGCATCGATCTGGGTGTGCAGGTCACCGACTCTCAGGCATTCGAAACGGCCCGCTACATCGCGCGCAACTTCGCCCTGCTGGTCGGCGGCTCGACCGGTGGTGCGATTTTCAAGGCGCTGGAGCTGATCCACAAAGGCGTACTGACCGGCAGCGTAGTCGTGCCGATTGCCGACGGCGGCGAGAAATACCTGCACACCGTGTTCGACGATAAATGGCTGCAAGAGCGCGACCTGATCGACCCGGGCATCGCCCCGCAACTGGATGCCTGGCTGGGCAAGACCCAATGGCTGGAATCCGTTTCCGCGTCGCTGCAACTGAGCGTCGCATGACTCATCCATCACACAGGAACGCTTCTCGATGAATCTGTTGAAAGTCGCTATCTGTGGTGGCGGCAGGACCGGCCACCTCAACGCCATCCTGTTCAAGCAGCTGCCCAACGTTCAGGTTTCGATGCACACCCATAATCCGCAGGTCATCGAACAGCACGCCCGTCACACGCCGATGCAGGCCTTGCTGCCCGATGGCTCGACCCTGAGTGCCCGGCTGGACCGGGTAACCAGCGATGCAAAAGCGGCGGTGGAAGATGCCGACATCGTCATCATCACCGTGCCCGCCCATGCCCGACCGCAAACGCTGAAGGCCGTTGCGCCGCATCTGAGCGCGAGCAAACCGGTTTACGTCGGCGCGATTCCGGGATTTTGTGGTTTCGACTGGCTGGCTGAAGCCACTCTGCCCGATCGACCGAATGCAGTGATCTGGGGCATGAAGGATGTTCCGCATACTGCGTTCGAGCTGACACCGGGGCGCTCGATCAAAATGGGCGGCGGCAAAAGCCGGTTGTATGTGGCAACCCATGCCCGCGAGTCGCAGGCGTCCAGTCAGCAACTGGAGGAAATCCTGACGCGGTTGTACGGCCCGTGCGTGACGATGCTCGACCACTATCTGGAGATCACCCTGACGCCGGGTAACCCGATCATGCACAGCTCGGTGATCTACGGCCTCATCGGCCCGTTCGGCCAGTGGCATCGCAAGATCTTCCCGCAACGCATGTGCTGGTGGACCGAGTGCCCGGAACTGGGCGCTTACTTCCTCGAACGCATGGATCAGGAAAGCCAGGATTTGTGCGCAGTGATCAGCCAGCGACTGGGCATCGACCTGTCCTCGGTGAAATCCCTGAAACAGGAAATCGTCGAGGCCTACGGCGAGCAGATCCGCGACCAGAGCAGCATGCTGTCGATCCTGCGCACCAATCAGGCCTACAACGACATCCTCGCGCCGATGGTGCCAGCCGCCGGCAACCGCGCCGGTTACGTGATCGAGCGCGAGAGCCGGGCCTTCAACGAAGACGTCGCCTACGGCCTGGTGCTGCTGGTGGAAATGGCCAGACGTTTCGACCTCAAGGTGCCGTATATCGAGGAAGTCCTTCAGTGGAGCGTGGCCTACATGCAAGGCCTGCGCGACTCGGCGCTCGATTACTTCCCGAGCCATTGGCCGCACACGACAAGCGCCGCCGCTTGATCTCTTTATTCAATTTTCGACGAGCAGACCGCTGATATGGATGACTTCAAGACACTGATCGCCTACTCCCGCAAGAACGCCATGCGCCGCCTGGTTCGCTGCCTTTTTGCGGAAAACATCCTCGACCGTTCGGCCCTGAGCTTTTCCGTCGAGGGCAACCAGGCCACTTACCCGCTCAAGGGCGGCCGCGCCCACCTGGCTTTTTCCGACATCGCCAAAGGCCCGGCCGACACGGTGGTCAATGACGGTGACGTGGTGCTGGTGACCGACGAAGGTGTGCGCCAGGTCATCACCAGCCATCAGGACATGCTGGATGTGCTGCGCGACAGCTTCGACTTCCAACCGACCGACGAAGGCGTGGCCGGGCTCAAATCCGACATGGAAAACAGCCTGACCAACGATGCTCACGCCCGTCAGCATCGCCAGCAATGGAACGCCCGACTGCAACAGGCCGCCAGGGATAAAGGGCTCGACAGCTTCACTGACTACCTGCGCCAACACGCCAAGACCAAGGACGCCGCGATCCTGCTCGACCAGTGGGGTTCACTGGAAGGCCATCCGTACTACCCGACGTGGAAAGCCCGGCCGGGCCTGACCGATGAGGAAGTCGAGCAACTGTCGCCCGAGTTCAACGCGCAGGTGCCGCTGCGCATCGCCGCGTTGCGCGCCGACAACGCAAAAAGTGAAAGCATGCCTCACGTGACCAGTTACCACGACTGGTTCGCTGGCAACTTTGCTGCGCAATGGGAACAATGGAAAGCCTCGCTCAACAACAAGGGCCTGGACGAAACCGAGTGGCTGCCGCTGCCGATTCACGCCTGGCACCTGCAGGCTTATGTGCTGAAGACCTTCGCGGCGCAAATCGAAGAAGGCATCCTGATCACCGACGGCCCGGACATCCCGACCCTGCCGACCATGTCCTACCGCACGATGATGCCGGTGCTGGACGAATGTGCGCCGCTGATCAAATTGCCAATCGCCGTATGGATGACCAGCGAGCTGCGCAGCCTGCAAGCCAAATCGATTCACATGGGGCCGCGCATCAGCACGGTGATCACCAGGATTCTGGAGGCCGAAAACGGCTTCGATCAACGCCTGGAAATCTTCCCGGAAGAAATCGGTGTGCGTTACAAAAACGCGGTCACCCAGGACGATCATCCGGGCCGTCATTTGTCCGTGGTCTATCGCGCCAGTGCGCCAGCGTTCGAACGCGATGACGATTGCCTGCCGATTACCGTGGCCTCGCTGTTCACTCGTTTGCCCGGCAGTGGTCGGCCGTTGTTCACTGATCTGATCGAGCGTGATGGCGTGCGGGCCAATGCAGCACAGGTCGAGAGCTGGTTCCGCGAGTACGCCAAAGTGGTCACCCACCCGGTGGTGGCGATCTATTTGATGTACGGCATCGGCCTCGAAGCCCACCAGCAAAACACCATGGTGCTGTTCTCCCCCGACGGCAAAGCACGTAGTCTGCTGATCCGCGATTTCGGCGATGGCCGCACCTACGCGCCATGGCTGGAAGAACGTGGCTACAGCCTGCAACCGCATGTTCAGCCGGGTATTCTGCCGACGGTGTTCTGCGGTGATATCGAGCCAGTGCGCATGTTTGTGCTGGATGCGGCGTTCCTCACGCATCTGCACGAGATCGCCCTGTGGCTGACCAAGGAGTACAGCTTGAACAACACGCGGCTGTGGCAAGTCTTGCGCGAGGAAACCGACCTTGCCTTCGAAGCCGTGCGCGATCGTGTCTCGCCTGCAGTGTGGGAAACCGAGCACAAGGCGTTCGTCGAAGATCCATGGCCGACCCGGTCGTTGTTGCGCATGCACTTGATGCAGTACAGCGACTATCGTTTGCAACACACCCTGACCAACCCGCTCGCTAGCGCTTAACCGAGGCAGACTCATGTCCCATGCAGGTGTCATCCAGGGTTCAAGAGTACAAATCCTGATTTATCTTCTATTTGCGATCCAGTTGGTGTCGATGGGGGCGATGGAAATGAGCGGGCCGTTCTGGCCTGTCCACCTGCGTGGGCTGACGACTTCGGAGTCGGTTTTCAGCTTCGCCAGCATCGCCGTGTACGTCGGGCCGATGCTGGGCATTATTCTGACCAGTGCATTCTGGGGCCGTATCGGTGATCGCTACGGCCACAAGTTGATGATGATCCGCGCCCTCGCCGGTTTGTCTTTGACCCAGCTTGGGCTGGCCCTCTTCACTGACATCTGGGTCATTCTGACCCTGCGTTTGCTGCAAGGCGCGTTCGCCGGATACATCGCTCCGGCGCAGGCGTATGGCGTCAGCATTGAAGCGCCTTCGCGACGGGCGCGGCTGTTCGCCATTCTGCAAATCTCGACCAACGTCGGCTCACTGCTGGGTGCGGTAGTCGGTGGCTTGATCCTCGATTACGCGACGTTCTTCTGGATCAACATCATCGCCTCGGCGTTGTGTGCGGTGTGCACCGTGATCGCCGCCATGACCTTGCCGGATGTACCGCCGGTGAAAAAAGCAGTGGTCGCGGACAAGACCGCGCCGGTCAGCCGCTCCGGCAGCCTCTGGCAGGGTTCGCCGTTGCTGTCGCTGCTCGGCGTGATGGGCATTCTGTTGCTGGCGCGGATGCTGCCGCAGACGTCGTTCTCGCTGTATGTCAGCTCGGTGTTCGATGTCAGCAATTCTGTGGTCGGCCTGTGCTACGGCTTGCTGGCGCTGGGTTTCATTCTGTCGGCCACTGCGTGGTCGCGCTATTTCGAACACCGTGGCCAGCAAGACACTTTGCAACGCATGACCTGCGTCGTCATCGGCTGCATCGTCCTCACCGCCGTGGCGGGCGTCACCCGTAATCCGGTGGTGTTCGTCATCGCCTACTTTATCTGGGGCGTATTGCTGGGGGCGACCACCCCGGTGTTGATGGCGCTGATATCGAAAACCGCCGACAGCTCGCAGCAGGGCCATGTGCTGGGAATCGCTCAGGGCACCGCGCAATTTGCCTCGATTGCAGGGATCTCGGCCGGCGGTCTGCTCAGTCAGGTCTACGGTTTGCAGTACACCTATCTGTTCGTTTGCCTGGCCTACGTCGTGGCGCTGATCCCGCTTGTCGCGTTGCGTTACTTGCCTGTGGTGATGCAACCGGGTCATGCCCCGCCCGGAGATTGATCAAGGAGCCTTGCTTTGAACATTGAACAACTGCGTATCGATACCCCCGCTGTCGCGCAACTGATCCACTTCAACAATGCCGGTGCGGCGCTGATGCCTGCGCCGGTGATCGAAGTCATGACCCGCCACATTCAGCTCGAAGCGAGTCTTGGCGGTTATGAGGCGGCCGGGAAACAGTCGGCCGAGCTGGAAAATGTCTATTGCGCCATTGGCCAACTGATCAACGCCCAGCCTGACGAAATCGCGGTGATCGAGAACGCGACCCGCGCCTGGGACATGGCGTTCTATTCATTACCGCTGCAACCCGGAGATGTGGTGCTGACTTCGCCCACCGAGTACGCCGGCAACTACATTCCCTATCTGCAACTGAAGCAGCAGCGCGGCATCGAAATTCGCGTCATTCCCAACGATGAGCACGGCCAGGTCTCGTTATCGGCGCTCAAGGATATGCTCGACGACGATCGGGTTGCGCTGATCTCCCTGCCGGTGATCGCCACCAATGGCGGACCGGTGCAGCCCATCGAGCAGATCGGTGCCCTGGCCCGCGCTGCTGGCGTGCTGTTTCTGCTGGATGCCTGCCAGGGTGTCGGGCAGATGCCGATCGACGTGCAGAAGATCGGTTGCCACATGCTCGCCGCCACCAGCCGAAAATACCTGCGCGGGCCTCGCGGGATGGGATTTTTGTATGTTGAAAGGTCTCTGTGCCAGAACCTGGAGCCGGTCTTTCTTGACCTGCATGCCGCGTCTTTGCAGACAGCACACAGGTTCAAAATCCGCGCCGACGCCCGGCGTTTCGAGAACTGGGA
Organism: Pseudomonas sp. A-B-19; assembly: GCF_019947515.1. NCBI lineage: Bacteria > Pseudomonadati > Pseudomonadota > Gammaproteobacteria > Pseudomonadales > Pseudomonadaceae > Pseudomonas > Pseudomonas sp. A-B-19. Next base: position 214,462 of record NZ_JAGYGN010000005.1, read on the forward strand.
GTGCAACGTTGCGGCCAAGCTGGGCCTCGGTGCGGCGGTGGAGTATGCGCTGGCGCAAGGCGTCGAACCGATGTGGCAGCGGATTCAACAACTGGCTGGTTATTTGCGTCAACGACTGACGGGCATTCCCGGCTTCACGCCGCGTGACCTGGGCATTCAGAAGTCAGGCATCGTGACATTCACCCACCGGGACAGCAGCGCTGCACAGCTCCAGCAGTGGTTGGCGGGACAGGAAAAACGCATCAACGTCTCCACCTCGACATTCCGTTCGACGCTGCTCGACATGCAGCACCGGGACTTGCTGGAGGTCAGCCGCGCCTCGCTCCCGCGTACAACACTGAAGCAGAAATCGACACAATGGTTGCCGCGCTGAGCCGTCTGCCAAGAGTCTGAACGGGATTCCAATCGGCGCTTGCGTCGCAGCCGGTTTGTAAACTAGCATTGTGAATACTTCTCAATTGCATAAAAATCTGCAGCCATGAGCCAAACCCTTTCCGCGAATAACGACAATCACCTGCGCGCGATCGAAGCCCTGTACAGCGGCCATCACGGTTGGCTGTACGCGACGCTGAGAAAAAAACTGGGTAACGCCATGGATGCGGCGGATCTGGCGCAGGACACTTTCACCCGCATCCTCGCGTCCCGGGTCACCGTCATCGAGCAACCTCGCGCGTACCTGAGCTGCGTGGCCAAAGGCATTCTGGTCAACTGGTATCAGCGCAAGGCACTGGAACGCGCCTACCTCGATGCCCTCGCTCACATGCCCGCGCCGCAAGTGCCTTCGCCGGAACTGCGTTTGATGGTGCTGGAGACCCTGCACGAAATCGACGCGATGCTCGACGCCCTGCCACCGCTGGTCAAACGCGCATTCCTGCTGTCACAGATCAGCGGCCTGAAATACGACGACATCGCAGAGCAATTGGGCGTTTCGCTGATCACCGTCAAACGCTACATGAAGCAAGCCTTCGTGCAGTGCCTGTTGCTGGTGGAGTGAATGCTCGCACGGCGCAATGAAACGCCCCCCGATCACCAGGTCCTTGAAGAAGCAGCCGACTGGTTGATCCGCATGAGTGAAAGCGAACTCAGCGACACCGAACATGCCGAATGGGAGTGCTGGAAAGTCAGCACGCCCGAACGCAGCAGAGCCTGGTCGCGTGCGCAGTTGTTGCAAACCAAACTCGGCGGCTTGCCACCGGCGCTGGCCATGTCGGCACTCGATCGCCCAAGCAGTCCGGAACGGCGCGCGGCCCTGGGCAAACTGGCAATGATTCTGGCGATCCTGCCGGCCGGTTGGGGTAGCTGGAAACTGGCCGAATCGCAGCAGTGGTCCGCCGACTATCACACGACCGTCGGTCAGCAGCGCGAACTGACTCTGGCCGATGGCTCGAAAATCACCTTGAACACCGACACCGCCGTTGACGTGCTGTTTGACGCCAATCAACGCCTCATCCACCTGCGCGAAGGCGAAATACTGGTGAAAACCGCACCGGATATTTCCCCGATGGCCCGCCCCTTTCTGGTCAGCACCCGTCAGGGCCGCATGCAGGCATCAGGGACGCGGTTTACCGTTCGAGAACAGCAACCTCGCACTCACCTTGCCGTGCTGGAAGGCGCGGTGAAAGTCGAACTCGCGCAAAATGGCCAAAGCACACCGCTGATCGTCAATGCCGGTCAACGCACCGACTTTTCTTCCCACATGTTTGGCCAGCTCAGCGTCGCCGACCGCTACGTCGGCGCCTGGACCCAAGGCATGCTGATGGCGGACAAAATGCGCCTGGCCGATTTCGTCGCCGAACTGGCGCGCTATCGCCGCGGCTTCGTGCGTCTCGATCCGGCGCTTGCCGATCTGCGCATTTCCGGCGCCTACCCCATCAGCGACAGCCAGCGCACGTTGAACATGCTGGCGCAAACCTACCCGATTCTCGTCAGCGGCCATTTGAATGGCTACTGGGTCATGCTCTCCCCGGTCTGAGTCAAAAAATATTTGCCGAACCGGTGATACTTTTTTTGATCTCGACTGGCTACAGGGGAGAAACACTTTTCCGTCCTGTTCATAGGCTCATTCATCCATGCTTGCTGCACGCCTCCTGCGCCCGGATCGTCAGTTCAAACCAGTTGTTCGCAGTGCGTTGCTAAGCCTTGTCCTGACCGGTGCCGTTTGCCCGTTTGCCTTGGCCATCGTGCCGGTGCAACTGGACTCTGTCGCGGTTCGCGCCTACAACATCCCCGCCGGGCCACTGGGTGCCACTCTGTCGAGCTTCGCGGTGGACGCCGGTATTGCCCTGTCGTTCCAGCCATCGTTGGCCGAAGGCCTGACCAGTCCTGCGCTGATCGGCAATTTCTCTGCCCGGGAGGCGGCCAATCGTTTGCTGGAAGGCAGTGGCCTGGACATGGTTTTACGCAGCGACGGCAGCTACACACTGGTCCCGCGCTGGATGACACTGGATGAAACGGCCGTCATCGGCACTGAAAAGCGCGCCGATTCTTTGCCGCAGGTGTATGCCGGCGGCCAGGTGGCCAACGGCGGACGATTGGGCATTCTGGGCAATACCGACGTGATGGACGCGCCTTTCAGCGTCAGCACCTACACTTCGGCGCTGATCAAGGATCAACAGGCGGTCACCGTCGGCGATGTGCTGGAGCGCGACTCATCGGTGCGCTCCACCGGCCAGACCGGGGGGATTGTCGACTCGTTCTTCATCCGTGGCTTTCCCGTTGGTGAAGGCAACCTCGGTGAACTGGCCTTCGACGGCGTGTACGGCGTGGCGCCCAATTACCGGGTGTTTACCGATTACGCCGAACGCATCGAGTTGGTCAAAGGCCCCGGTGCCCTGCTCTATGGCATGTCACCGAACAGCGCGGTCGGCGGCGTCATCAACGTGGTGCCCAAGCGCTCCCTTGATGAAGACCTGACCCGTTTCACCGCCAGTTACGCCATGGACTCGCAGCTCGGTGGACACCTGGATGTCAGTCGGCGTTTCGGTGAAGAACGCCGCTTCGGCGTGCGCATCAACGGCAGCACACAACGGGGAGATACGGTGATCGATGATCAATCGCGCCATGTCGATATCGGCGCCATTTCCCTCGATTATCAAGGCGAACGCCTGCGCACCACCGTTGATTGGCTCAACCAGAAAGAAAGCTTCGACGCTGCCTCACGACCGTTTCTGATCGCTTCGGGCGTGGACATTCCCTCGGCCGCCAACGGCCGAACCAATGTCAGTCAGGCTTGGGGTTGGTCGACAACCCGTGACAAATCGGCGTTGCTCAGCGGCGAATACGACCTCAGCGACACACTGACCGTGTTCGCCCACGCGGGCGGCGGCAAATCAGATGTTGCGCGGATGTCCGACCAGACCCCGACCATTATCAACGCCGCTGGCGACACTTCGTCGATCCCCGGCTACTACAAGTTCGAAGTCGAGCGTTACACCGTCGACGCCGGTGCGCGCCTGCGTTTCGACACCGGGCCGATCAGTCATCGCACGGCTTTACAGGTCAGTCGTTACCGCGACGTGTTGTCTCGCGGGATCATTTCCGGCGCGCAGATCCTCTCCAATATTTACCATCCGGTGGATCGCCCGAAGCCTTACATCCCCAAGCCGGACACGCCAAAAGTGTCCGAGAGCGAACTGACCGGCGTGGCGCTGGCCGACACGCTGTCGATTCTGGATGACCGTGCACAGATGACCCTCGGCCTGCGCAAACAGAACATCAAATCCGACAACTACAATGCGTCCGGCGTCGTCACCACGTCCTACGATGACGGCCGAACCACACCGTTGTTCGGCGTAGTGCTCAAGCCCCGGGATCACGTTTCGTTCTACTACAACTACATTGAAGGCCTGAGCAAAGGCGACATCGCGCCCTCCACCGCTTCCAATGCCGGCGAAATGTTCGCCCCTTACGTTTCCCGCCAGCATGAACTCGGGGTCAAGGCCGACTACGGTACCTTCACCTCCACCCTCAGCCTGTTTCAGATCACCAAACCCAGCGGCGAACTGACCTCAGGGGTGTTTTCGGTCCAGGGCGAACAACGCAATCGCGGGCTGGAGTTCAATGTATTCGGCGAAGTCACTCCGGGCACTCGTGTGCTCGGTGGTGCGACCCTGCTCAATGCCGAACTGACCAAAACCGGCGTGGCCGCCAACCGTGGCAATAAACCGGTCGGCGTACCCGACGTTCAGGCCAACCTCTGGGCCGAATGGGACACCTCGTGGGTCGAAGGCCTGACGCTGACCGGTGGCGCTATCCACACCGGCAGCCAGTACGTGAATCAGGCCAACACGCAAAAACTGGATGACTGGACCCGCTTCGATGTCGGTGCACGTTACACCACCCGCATCGATGAACGACCGACCACGTTCCGCGCCACCGTGCAGAACGTGTTCGACCACGAATACTGGTCGGGCGTCGCCTCTTATGGCGCGTTCTCCCAAGGTTCACCGCGCACCTTATTACTGTCGGCGACTGTCGATTTCTGAAACGTTCAGCCCGGCGGCGGTGAGAACCGTTGGCCGACCTGACTTTTGCAAAGGCTTTGACCATGGTGACTTTTGATCGACGCAGCTACGCTTTTGCTGCGCTATTACTGGCAGGACTGCTGAGCCTGTTTTCCCTGGCGTCACGCAGTGCCAACGCCACCGAAGCGGATGCGGCGCGCACCGAAGTGACCGATTTACTGGGGCGCAAGGTCAAGGTTCATTTGCCGGTCAGACGGGTCATCCTCGGTGAAGGCCGGCAGTTGTATCTGGTCGCCGCCCTCGACACACAAAACCCGATCGAGCGCATCGTCGGCTGGCGCAAGGATCTGATCCAGTCGGACCCGGACACCTACAACGCCTACCTGCGCAAATTCCCCGCCATCGCCAAAATCCCCACCTTCGGCGGGTTTGAGGACGGCACATTCGACATCGAGCAGGCCATCTCCCAGCGCCCGGACGTGATCATCCTCAACATCGAGGCGCAGCACGCCACCGAAGATGCGCGCTACATCGAAAAGCTCGACGCCCTGGGCATCCCGGTGGTGTACGTCGACTTTCGCAACAATCCGATCCAGAACACCGAACCGACCATGCGCCTGTTCGGCCAACTGTTCGGCAAGGAACAACGCGCAGAAGCCTTCATCGAATTCCGCAACCAGCAGATTCATCGCGTCACCGACATCATCGAGAAACAACACCCGCCCCGCCCCAGCGTGTTCATTGAGCGCATCGGCGGCTACACCGATGATTGCTGCCTGAGTTTCGGCAACGAGAACTTTGGCCTGTTCGTCGATATGGCCGGTGGCGACAACATTGCCCGCCGCATAATTCCGACCACGTTCGGCCAGTTGAACCCCGAGCAAGTCGTCGTTGCCAATCCTGAGCACGTAGTGGTCACCAGCGCCAACTGGGAAGCTTTTGCCCCCGGCGGCCACTGGGTCGGCGTCGGTCCGGGCGCGGACATGACACAAGCCAGGAAAAAACTCGCGTGGTACACCCGGCGTCCGGCCTATGCCGGCATCAAGGCCCAGGACAATCAAGCCTTTCATGCCATCTGGCACCAGTTCTACAACAGTCCCTACCAATTCGTCGCCATTGCGCAATTGGCGAAATGGCTCCATCCGGAGCTGTTTGCCGATCTTGATCCGGACGCGTCATTCCGCGAACTGCATGAGCGCTTCCTGCCGGTGCCGTATGAGTCAGGCTACTTTGTCAGCCTGCGCCAACCCGAGGTCAAGCCATGAGCTCATTGACCGACGCCGTGGTTGTGCAGCGCGAAACCTACCGTCGTCTGGTGCTGCGTAAACGCCTGATTCTTTCCGGGCTGGTCATTCTGTTGATGTGCAGCGTGCTGCTCGATCTGGCCCTGGGTCCGGCGAGCTACAGCCTCAGCGAAGTGCTCGGCGCACTGTTTTCGCCGGACAGCGCTTCACCGCAGGTGCGCGTGGTGATGTGGGATATCCGCTTGCCGGTGGCGTTAATGGCGGTTGCCGTTGGCGCGGCGTTGTCGCTGGCCGGCGCGCAGATGCAGACGATCCTCAACAACCCGTTGGCCAGCCCGTTCACCCTGGGTATTTCCGCCGCCGCCAGCTTCGGCGCGGCGTTGGGTTTGGCATTCGGCATCGCGCTGTTCCCGCTGGCGGCGCAATTCATGGTTCCGCTGAACGCGTTCCTCATGGCCATGCTGTCGGCGCTGCTGATTCACTTTCTGAGCATGCGTCGCGGCGTCACCGCCGAAACCATCGTGCTGCTCGGTATAGCGCTGGTGTTCACCTTCAATGCGCTGTTGGCGCTGGTGCAGTTCTTCGCCACCGAACAAGCCGTGGCCGCCGTGGTGTTCTGGACAATGGGCAGCCTGACCAAAGCGACGTGGCCGAAACTCGGCATTATCTGTCTGGTGATCCTCGTCACCCTGCCGATCTTCGCCAAACGCGCCTGGGCCCTGACCGCCCTGCGCCTGGGCGACGACAAGGCCGCCAGTTTCGGCATCAACGTACGCAGCCTGCGCTTTCAGACATTGATCATGGTCAGCCTGCTCGCCTCGTTTCCCGTGGCATTTGTCGGCACAATCGGTTTCATCGGGCTAGTCGGTCCGCACATCGCCCGTATGCTGATCGGCGAGGACCAACGGTTTTTCCTGCCAGCCTCCTTGCTGACCGGCTCGTTGATTCTGTCGGCCAGCTCCGTGGTCAGCAAAACCCTGATCCCCGGCGCGATATTCCCTATCGGCGTGGTCACGTCGCTGATCGGCGTACCGTTCTTCATATCTCTGATTCTCGGCGGGAAGAAAAACTCATGGTGAAGCTGCAGCTGGAGAATCTCGGTGCCTGCTACGGCCAGCGCGAGATCATTCGTGATGTCTCGACGACGACGTTTTTCGGCGGTCAGGTGGTCGCCGTAGTCGGGCCCAACGCTGCCGGCAAATCGACTCTGTTCAAGCGCATGGCCGGACTGATCGACGGCCCCGGACAGGTGATCTTGCAAGAGTCGAAAAAAGGCCCGACGGGCATCAGCTACATGCCTCAGGGTCTGAATGCCAGCGCCCGGTTGACGGTGTACGAGTCGGTGCTGTTGGCGCGCAAGCAACTGACGCCGGGTTGGGCCGTTCACGATGATGAATTGAAACTGGTCGATGAGATTCTCGCGGCGCTGGACATCAGCGGATTGTCCTTTCGCAACCTCGGTGAACTCAGCGGTGGTCAGCAACAGTTGGTGTCCATCGCGCAAACCCTGGTGCGCGAACCGGAAATACTGCTGATGGACGAACCGACTAGCGCCCTCGACATGCATCGGCAGGTTCAGGTGCTGAACTTCATGCGCAGCCTCGCCCGAAAACGCGAGGTCATTGTGTTCATCGCCATCCACGACCTGAATCAGGCACTGCGTTTCGCCGATCAGGTTCTGGTGATTGCCGACGGCACCACGCAAGGCAGCGGCCCGAGTCACGAGGTGATTACCGAATTGATGCTGCGCAGCGTTTATAAGGTTGAGGCTCGGATTGAGCAGTGCAGTCTTGGGCAACGGCATATCGTGATTGACGATATTGTCTGATGGCTTGCAAATTGCCACCTTCGGCCTGAATCGTTTAATAGAAACTAGTGCGGGTCAGGTAACGTTTTGTCAGGCTGTCCGGGAGCGAGAAAAGCCAGCGCCTTCGCCACGAAATTGGCGTGATTCTGGAAAATCGCACCATGTCCGGCATCTTCGTAAATGATCAGTTGCGAGTTCGGGATGCGGCGGGCCATATCAGTAGAGTTCACTGTCGGCACCATGATGTCGTTATCACCATTGGCGATCAGTACCGGGATCTGGATACTGCCGAGATCCTGGGGTGCCTGCCGCCCCCACGCCTTGATCGCCTTCAACTGTCGCGAGAAGGCACTTGGCGTGGGTCCCTTGTCCCGATCCTTTTTACGCTCCTTCAGACGCTTCAAGAAGGCCTTCGCGGCTTGCCGACCATTGGCCGTGGCTGTGAAGAACAGGTAGAACTTCGGATCCCGCAGCGTCAGTAAGCCCTTGATCATCAATGGCCAGGATGCCGCCCCTACCTTGTCAATGTCTATGCCGCCCGCCGGCCCGGTACCGGCCAAAATGAGCGTGCGTACCAGGTCGGGGGCTTTGAGCACGATGTCCTGTGCCACGAATCCGCCAAGGGAAAAACCGACTAGATCAACCTTCTCCAGGCCCAGCCCGTGGATCAGGGCTATCGCATCCCGCGCCATTTCATCAATGGTCAGGGGTGCCGTTCCTCCCGATGCGCCGATGCCTCGGTAGTCAGTGGCGATGACGCGATGCTTACTGGCAAGACCATCGATGATCCGTGGATCGAAGTTGTCCAATACCGCGCCCCAATGGTTAAGAAGAATCAGCGGCACCCCGCTGCGCGGCCCCAGATCACGGTAGGCATACACGGTCCCCGCGACATTGATCGAGCGGTTCACGGCAGTTACGTAGGACGTACCCGATCCAAGGTCATTGTCGGAATGGGTCATTGTTTACTCCCTGCGTCTGGTGTGGACCGGGAGTCCTGATAGGGGGAGGTCCCGGTCTGCTGTATGTCGATTGAAAGTGATGACGCCCCTGCCTCTGCGTCGCCGGAGTACTTACGAGGGCGTGCGATACCGCTCTGCTACATGCGCTTGTCTAATGTCTGAAATGAGCGCTTGTCGCGCCGCATCCAGGGCGGTCCAGCGACTGGCGTCATGCAGTGGCGGGATGGTCACGAGCTCACGCCGATCGAAGCCCGCCAGCGCGGCGTCCACCAGTTCACCTACCTCCATCAGTTCCGGCAGCGCGTTGACGTCGATGCCCGCCCGCCCCCAAATCTCCGTGCGGGTTCCGGCAGGCAGCACGGCCTGGACATAGACGCCTTTGGGCGCGAGTTCCAGACTCAGTCCCTGGGAGAGGAACAACACAAAGGCCTTGGTGGCGCCATAGACCGACATGCCGAATTCCGGCGCCAAGCCAACCACTGAGCCGATATTGACGATCGCGCCTTCACCGGCCTGCGCAAACCGCGGGGCGATTGCGCTGGCGAGCCGCACCAACGAGGTTGTGTTGAGCGCAACGAGTCGAGCGACATCGTCGGTCGTCTGCTCGATGAAGCTGCCAGACTGGGCTGCCCCGGCGTTGTTAATGAGGATGCCGATGCGCGAATCATCACGCAGGCGCGTCTCGACGACGGCCAGGTCACCGGGCTGGGTGAGATCAGCCTGGAGGACATCGACAGCGACGCTGTGTTCCTCACGCAGGCGAGCCGCGAGTGTCTCCAGCCTGACTTTGTCGCGGGCAACCAGCACCAGATCGTGGCCGCGACGGGCGAAGCGCTCGGCATAGGTGGCGCCGATGCCGGAGGAAGCACCGGTAATCAGGACTGCGGGATGGGTAGTCATGTATTTGCTCTCTTGATCAGGTGAGCCCGTGGTGGGCGTAGCGTTACAGGGCGCTGGCGTCGGCGAGGGCCGGATAGTCGATGTACCCTGCAGCACCACCGCCGAAAAGCGTGGTCGGATCGAACGACGCCAACGGCGCTGCGGTTTTCAGACGTTCCACCAGATCGGGGTTGGCAATGAACGGGCGCCCGAACGCGAAGAGGTCTGCCTTGCCTTCGGTGAGCCGGGAGGTAGCGAGATCCAGGTCATAACCGTTGTTGGCGATGTAGGTGTTGCTGAATCGCCGGCGCAGGGAATCAAAGTCGAACGGTGCAACCTCGCGCGGCCCGCCGGTCGCGCCCTCGACGACATGGAGGTAGACGATGCCCAAGGCGTCGAGCTGATCGACGATGTAGTCGAACTGCCCCTGTGGATCGCTGCTCGAGACACCATTGGTGGGCGAAACCGGCGAAATACGAATGCCGGTGCGCTCGGCGCCGATCTCAGCGACCACGGCTGCCGTCACCTCCAGCAGCAGCCGCGCGCGATTTTCGATCGAGCCGCCGTAGGCATCGGTGCGTACGTTGGCACCGTCCTTGACGAATTGGTCCAGCAGATAGCCATTGGCGCCATGGATCTCTACGCCATCGAAGCCCGCGGCCATAGCGTTTGCCGCGGCCTGGCGAAAATCGTTGACGATCCCGGGCAGTTCGTCGAGCTCCAGCGCCCGAGGCTCGGAAACGTCGACAAAGCTGTTGTTGACGAACGTCTTGGTTGCGGCCCGAATGGCCGAGGGCGCCACCGGAGCGGCACCGTTCGCCTGTAGATCAACGTGCGAAACGCGTCCGACGTGCCACAACTGCAGGAAAATTTTTCCGTTCTTCCCATGGACAGCATCGGTGACCTCACGCCAAGCGTCGATCTGCGCTTGCGAGTAGATGCCGGGCGTATCCTGGTAGCCCTGCCCCTGCTGCGAAATCTGTGTGGCCTCGGAAATCTGCAGGCCGGCCGACGCCCGCTGGCTGTAATAGGTTGCAGCGAACTCGCTTGGAACGAAGCCCGCACCGGCGCGGTTGCGCGTCAGCGGCGCCAGGACCACCCGGTTGGAAAGCGTCAGGGAGCCGAGGGTGTAGGGCTCAAATAAAGTTTGTTCGGTCATGCCTTGTTTCTCCCACGTTGACTGATGGTCGTTGTTGCGAGTGTGCATCGCCATACGATCGGCGCTTTCAGGTGGGCGTCGCCCTTGGCCTGGGCCCTTGCAAAGTTGGCGAGCTGTTATGATGATGATCATAATCTTAATCGTCAATGACTTTGATGATGATTGACATCAATGTATATTGAGCGCCTGACAGTCAGCAGATTCAAAGAGGCATGTGGGTATGAGAGTCACCAAAGCGCAGGCACAGGCGAATCGGGCGCACATCGTCGAGACGGCCTCCACCCTGTTTCGTGAACGCGGCTATGACGGTGTGGGGGTGGCGGAACTGATGGCCGCTGCCGGGTTCACCCATGGCGGGTTCTACAAGCACTTTCGCTCCAAGGCCGATTTGATGGCTGAAGCAGCGGCGAACGGGCTTTCGCAAAGCCTGGTCAGTAGCACAGGCCTCGACGTCACCGAGTTCGTCAATATCTACCTGTCACGGGCTCACCGCGATGGCCGCAACGCTGGCTGCACGATGGCTGCTCTCTGCGGGGACGCTGCGCGTCAGTCAGAGGAGATCAAGGCAACGTTTGCCGACGGGGTCGAAGGCTTGCTGGCAGCCCTTGAGCCAGGGGATTCGCTGGGCGACGTGGATCCGCACACAGTACGAGCACAGATGATCGACATGCTTGCCCATGTGATCGGCGCAGTCGTGTTGTCGCGGGCTTGCCCGGATGATTCCCCACTGGCGGATGAGATTCTGGAGGTCTGCCGCGAAAAAACTCTCGCGACACTGTCACCGCCGCAGGCCACGTAGGTCGTTGCCTCAGCGGCAATCCCGAGCAGGGAAGTTTTCAGCAAGACTGCAAGGGATGGCTTGCCAAAAATGCGGCGACTCGCTCAACGACCTCGTCTGGCCGGGCATCAGCAAAAAAATGCCCGCCCACTATCGCAGAGGCCTCCATCACTGTGCAGCGACTCACCCAGGTGGCGGGCAAATCATAATGCCTGGCCATCGCACCCGAGGCGCCATAGAGAATCAGCGCCGGCGCGGTGATACGTCGTCCGGAATCTGACAAATCGTCCTTTAGATCCACAGTGAGCGTGGCGCGATAATCGTTGCAAAACCCGGCGATCGTCGCCGGATCGCGCCAGGCTTTCCGATACGCCGCCAGTTGGTCAGCATCGAAATCTTTCAGCCCTGCGGCACCCCAGCCGAACAGGCAGCTCTCGAAAAAGAAATCGGGATCTGCCTCAATCATGCGCTCCGGGAAGGGTGCGGGCTGAGACAGGAAAAACCAGTGCCAGTAACTGCGGGCGACGTCCTTGCTCAGATCTGTCAGCATCACAGCCGTAGGGACGATGTCCATCAGCGTGACGCTCGCCACCTTGTCTGGATAATCCAGCGTCATCCGGTATGCAGTGCGCGCACCACGGTCGTGTCCGACAAGATGGAACCGTTCATGCCCGAGCACACGCATCAGTTCGACCTGATCGGCAGCCATGGCGCGAAATCCGTAGTTCGACAGATCCGCTTGAGCCGGCGGCTTGGACGATGCGCCATACCCACGCAAATCAGCACAGACAACCCGATAGCCACGCGCGACCAGCCCCGGTGCGATATGCGCCCAGAGTGCCATGGTCTGCGGAAAACCATGGAGCATCAGTATGGGTTCGCCCGTACCCGCTGCAACACAGGCAATTTCTACATCACCTACGGTGATTCGGTGCGTTTCGAAGTTTTCGAACATGGACGTCATCTCGTTACTTTACCTTGACGATGACCTTGCCTTTTGCCCGGCCGGTTTCAACATAAGCCAAGGCCTCCGGGGTCGATTCGAATGGAAAAACCCTGTCCACCACCGGGCGTATGACCCGGGAATCGATGAGCGCGGTAATCTTGCGCAATTGCTCACCGCTGGCTGTCATATAAAGAAATGAATAGCTGACACCACGACGCTTGGCTTTTTTCCTGATCCCATGACTCAACAGACGCATGACCAGTTTCAGGAACCCGGACAATCCAGCGCTTTTCGCAAAGTCCACATCCGGCGGTCCAGAGATCGAGATGAGCTTTCCACCCGGCTTGAGGATGCGTAGCGATTTCTCGAGAGTCTCTGCACCCAGGCTGTTCAAGACCACATCGTAGTCGTGCAGAACCTTATCGAAATCGTCTTTGCGATAATCGATCACGATATCCGCACCCAGACGCTTCACCCACTCGACATTCGCCGTGCTGGTGGTCGTCGCGACGGTCGCCCCCAGGTGTTTGGCCAGTTGAATGGCCAGTGTTCCCACGCCACCGGAGCCTGCATGGATAAGCACCTTTTGGCCTTTCTTCAGGTTCGCTTTTTCGACCAGTGCCTGCCACGCGGTCAAGCCGACCAGAGGGATCGAAGCCGCTTCTTCCATGGTGAGATCTTTCGGCTTGATCGCCAGCGAGCGTTGATCGATCGCAATGAATTCGGCGAATGCACCGATTCGATTGTCATCGGGTCGTGCATAGACCTCATCACCCACCTTGAATTGCTGCACGCCTGAACCGACCCGAACGACGACCCCAGCCAAATCATTACCCAGAACAAGCGGCATGCGATAAGGCAAAATCATTTTGAACTCACCGTCTCGGATTTTTAGATCCAGGGGGTTTACACCCGCCGCATGGATCTGGACTAAAACATCATCCTTGCCCAATTCAGGTTCTGGTATTTCGGTCGCCCGCAACGCAGCCTTTTTCCCATAGCGATCGATAATGAATGCTTTCATCGTGCTTCCTTATTCCTGGCGTATCCAGGTTTGTGAGCGCCCTAATACCGGCACGCCAATGTAGCCGCGCACACTGAGCTTTTTACCGTTGTCGGTCAGGTAGACTTTACTGCTATAGACCTTGCCGTTATCCGGATCAAGGATTTGGCCACCGGTGTACTCTTCGCCATCCTTTCGCAAACCGCTCAGAATGGTCAGGCCTACAATCGGCGCATTCTTGTTCGCGCCTTCACATTTCTCGCACCTCGGATTCTGATCTTCCTTGGGAGTGGGAAACGCTTTTTCGATAATGCCCTTCAGCGTGCCATCGGATTCGGTGATTCGAATCAATACCCTCGGCTGGCCACTGACATCGTCGATGTTTTGCCACAGGCCAACCGGCGAATTGTCGTCTGCCCACAGTGCCGATGACATGACTGCTGCTGCCAGGGTGAGCCCCAAGACACCTGTTTTGAGCGTACGCATTGTCTGAATCCTCATGGTTGAGCGCTTGCAGCTCTATAACACTGTTATTTGATAAACATAACGCCGTTATGGCAGTATTGCAACATGACCACTGACAACTCACTCCCTAATGCCCCCACCCGCCTCGTCGAGGCAACCATTCGTGTGCTTGCGACCAGCGGCCCGTCCGAAGTCAAGGCCCGTTCGGTCGCGAGCGAAGCCGGCCTGTCGACCATGGGGGTTTACACACACTTCGGCGGAGTGCCGGAACTTCTGCAAGCCGTCGCTGACGAGGGATTCAAGCGGTTGGCTGCAGTCTTCACGCGTGTGCCAATCACCGATGATCCGATAACCGACTTGTGTGCGATGCTCCTGGCTTGCCGCGACCTTGCACGAAGCAATCCCCATCTGTACGACTTGATGTTCGGTCTTTCGATTGACGGCAGATATAGCCCCTCACGAGGGACCATGACATCGATTGCAAATGGGCAATCGGAAGCCTTCAAGGCGACATACGCGATTCTGATCGACGCTTGCGCTCGCCTGGTTGATGCCAAATGCGTTCGCAAAATCGATCCTGCTCTCATCGCGCCACAGCTATGGAGTGCCGCGCATGGATTCATCATGCTCGAACTCGCCGGCCACTTCTCAGGCATGGAAAATCCAGCGGCGCAGATCCTGGTAGCGACGTGTAACAACATTGTCGTCGGCTTGGGAGCGAAGCGCGAAAAAGTCGAATCTTCCACTGCAGGCGTGATTGCCGGGTCGGCAACTGCCCTGGAACCATGAAAAAACCGCGCAACCATGCAGTCACGCGGCGCGAACAATATTTCAGTTCAAGTACGCAGGAGCCTGTGGAATCTGCGCCATTGCGTACTCGGCGAGTGCCGTGATGGTCAGCGCAGGATTAACCCCGGGATTTGCAGGCATTGCAGCGCCGTCACAGACCAACATGTTCTGGTAACCAAAAACATGCAGGTTCTGATCGATCACGCCGCTTTGGGCATCGGCGCCGATCACGGCGCCTCCCAGCACATGGGCTGTTGTCGGAATGTTGCCCAGCGCTTCCAGTACATTGCTCTGGGCAATGCCGCCGGTGTGCCTGGCCAGCCACTGAGCGGCCTGATTACCCATCTCGATGTACGTCGGATTTGGCTTTTTGCGGTTCTGCTCAGTGACGAGGCGATAGCCGCGGCCCAGCCAACGCTTGCTGGGACGCAGTGCAATCGCATTGTCCAATGTCTGCATCACCAGCAGCATCACCATGTGTCGGCTCCAGCCCCATGGCCATAGCGACTTGAACCATCGCAGCGGGTGCAACACGATATTCCCCAGCCACTTCAACGGCCGCGTCACGCGGTTACCCTTCCCGACCAGCAACGTGCAAAGCAGGCTCAGGAAGTCCGCGTTGCGACCATAGGTGAGAAACTCGATGTGGGTATCCTGATCGACGTGCACACTGCTGCTGGCGGTGACATCGTTCCAGGTCTTGCGGTCCTCGGGCAGGCGCACGTTCAGGACCGATTCGCTGTTGGTGCGCACCAGTTCACCAAGGCGATCGCTGACCCGGGGCAACGAGCCGCCGTGTTTGCAGTTGGCCAATAATTCGTTGGTACCGAGAGCTCCGCCGGCGAAGATCACTCCGCGTGCGGTATACGTCTGACGATCACGGAAGAACCAGGCGCCGGGGCGCCGGGTGGTCACACGATAACCTTCACTGCCGTCGGCGGCCCCGAGCGGGCTCACATCAATGACCTCGCGCTCTGCCAATATCTGCACGCCGCGTTTCTCTGCGAACCACAGGTAGTTTTTCACCAGCGAGTTCACGGCACCGACGCGGCATCCCACCATACAGGCGCCGCAGCGTATACACCCGGTACGGTCAGGCCCTTCCCCACCAAAATAGGGGTCCTTGACGGTTTTGCCCGGTTCGCCAAAGAACACTCCGGTGGGTGCTCGAGTGAATGTATCTTCGGTCGCGAAGTGTTGCGCCATCTCCCGGGCCAGTTGCTGGTTCGTCGAGTCGAATGGCACCGTCTTTACCCCAAGCATGCGCTCGGCCGTATCGTAGTGAGGCTGCAATAGCCTGTCCCAGTGACCGAGCGCGCGCCACTGCACGTTTTCGAAGAACGCTGGCTTGGCGCGGTACAACACACCGCCATACACGGTGCTACCGCCACCGACACCCGACTGGCTGGGAAAAAAGACATGACGAAACAGCGACATGCGCATGATGCCCTTCAAACCCAATGCGGGTGCCCACAGATACTTGTTGAACTGCCAGGCCGACTTGGGAAGGTCTTCGTCGCGATAGCGACGGCCGCGCTCGAGTACCCCGACGCGATAGCCTTTCTCCACGAGGCGCAGCGCCGAGACGCTGCCGCCAAATCCCGATCCGATCACCAGCCAGTCGAAGTCTGTGTTCTTCATGATGTATCCCCTTCCACGTGCCGGTTGCTTTTCGCCTAAAGTCCATCAGGTAACGACCTGTCAATCGACACATTCGGTCCACATCTTGCGCAACCTCAGCTTGTCGACCTTGCCCACGGCATTCTTTGGCAGGCTGTCGATGATGTTGATCGTGGAAGGTCTTTTATAACGCGTCAGCCGGTCAGTGCAGTGCTCGTTCAAGCCCTCCTGGGTACCGGCGAATCCCGTACGAAACGCGACGCAGGCCACAACAATTTCGCCGAAGGTCTCGTGAGGGACACCGATCACTGCAGCTTCAAGAACCCCCGGGAATTCGCACAACACATCCTCGATCTCCTTCGGATAGATGTTCTCGCCGCCGCGAATGATCATCTCTTTAAGGCGCCCGACGATGGCCAGATAACCGTCTTCGTCGATCCGGCCGATGTCACCGGTGTGCAGCCAGCCATCGACGATGGTCCTCGCCGTTTCCTCGGGCTTGCCAAGGTAACCGCGCATGACGTTAGGACCTTGAACCAGCACCTCACCAATGGCGCCCTGCGGCAAATGCACACCGCTCGGGTCGGCGATTGCAATGCGTTGCCCGATGAAGGGCAGCCCGACCGTACCGACCTTGCGCAGGCCGTCGAAGGGGTTGATGGTCGAAGCGCACGTGCCTTCGGACAGGCCATACCCCTCAAGCAGCGGAAAACCGAAGCGAGCTTCAAAATTTTTCAGCAGTTGCGCCGATGCAGGCGCCGCGCCGCAGATGCCATACCGAAGACTGGAGGTATAAGGTTTTACCTCGCGAGGTAACGCGTTAAGCATTGCGTAGATGGTTGGCACCGCAGAGAAGTACGTGGGTCGAAGCCACTCGACATCCTCAAAAAACGTGTCGACATTGAAACGCTTGCGAATCGAAACCCGACCACCGCTTGATAGCGGGATGAGCGTGCTCACCACAATGCCGTTTACGTGAAACAGTGGAAGTATCGATAAACAGTGGTCTGCTGCCGTGACCTTGAGTGAGTTTCGTCCCATTTGCGACATGGCTTCGATATTGGCGTGATCGAGCATCACGCCCTTCGGCAGGCCGGTAGTGCCACTGGTGTAGATCAGCAGAGCTAGTGCAGCAAGCTCTGCAATCGGCATACCGGTGTAGGGTGCCCCTGCTTCCAGATCAGCCACAGGCAGGGATTGCGCACTTGGGATCACAGTTTCGCCACTGATATTGACGAGCAGCTTCGCCCTCGAATCAACCAATTGATGAGCAGCTTCCTTATTGGTGAGCCCCGGGTTCATAGGCGTGACCGCCGCCCCCAAGCGCCAGGCGGCGAACATTGCCACCACAAACTCCACCTGGTTGGGCAACATGATCGCAACCACGTCTCCAACGCCCACTCCCCTGTCAGCGAATACTCCCGCTGCCGCGAGGACTCTGGAATGGAACTGCCGGTTCGTCAGGTTGCTGTTGTCGTCAGCGATGCACAGAGCATCAGGCTCTGTCGCCGCGCGCACATCTGAAAGTCTGGAAAAGCACATTATTGTTGTTCTCTCTGAAAAGTGACGTAAACGCTTGAATCAATTGGCTGAAGAGCCGAGTAGATGTTTCGTCAGAAATTGAGTCTGATCCTTCACCAGCTCTTCGAACGCGTCGCCCATGTAGAACTCGAAATGCCCCGCCGCGTAGAGCCTGGTTTCTCCATGCGGGGCCTTGCGCACCAAGGCGATCGTCTGTTCCGGTGGCGTGACGGTGTCAGTGGTGCTGACGCAAAACAGGATGGGGAGTTTCACCCTGGAGGCCGAGCGTCCGGGTCGATAAGTCATGATTTCCGGGAGCACCCGTGCGGCGACGTGATTGACGAAGACCATCCCCTTCGGCACCAGGGCCAGATAACCCGGCAGGGCATCATGGGCATTCATCAAGGCTGGCTGACCGGGAACGGCAGCGATGGGCACCATCACGGGCGGGCGACCCAGTAGCCTGGCTGCAAAATCACGCAGGAGCACCGGCATTACCTGCAGCGACCCCTTCACACCCAGTGCGGCAGTTGAAGCCAGACCATCGGTAAAAGGGCACTGACTGATGGCGGCCAGTAACTCGGGATGCCGGCTGGCCACGGTAATCGCATGCCCTCCCCCAAACGAGCTTCCCCATACGGCAACCCGGCGCCCATCGACATCCGCGCAGCCTTTGACGAAGTCCAGCGCGGCATCCCAGTCAGCCAGTTGCCGCTTCACAGACATCAACTGTCTGGGCCGGCCACCGCTGTCTCCGAAATAACGGTAGGTGAAGGCCAATGTAGCGATTCCCGCAGCAGCGAATCGCTCGCAAAAGGCGTCGAGGCGCATCTCGCGAACCGCACCCAGCCCGTGACCGAGCACTACGATCGGCGGTTTCTCTACCCCAACCGGCAGGTAGAGCCAGGCTGAACAGTAGGTTTCGCCGGAGTCAAATTGAACGTCCTGGCGAGTGAACTGATAGGTAAGCGGTGACATTTGATTCATTTCCTACCTCCCCCGTTTTGCAGGGGCAAAGAGCCTTGCTCAAGGGTTTGCTCGAAAATGGCCGGGTTGTAGAACGGCACGCTGCCGTCCCGATCGGTGCGCTCAAGGTATTCAACCATCAGCGATTGCGCCGTCTCGGTCGGCGAGATCCTGATGAATTCGGTGCGCTCCCTATGCAGCCCCTCGTCGAGGGTGGCTGACCCGCCGAAGTACACGGCTCGCTTGATGGCCTCAATCGCCCCTTTGGGTCGGGAACCCAGATACCCGGCCAGCTCGATGGCGCGATCAAGCAGCGCATCCGGAGCAATCACTTCGTCGATGTAGCCTATTTCCAGCGCCTTCTGTGGCGACACCGGCCGACCTTCAAGCATCAGCATCAGCGCGCGATGGGCACCGACCAGTCGTGGCAATCGCTGAGTGCCTCCGCCACCAGGAAGGATTCCAAGAAGCACCTCGGGCTGCCCGATGAAGAAATCGCCATCGGCCATCAGGCGGACGTCACACGCCAGCGCGAGCTCGCTGCCCAGTCCCAGCGCAGATCCATTCAGCGCGGCGACGAAAATGACGCCACTGCGGTTCATCCGTAAAAAAGTGTCGTGCAGCTTGTCGAGTTGCATCCCGCCATCCAGCGGTGTCAGGGACGCAGCTGCCGCCAATGGCGCAATACCGCGAACGGTCCTGGCGGTTCGAGCGATCGCCGAGGCCGTCATGCGCCCGACCGAAGGGATACTCTTCCCGCCTTCCTGCAGCCAACGAACGTCGGCATGCCCGATGAAACGCTCAGGATGAGTCCCGGTGAGCACCACCGCTTTTACCGCAGTATCGGATTCCAGCCTGTCCAATAACACCGCAAGCTCATTGGCCATGTCCAACCCCATCAGCCCGTGTGGACCTCCATCCAGCCGCGCAATCAACACAGAGCCACGGGACTCCATATCAAGGTACTCGGGCGGTGTATGCATCTTCGTCATCTCTTGGATCCTCCGGTGACAAACGTGGAGAGCAAGCGCTCCCATCAGTATTTCCACCTCCGGACCAGTCATCGGATCAGTCGCAGAGATGAATAACACCGTTATTGCAAAACATAACACCGTTATATTACTCTCGCAATATGTGCTGAGCCGTACACAAAACCTGAATGCTCAGCTCCTGAAGGGAACCTCTGAAATGAAGCCGCATATCACCGTGGTACAGAGCAATCAAACAGTCAGAAACCCGACTCAATCCCTTCTTCCCGAATGGAGACCCGCCATCTTCGTCACAGGCGCGGCTTCGGGAATCGGTCGCGCCTGCGCTGAGTTGTTTGCGCGACGCGGTTGGTTCGTGGGGCTATACGATATCGATTCAGAGGGTGTCGCTGCGGTCGCCGCGACCCTGGGAGAGGGCAACGCCGTCTGCGGAGCGCTCGACGTGAGCGATCCCGAAGCCTGGGGGCGAGCGCTTGAGGATTTCTGGGCACACAGCGGCCAGCGGCTTGACGTGTTGCTCAATAACGCCGGGATTCTCGCTGCCGGGCAATTTGAAGCCGTACCCTTGACCAGGCACCAGGCAGTGCTTGACGTAAACGTTCAGGGAATGATCACCGGCTGTCACAGCGCTTTCCGGTACCTGCGAGGCACGCCCTGCTCTCATGTCATCAATATGGCCTCTGCCACTGCGATCTACGGCCAGCCCGAACTTGCAACCTACTCGGCGAGCAAGTTCGCCGTGCGCGGATTCACCGAAGGACTCGAACTCGAATGGGGAAAGTTCGGCATTCGTGTGAGCGATATCTGGCCGAGCTTCGTAAAGACCGCAATGGCTGATGAATACGGTCGTATCCCCAGCGCCAGATCACTGGGTATCCGGCTCACCTCGCACGACGTCGCATCGACCGTGTGGGCTTGCGCGACGTCGAAGCGACGAATCCGCAAGACCCACTGGACAGTCGGCATGCAAGCCGGATTCCTGTCGTTCGCTACACGTCTCGCGCCTGCGGCTCTGACCCGCTGGGTCGTCCAGTGCATTGCGCGATGACGGACAGGCTTTCGCCATAACTATACTTTTTATATAGCGTCATCACTAAGCGAACGGTATAGTGAAATCAATAACAATGACTCAACCTGTTCAGTGAGCCATACATGAAAGCGACGGCGAGATCAGCGGTAGTAAGTGCAGATACGACACTCTCCATCCATTTGGCGTCGATGCGTGATGAGGTGCGTGCCACCGCCCTGGGGCCTGGAACAACTCCCGATTCCTTCGAATCGAGGCAGCAGCGGCTTTCCACTGTGTTTCAACCGAGCGGAATTTTGTACAATGCGCCATGACAAACAAAACCTACGGTCAACTCTGCCCCTTAGCCCGGTCGCTCGACGTACTCGGAGATCGCTGGACGCTGCTCTTGATTCGCGAACTCCTGTTAGGTCCGAAGCGTTTCAAGGATCTGCTCGCGATCCTGCCTGCAATGGGTACAAACCGGCTGTCCGAGCGCCTGGCCATGCTGGTGCACAACGGCGTGATTCAACAAGTCACCCTGCACACACCTTCCGCCACGCCCGCTTACGAGCTGACGGACTTGGGCGAGCAACTGCGCAAGCCGGTGATCGCGCTGGGATTCTGGGGGCTGAGCCTGCCGATCGACGAACGCATCGATCCGTCCAGTGCTCGCGCGGAACTCATAGCCCTGTGCCTGACAGGTGCGAACGATTCGGCAGCGAGCGCCGGTTTGCAGGAGTTGTACGAGTTCCAGGTGGGAGCGGAGGTGTTCCATATTCAAGTCAACAACGGGAACCTGTTGGCACGCTCCGGGCCGAGCGAAAAGCCCATCGACGTCAAAATACAATGCGACATGGAAACCTTCATTGCGTTAGTCCTGCGCCAGATCACTCCAACTCGCGCACTTCGCGAAGGTCATGCAAAGCTGTTGCAAGGGGATCGGCCAGCCTTCACACGAGTGTGCAAAGTACTCGAATACAAGCCCTAGGACTGCAGGTCCTCTCCCTTTCCCCTTCTCTCGCGTCATGCGAGTCGAGGGGGACAGCCGCCATTACCTCTTACCTGCGCGCTGCCCGCCCCCTTGTAACCGCACGCGGCTCAGTCTGGCCCCAACTTGCAACCCTCAAATATATAAATACGGCGATCGCCTGATCACGTGATATTCCAGAGAGGGTTTTGCAACTAAAAAAACTACATATCTGCAAGACCCAATTAACACGCTCCCACTCCAGCCCAGCCGGCACTTTGATGTTTCCGGCCGCCCACGATTTGCTTCATCCCGACAACAACAACAACAACAACAACAACAACAACAACAACAACAGGTACCGCCAGATGAACCATCAACATCTTTCTGCGCTTCGCCCTTCCCAGAGATCAGTGCTGCGTTTGAAACGTCATCTTGAGGCAGGGTCCACCCTGATACTCAAGTCAAGCAGAGCGTTGTTCAAAACCACTCTGTCATTGGCTATCTGTGGGCAGGCAACTTTATCTTCAGCCAATGGTTTATCTATTAACGAGCAAAGCGTCAGCAGCGCCGGAACTGCTTATGCCGGACGCTCGTCCGCTGCTCTGGATGCGAGTACTGTCTATGGGAATCCGGCCGGCCTGAGCAAGCTAAAGCGCAGGGAAGTGAGCGGAGGGTTCGCGCTGATCAAGGTTAATAATGATATTAAAAACGCTCATGGCGAGGCGCCTGGCACCAACAAAGGAGATTCCGTGCCCCTGACGACAATCCCCTTTGGCTATTTATCCATACCGATTGACGAACGCTTCACTTTCGGCTTGGGCGTATACGCTCTCTATGGCCTTGTGAACGATTACGAAAGTTCGTTCCAGGGACGCTACCATGGCTCCTATAGCAAGGTTCAAGTTAAAACCCTGAACTCCGCCGTTGCTTATCGCATCAATGATCATGTCTCTGTCGGAGGCGGGCTGACATTGAACCGTATCGAAAACAATATGCAAACCTATTTGGCCACAGGGCAGCTCAATGGGGGCACCGACACGAAGATCACTATCAAAGGCAACGATAACGCCGTTGGCTATAATTTCGGCCTGATGGTCGACCTGAACGACGCCACCACGTGGGGCGTCACCTATCATTCAAAACTTGATTTTCATGTCAACGGCCATACGCAGGTGAGCAACTCGCCAAGTGCTTTCGGTCTCGATGGCAAATACAGCAATAAAATAGACATCACGTTGCCAGAGTCGCTGGACACATCGTTTACCCATCATTTTGACGAGCGCTGGACTGGCTACCTGGGCGCGACCTGGACCCGATGGAGCCGCGTTCAGAGGATCGAAGCGGTCAATAGTGGTGTACCGCCGCTGGGCCAGCAACTGGGTTTTAACAGCTTCGGAGATGACTTTAAATTACATGACACCTGGTCGATGGCTGTTGGGGCCTCTTACCAGCTTTCCCCGCAATGGCTGTTGCGCAGCGGCTTCGCCTACGATCCATCACCTGCCCGCAACGCCGATCGAAACGTCCGACTCCCCGTGGGCGACCGAAAAGCGGTGACGCTGGGCATAGGTTTCTCTCCCGACACCGACCTGACCATCGATTTGGCTTACGGCTATCTATGGGAATCGACCACCTCCGTCAGCCAGGCAAATACAACCGGCGTACAGCCCGGCTACAGCGCAAAATACGACAACAGCGCGCACATCATAGGTACACAGATAACCTACCGTTTCTGATTTGACCCTTCCTGCGTCTACGTCTGCAGCCTTACAATACTATACTGTTCGTATAGCGATAAAAATATACGAATGGTATAGTTATTCTGACAGAGTCACTCCTGCCACCCGTGTCCGCAGCATCATTACAAAAACAAGGAGACACCGCATGACCCGTGCTTTCACGCCTGATCGCAGTGCTTGCCTGAGCAGCACGCTATGAATCCATCTTTCGATTTCGACTACATCGTGATCGGCTCCGGATTCGGTGGCAGCGTGTCCGCCTTCCGGCTGACAGAAAAGGGCTACCGCGTTGGCGTCATGGAGATGGGCCGACGCTGGACGGCCGAGGACTTTCCAGAATCCAACTGGGACACGCGGCGCTGGATGTGGCGACCCGGGCTGAAGATGTTCGGCTTCTACAACATGCGCCTGTTCCGTCACGTGATGATCGTCAGCGGCAACGCAGTCGGTGGCGGATCCATCACCTATGCCAACGCCTTGCTGACACCGCACGATAGCGTATGGAGCGAAGGCTCCTGGGCCGGCCTGGCGGACTGGCAACGAATCATGCCGCAGTACTACGCCACGGCGGAGAAGATGCTGGGCGTGACAGAAAGCAAGATCATGGGCGAGGCTGATCTGCGCCTCAGGAAAATGGCGGATTTGCAAGGTGTGGGCCACACGTTTCACCTCCCACGCGTTGGTACCTTCTTTGCTCCCGATGGTGAAGAAGGCGGCCAGACCTACCCGGATCCCTACTTCAATGGTGAAGGCCCGGCGCGCGGAACCTGTACCGGGTGCGGTGGCTGCATGATGGGTTGCAAGCACAACGCCAAGAACACACTCGACAAGAATTACCTTTATCTCGCAGAAAAACGTGGCGCCCAGGTTTTTGCCGAGACCAAGGTGGTAGACGTGCGACCGCTCAACGGCAAGGAGGACGGCAGTGATGGCTATGAAGTCTTCACTGAATGCTCGACCGCCTGGTTCGCCAAACAGCGCCGCAGTTTTCGCTGCCGCGGCGTGATCTTCGCAGCCTCGTCGTTGGGCACCCTGGAATTGTTGTTCAGGCTCAAGCAAAACGGGTCCTTGCCGCGCATCAGCGCCGACCTCGGAAAACGCGTGCGCACCAATGCCGAATCCCTTATCGGCATACGCTTTCCGGCAGCGGACAAGAGCATGTCGCCGGGACTGGCGGGGGGCGGCAGTATCTATCTCGATGAGCGCACCCATATCGGAGTCGTGCGCTACCCGGAAGGCTCGGATGCGATAGGCCTGATGATGACCTTGCTGTGCGGCGGGCGCCCGGGGTGGACGCGAATATTGACCTGGTTATGGACGCTGCTCAAACATCCACTGCAAACATTGCTCGTGCACAACCCCATCGGTTTCGCCCGTCAGACCATGTTACTGCTGGTGATGCAGACAGCGGACGCGTCTCTCGACATGCGGCTCAAGCGTCGCTGGTTTTGGCCGTTCGCGAAACAGCTCGCCAGCGAAGGCGGCCCCATCCCCACCTTCATTCCAGAGGCGAACGCGTTTGCCGAAAAGGGCGCGAAAGCACTCGGTGGCATACCCACCACCTTTCTGTCCGAGATCTTGTTCAACATCCCGACCACGGCGCATTGCATGGGCGGCTGTGCGATGGCGGACTCGCCAGAGCGCGGCGTGATGGACGTACAGAACCGCATCTTCGGCTATCAGAACCTGCTGGTTTGCGACGGCTCGATGCTCAGCGCCAATCTCGGGGTCAATCCAAGCCTGACGATCACCGCGCTGACCGAACATGCCATGTCGTACATCCCAGTGAAAAACGCGCGGGTATCGAACGCCATCCCGCTGCACACCCTTCAATCTTGAATCAGACCCAATAGAGAACTCACCATGACCGCCGCCTCGCCTGAAGAAAATCTGCTGAGCCAGCCCTTGCAACTCCCGAACGGCAGCGCTTTTCGCAATCGCCTCGCCAAGGCATCCATGAGCGAAACGCTGGGCACCTACAACAATCACCCGACGTTGAAACTGGTCGAGTTGTACCGGCGCTGGGCCGCCTCGGGCATTGGGTTACTCATCACCGGAAATGTGATGATCGACCGGCGTGCGCTCGGTGAACCAGGCAACGTGGTGATCGAGGATCAAGCGGACCTGCCTGTGCTACGCCAGTGGGCTCGTGCGGCTACCGGGCAGGGAGCGGCGATCTGGGTGCAGCTCAATCACCCTGGCAAGCAGTCGACCAAAGGCTTGAATGCCGGCAACCTCGCGCCATCGGCCGTGCCCTTTCGCGAGGACATGGCCGCGCTCTTCGAGACTCCACGCGAAGCCACCACGGCCGAGATCGAAGACATCATCCAACGCTTTGGACGCAGCGCGGCCATCTGCAAGGAGGCCGGCTTCAGCGGCGTGCAAATCCACGGCGCGCACGGTTATCTGATCAATCAGTTCCTCTCGCCACACCACAATCGGCGTACCGATGAATGGGGTGGCAGCCCGGAAAAACGTCGACGTTTCGTATTGGCTGTCTACGCCGAGATTCGCCGCCAGGTCGGCGCCGAATTTCCCGTCGGCATCAAGCTCAACTCAGCAGATTTCCAGCGCGGAGGCTTCACCGAAGAGGAATCGATGGCGACGATTCATGCACTTGCCGAAGCAGGCATCGACCTGATTGAGATTTCGGGGGGCACCTATGAAGCTCCGGCCATGAGCGGCGGGCTCCAGGAGACGAAAAAAGCATCCACCGTAGCGCGTGAAGCTTACTTTCTTGAGTTTGCTGAAAAGGTGCGCGCCTCGATCAAGGTGCCTTTGATGGTCACTGGCGGTTTTCGCAGCGCCGCCGCCATGAACGCTGCGCTGCGTTCTGGAGCGCTCGATGTCATTGGCCTCGCGCGGTTATTGGCCATTGATCCCGAGGCACCGGCGGCCCTGCTGCAAGGGCGAGACAGTTCGCAACGCGTTCGGCCGATCACCACAGGCATCAAGCAAATCGATCAGATGGGCGTCATGGAAATCTTCTGGTACACGCTGCAGCTCAAACGAATCGCCAATGGCGGTGATCCGCGTCCCAACGAAAGTGGGCTGTGGGCGTTTTCAAAATCAGTGATGAAAAGCGGCTGGGGCACGTTCCGTACGCGGCGCATGCGCGCACGGGCCTGAAAGTCCGAGGCTCGCTCGCATCGATCGCCACAATAACCACCTGGAAGACTTCAATATGACCGACACCCATCTCACCACCCCTACCCGCTTCGTGGAAGTTGATGGTGATCAATTTGCCTATCGCCGCTGGGGCAACAATACGACAGGCCAGCCTCCCCTGTTCTTCCTTCAACATTTTCGCGGCGGTATGGATCATTGGGACCCACTCATGACGGATGGCCTGGCTGCGGGGCGCGAGGTCATCCTCTACAACGGTCGCGGGATTGCCTCTTCTTCCGGCAAACCGCGTACACGGATCGAACAGATGGCCGACGACGCGGCTGCGGTAATCCGCGCGCTGGGCCTGTCCAAGGTCGATGTTCTAGGTTTCTCACTCGGTGGTTTTCAAGCCCAGGACCTGACGCGACGCCATCCCGACCTCGTGCGCAAGCTCATGCTGCTCGGCACCGGACCTCGTGGCGGAAATCCGGATTCACACTCTGGAGTGCTGGAGGCTGCACCGCGCCCCGTTCCGACCCTGGAAGACTTTCTGTTTCTGTTCTTCGGTCGATCCGCGGCGGCGCAGCAGGCCGGACGTGATTTCTGGGAGCGCCGTCATCAGCGTGTCGACCAGGACCCACCCAGCTCTCCTGAAGTGATACAGGCCCAGATCGAAGCGAATATGTACTATTTGCCAAAGCTGGACCCGAACGATCCTTTCAATCATCTGCGCGAGATCAAACAGCCGACGTTCATTCTCAACGGCATGAATGACGTCATGGTTCCAACGGTGAATTCCTGGTACATGGCTCAGAACATCCCGAACGCCCAACTGTTCCTGTACCCGGATGCCGGGCATGGTGCTCAATTCCAATGCCCTGAGCGTTTCCTGAAACACGCCATTCAGTTTCTCAACGAGTAACAGCTTGCGGAGCACGTTTACCATGCTGAAGTTTAAATTCTTGTTATGGGCTTTGACCAAGCTATTACAAAGGGCAGTCAAAAAAACTCCTGGCTGCGCAACATACGTTAAAGGCAAGGAGCTGGTCTTTCAAATCCAGACACATGACGGAGTGGGTCGCTACTTCACCCTTGAAAACGGCAAGATAAAATCCTCTGCCGGCTTGACTGAAAAACCAGAATTCACCCTGTCGTTTAGAGATGCAGCCAAGGGTTTCGCCATTCTGTCTGCCAAAGACAGTAAAGATGCATTTCTGACAGGATTGCGTAAAGAGGACCTGGTTATTCGCGGTGACTTTGTTGAAGTGATGTGGTTCCAGGGATTAACTGAATACTTGCAGCCTGTTAAAAAAACATCAGCACTTTACCCGTCGACGCGCTAGGAATTTGATGCAGTGCCCCCTGTTTGATCTGACAGTCACCCGCTTTTTATGGGTGCCTGTCAGATCTGACTTTTTCGCCGTGATCCTGGTGGCTATTCAAAAATTTTCGGGCAATTGCTGGTTCCACATGACCGCTTCAGACTCCTCTCCTTCAAATCCGAATAACATTCGAGGCGCTTCACCAGCAACAAGTGCATCGGTCGGACTTGGACAAAATCGAAAATACGAACAACATCGACCACACGCACTGGATTTTCTTCAATCGTAATCGTACAAACACTCCGGCAGCAAGATGACTTGCGTCCAAGCCTCACCTTCATAAATCGCTTCATGATCGCTCCCGCAACGATCTCGGCGATCAGACGATTAGACAGTCGCAGGCGTTTTCACGCCTGGACCGAAAGCGAATTTGCTCTTCCTGTATGAGCCCTGCACTCGCCCCTCAATTCCAAGGTGGCGTTACACTCAAAGCCACCAGGTACCATAATGGAATTCTGCCAGGAATCCCCATTTGCGATCGTTTGTGTATCACGTGCGAGCGGGGGCAAAAGTGGGGGCACCCCAAAACTTTCGCGGTCTGAAAATACCATCCTGGAGCCAAGTCCAAATGTTTTTCGGGAGTCCAAGTCCTCGCTGTGGGAGCAAGACGGGCCGTCATTGATGTGGAAACCAGTTCGGCTGCGTGACCCAGTCGTCTTCCCTCTTTGTGTTTTCAGAGTGAGAGATGCGCTCACGGCGCTGGAACGCATGACCGAGCACTTCAGCCGCGCAAGTCAATAAATACGGGGGCTTTGTCCTCCAGGAACCTCCGATCAAATCCAGCTTCCTCCGTTACATTCAGACATCACCGAGTACAGCTTTATCGCAGCAGTGGAGGACCTGGCGTGCGATGAGGCTTGGGCGGCAGTAACGGTGGATTGCTCATGAACATCGACTGGGTTGAGTGGTTCACATCAGTATGCGATGCTGACTTGGCAGTCCCTAATCAGGGACTCAATCAGCTATACTTGCCAGACACTGACATTGGGTGCCGAAAATGGAAAAGCTGAGTCTGCAGACCAAGAAGGCGTGGTTCGCCAAGCACCGCAAGGCCAATTTCGCCGCCAGCCTGCGCCTGGAAGGTTTCGTGCCTTCTCCAAATGATGGCGACATCAAACTCCCTACCCGAGAAGCTGCCCTTAAAGCGGTGCGGCACATCAAAGTTTGAGTCACGACAAATACGGCACTGACCAAGCCCCGGATTGCTATCCCGGCACCGAGGTTCTAGTAAACCTGCTCGACCTGCATGACGGCGATGACCTTGATGAGGCTGAACGCTATCTCAACGAAGTCGCCTCCATGCGACTGGAATTCGTCGACCCTCCTTACAACGTAGCCACCCTGAAGCGGATCCACCGCACTTTGTTTGCTGAAGTTTACGAGTGGGCTGGAGAGATCCGCACACTCTCAATCAGCAAAGGCAACACTAGATTCTGTAGCCCGGAGTTCATCGAGACGGAAATCGGAAAGGAACTTTCAAAGATCGCGAATACGGGTTGGTTTGAAGGGTACCCCCGCGACTTGCTTGTTTCGTCCATAGCCGAGTCCTACGGCACGATTAATGTTGCGCACCCCTTCCGGGAGGGTAATGGCCGGACCCAGCGGATCCTCTTTGAATGGATCATCCTCAATGCGGGATATACGATCGACTGGAGCCTGGCTGATCGCCAAGAGTGGAGCGATGCCTGCATACACTCGTACTACGGCGATGATGATGGCCTGACTGACATCTTTGATCGATGCATCGGAACGAAGATTCAAGAAGATCAGCCACTGAACTAATAAAAAGGGCGCCATCCATCAGACGGTATGAAAATGCAGTCTGCCAAGATCAAAAACAAATGCCCCGACTTGTCGGGGCATTTGTTTTTCTGAAATCAGTGCCATCCATCAAAATCTGCTTTATTCCACTGCAACCAGTGGGCATATTTTGGGCAGCTTTCTCTTTCTCAAAAAAGGATGCCGCCAACCATGAGTGCGGACCTTGAGAGACCTCCTGGACGTAAATTCAGTGACGCTTGCGTAAGCGTCGCTGATAGAGCCAGGTAAGTACAGCCCCTTTGAAAGCCAAGACCGCAAAAATTGAAGCGCAACGTCTCGATGAGACCCGTACCTTCCAGCGTGCAGCCGAGCAATGGCCTAAGCACAAAGCCCCCGGGCTGGTTACAAAATCGGTGTCCGGTTTCGAAGGCGCGCTGACTAGCCATGTTTACCCACTGATTGGAACTAAGCCTGTCAGCGCGATCAGACTGGAGCACGTCACAAAAATCAAATACGTGGTGACGCGCTCAACTTGCGCAAAAACTCTCTATCGTCATAAGTCCAGGAAACCTGTTCAAGGACGATCGTCTTTTCCATGCGCGGCGTGTTCTGGGCGCCGATGGGTGAAGTCGACATCCCGCAGCACATTGCAGGCTCGGCCTTCGGCATTGGCTGCCTGATCGGCTATGCCCCGGCCCAATCCGTCCAGCGTAAAACCATGGCAACCGGTGAAGTGGGCGCAGTGCAGGCCTTAATGAAAACGGGCGCCTTGACAGGCGCCCGTTTTGTAGTCGCCGGTTGCATGACCGACATCGAGTGCATCGATGTCGCACCGGGGAAGATCAGTAATAGAATTTCGTATACCCTAGCGCTATCTCACTCCAAATGACCGCCGCCGTGAAACTACCCAAACTCAACGCCCCCGACCTTGGTAACACGCCTTCGACTTCGGAAATCATCACCCGCCATCTGCGGGATGCGATTGTCGCCGGGCATTTTGCCGAGGATGAGCCGATCCGCCAGGACGACATCGCCCGCCAGTTCAATGTCAGCAAGATCCCGGTGCGCGAAGCCCTCAAGCGGCTGGAGGCCGAAGGGTTGGTGATGTTCCAGCGCAATCGCGGAGCGATGGTCACGCGGGTTTCCGATGCGGAACTGGCGCAGATGTTCGAAGTGCGGATGTTGCTGGAGGACAAGATTCTGCGCCTGGCCATTCCGAACATGACCGAAGAGACCTTCGCCCGTGCCGAGCGCATCTGTCAGGAGTTCATCGGCGAGGACGACGTGGGGCGCTGGGCCGAGCTCAACTGGGAGCTGCATTCCTGCCTGTACGAGCCGGCGCAGCGACCGTTTCTGGTGAGTCTGATCCGTTCGGTCAACGACAAGCTGGAGCGTTATCTACGCATGCAGATGAGCTTGTCGGCCGGTAAGGAACGGGCCGATCACGAACACCGCGAGATCCTGGCGGCCTGCCGCGCCGGGGATGTGGACCTGGCGGTGAAGCTTCTGGACGAGCACATTGCCGGCGTCTGCACGACCCTCTTCGAACACCTGCCCCACAGCCACTGACAACTGCGGATGCTGTGCCGATTTCGTCATCGACACAGACTAAATCCATCAAGCCGACACCCCGCCGCACGGGCCACTCTTGCGTTCACTCAACCGAATGGACGTGGCCCTCCCATGAAACGCATCTCTGTGATCGACTCCCACACCGGCGGCGAACCGACCCGCCTGGTGACCGCCGGCTTTCCTGAGCTGGGCACCGGCAGCATGGCCGAACGGCGCAAGGTATTAGCCGAACAGCATGATCAATGGCGCGCCGCCTGCGTGCTGGAACCACGGGGCAGTGACGTACTGGTGGGCGCCCTGCTCTGCACGCCGGTGGACCCTGGCGCCTGTGCCGGGGTGATTTTCTTCAACAACACCGGTTATCTGGGCATGTGCGGCCACGGCACCATCGGCCTGGTGGCGTCGTTGGCGCATCTGGGCAAGATCGGCCCCGGCGTGCACAGCATCGAAACGCCGGTGGGCACGGTGCAGGCAACCCTGCACAAAGACCATTCGGTGAGCGTGCGCAACGTGCCGGCCTACCGTTATCGCAAGGCGCTGGCGGTGCAGGTACCGGGCATCGGCCGGGTGGTGGGTGATATCGCTTGGGGCGGTAACTGGTTTTTCCTGATCGCCGAGCATGGCCTGCGGGTGGCTGGCGACAACCTCGACGCGCTGACCGATTACACCTTTGCCGTGCAGCAAGCGCTGGAGGTCCAAGGCATTCGCGGTGAAGACGGCGGCTTGATCGATCACGTCGAGTTGTTCGCCGATGACGATCACGCCGACAGCCGCAACTTCGTGCTCTGCCCCGGCAAAGCCTATGACCGCTCGCCCTGCGGCACCGGCACCAGTGCCAAACTGGCATGCCTGGCAGCCGACGACAAGTTGCAACCGGGGCAGATCTGGCGCCAGGCCAGCGTCATCGGCAGCGAGTTCGAGGGCTCCTACGAACTGCAGGGCGAGCGCATCGTGCCGACCATTCGTGGGCGCGCGTTCATCAGTGCCGAGGCGAGCCTGATCATCGAACAGGACGACCCGTTCGCCTGGGGCATTCGTCCATGAACGAGGGTCAGGTGGCCGATGTGATCGTGATCGGCGCCGGCATTATCGGCGCCGCCTGTGCCCAGGCGCTGGCCCGTCGCGGCTTGCAGGTGCTGGTGCTGGACGCCGGCCTGCACGGCGCCACGGCCGCCGGCATGGGCCACTTGCTGGTACTCGACGACAACCCCGCCGAACTGGCCCTGAGTCAATATTCGTTGCAGCGCTGGCGCGAACTGGGCGCGGACCTGCCCGACAGCTGTGCCTACCGCTGCAACGGCACGCTGTGGCTGGCGGCGAATGCCGAAGAAATGGCGGTGGCCCACAGCAAATTCCTGAACCTGCAAGCCCAGGGCGTGGCTTGCGAACTGATCGGCGCCCGTGCCCTGCGCCAGCGCGAACCGGAACTGAGCGAAGGACTGGAAGGCGGCTTGCTGATCAATGGCGACGGCATTCTATACGCCCCGGCGACGGCCGGATGGATGCTCCAAACTCCGAACATCCGCCAGCGCCGGGCACGGGTCAGTGCGGTCGATGGCAACCGCGTCTGCCTCGATGATGATCACTGGTTGAGTGCCGATGCCGTGGTGTTGGCCAACGGTATTCAAGCCAACGAGCTGTGCCCGGAATTGCCCATCGAGCCGAAAAAAGGCCACTTGCTGATCACTGACCGCTACCCCGGCAGCGTCACCCATACGCTGGTGGAACTGGGTTATGTCACCAGTGCCCACAACGCCACGGGGCCGTCGACCGCCTGCAATATCCAGCCGCGCCCCACCGGGCAACTGTTCATCGGCGCCTCGCGGCAATTCGGCACCACCGACCCGCAGGTCGAAGGCTGGATGCTCGCCAAAATGCTCAAGCGTGCCGCCGAGTACATGCCAGGGCTCGCCCGGCTCAATGGCATCCGTGCCTGGACCGGTTTCCGTGCCGCCAGCCCCGACGGCTTGCCGCTGGTGGGCCAACATCCACAACGTCAAGGCTTGTGGCTGGCAGTCGGTCACGAAGGACTGGGCGTAACCACCGCCCCCGGTACCGCCGATTTACTGGTGGCGCAACTGTTCAACGAAACCGCCCCACTGGCCGCACAACCTTATCTGCCCCAGCGTTTTCTCGGAGAACCGGTCTATGCCTGAATTATTGCTGGACGGCCACACCCTGAACGTCGCCGAAGGCACCAGCGTCGCCGCTGCCCTGGCGTTGGCCAGTGACGGCTGCACGCGCACCTCAGTCAGCGGTCAGCGCCGTGCGCCGCTGTGCGGCATGGGCATTTGTCAGGAATGCCGGGTGACCATCGATGGCCAGCGTCGCCTGGCTTGCCAGACCCTGTGCCGTGACGGCATGCAGGTGGAGACTCGCCCATGAATGAATACGCTGATCTGTTGATCATCGGCGCTGGCCCTGCCGGGATGAGCGCCGCCATCGCCGCCGCCCCCAGCGGCGCCCGCATTGTCATGCTCGACGACAACCCGCAGCCGGGCGGGCAAATCTGGCGCGACGGACCTCAAGCCAGCGTGCCCGGTCAGGCCCGGCGCCTGCGCGAGCGTCTGGCGGCGTGCAACAACATCCGCCATCACGCCGGTACACGGGTGATCGCCAACCCCGGCGCGAAACAACTGCTGGTGGAAGATGACGACCATGGCTGGTTGATCAGCTACGACAAACTGATTCTGTGCACCGGCGCCCGTGAGTTACTGCTGCCCTTCCCCGGCTGGACCCTGCCGGGTGTCACCGGTGCCGGTGGTTTGCAAGCACTGATCAAGGCCGGTCTGCCGGTGCAAAACGAACGCGTGGTGATCGCCGGCAGCGGCCCGCTGTTACTGGCCAGTGCCGCCACCGCCAAACAGCATGGCGCGCAAGTGCAACGCATTGCCGAACAAGCCAGCCGCAGCGCCGTCGCCGGTTTCGCCGCGCAATTGCCGCGCTGGCCCGGCAAATGGCTGCAGTCGTTCAGCCTGTTCGACCACCACTACCGCACCGCCACCCACATATTGGCCGCGCTCGGCACCGACCGAGTGGAAGGCGTGCGCCTGCAACAACATGGCAACATCGTTGAGTTGGAGTGTGACCGGCTGGCCTGTGGTTTCGGGTTGATTGCGAATATCCAGCTGGGTCAGGCACTGGGTTGCGCCATCGAAGATCAAGCCATCGCGGTGGATGCCTGGCAGGCCAGCAACCGCGCCGATCATTATGCGGCGGGCGAATGCACAGGGTTCGGCGGCAGTGAGCTGGCCTTGGTGGAAGGTGCGATTGCCGGCCACGCTGCGGTCGGCAATCTGGAGGCCGCCAGGCAATTGTGGCCGCGCCGGGCGCGCTGGCAGGGTTTCGCCAAGGCGCTGAACAGCGCGTTCGCCCTCGACCCGCGACTCAAGTCCCTGGCCCAACCCGACACCCTGGTTTGCCGCTGCGAAGACGTGCCCTACGCGGCATTGACCGGTCACTCTGACTGGCGCGAAGCCAAACTCGCCAGTCGCTGCGGCATGGGCGCCTGCCAGGGCCGGGTATGTGGCGGCGCAGTGCAGCATATGTTTGGTTGGCAGCCCTCGGCACCGCGCCCACCCTTCAGCCCGGCGCGGATCGAAACCTTGATGTCCCTGGACGATACCCCGCCAGCGTGATGACCACGCCAGGGGTTTCGGCCACGCTGTCGAGCCTCTATGATCCCGGGGGTCACCCTCAGACCCCCAGCGCCATGTATCCCTCGCTCACCACCTTTAAACCTTGCGATCTGCCGACGCTGCTGAACAGCCTTCAGCCCATCGCGCCGTTGCTCGATACCCTGTCGGACGTGGTGTTTTTCATCAAGGACTGCGAGGCCCGCTACGCCTTCGTCAACCAGACCCTGGCCCGGCGTTGTGGTTTCAAACACCGGGACGGACTGCTGGGGCGCACCGCCGAAATGGTCTTCCCGGAACGCTTCGGTCCGCTGTACACCGAGCAGGATCGGCGAGTGCTGTCCAGCGGTCGCGAACTGGCCGATCAGCTGGAACTGCATTTGTATTATGGCAATCAGCCGGTCTGGTGCCTGACCCACAAACTCGCCTTGAAGGATGAACAGGGTCGAATCGTGGGCCTGGCCGGTATCTCCCGCGACCTGCAATCGCCGCAGTCGAACCATCCGGCGTTCCAGAAACTCGCCGCCGTGGATGCCCATATCCGCCGCCACTTCGCCCGCTCCATCAGCCTCGCCGAACTGACCGCCATCGCTGGCTATTCCGTGGCGCAATTGGAGCGGCACTGCAAACGGGTGTTCCAGCTCACCCCACGGCAAATGATTCACAAGGCGCGCCTGGAAGAAGGCTCGCGGTTGTTACTGCACACCGAGTTGCCGATCACCGAGATTGCCTTGCGCTGTGGTTACACCGACCACAGTGCCTTCAGCCGACAGTTTCGGGCGCTGACCAGTCTGTCGCCGAGTCAGTATCGCGATAATCAGCGTTAGGTTTGGGGGTATATCCGTTGCTGCGGTAACGGCCACTTACGGTTCCGCTTTTACAGCGGGTCACTTGGAAGAGCCCCAAGTAACCAAGGGCTTTTGCCCCTGACGTTCGGTACCTCGCTTAGGCTCGGCATGCCCTCGCTCCGGTCCTGCTCCGTGGGCCCGCCGCCATCGGCCATCCATGGCCGGGGGCGGCTAACCCGGCATCCCTGCCGGGTTGCCCACTACGCAGAACCTCCTCTCGGCCTCTCGATGGGGCGTGTACCACAACAGCAAAAGCGAGGCGGCCTACCGGCCGGCCTGATCGCGACATCGTCGTGTTTCTTCCGCAGGAATTATCGTATGTCCGTTAATAGCAGCTGTACGCGGTCGGTGTAGGAACTGGCGAAGTCTGCGATCTTTTGATCTTCAGCGATCGTTCTGACATCGTTGGTTCAAGGCCGCACACAGCATTGACCAGTGTTCCTTAAAGGGGCGCCCGCGCAACCATTGCTCCCATATGTAACACCTGCCCCCGATACCTTGGCGTCACCGTACCTCCGGTTGCACCGCTACAAAACCTCTACGCCAAGGCCTGACAACTAATTCACCCCTCGGACTGGAAATAGGCACGTTGATTGCTATTGTTAATATCGTATACGAAATCCCCAATACGATATCCAACAGCACTTCACATCAACGAGGCCTCTATGAAAAACCCCGCATTTGCCGTAGCCCTCAGCGCTGTTCTCAGTACCTCCTTCATCGCCACTGCCCAGGCCGACAAGCTCGACGACATCATCGGTTCGGGCAAGCTGCGCTGCGCCGTGACTCTGGACTTCCCGCCCATGGGCTTTCGCGATGCCAGCAACTCGCCGGCCGGCTTCGATGTGGACTATTGCCGCGACCTGGCGAAGATCCTCGGGGTCGAGGCCGAAGTGGTGGAAACGCCGTTCCCGGATCGTATTCCGGCACTGGTCTCCGGCCGGGCTGACGTGATCGTCGCGTCCACCTCCGATACCCTCGAACGCGCCAAGACCGTTGGCCTCACCGTGCCCTACTTTGCCTTCCAGATGGTGGTGCTGACCCGCGACGACACCGGCATCAACGGCTTCGACGACCTCAAGGGCAAAGCGGTGGGCAACACCAGCGGCACCTATGAGGCCATCGCCCTGGAGAAAGACGTGAAGAGCTGGGGTTCGGGCAGTTTCCGAGCCTACCAGTCGCAGAGCGATACCCTGCTAGCCGTCGCCCAAGGCCACATCGATGCCACCGTGGTCACCAACACCGTGGCCGCCGCCACCCTCAAGTCGGGCAAATACAAAAACCTGAAAGTCGCCGGTAACGCCCCTTACGTCATCGACTACGTGTCCCTGGGTGCCAAACGCAGCGAATACGGCCTGCTGAACTACCTCAACCTGTTCGTCAACCAACAGGTGCGCACCGGTCGCTACAAGGAGCTGTTCGTTAAATGGGTCGGCACCGAGATCCCGCCGACCAACCTGACCGTGCCTCAGGTCTACTACTGAGATGTCCGGCATGCCTGGGCCAATTTCTCTGATCGGGCGCAGCCTGGTGGCGGGCGCCGCGCAAGGCGCCCTGCTGTTCGCCGATATCGGCTTGAGTTTCTGGGGCGGCGTCGATCCCTGCACGGGTGAAGTCATCGACCGCCATCACCCGCTCAGCGGCCAACACCTGGCTGGCCGCGTGCTGGCGATTCCCAGTGGTCGCGGCTCGTGCACCGGTAGCAGTGTGTTGATGGAACTGATCAGCAACGGCCATGCACCGGCGGCATTGGTGCTGGCCGAAGCCGACGAGATCCTGACCTTGGGCGTGCTGGTGGCGCAGACCATTTTTGCCCGTTCCCTGCCGGTGCTGTGCATCGGTCGGGAGGCCTTCGCCGCCTTGCGCGGCCAGGCCTTCGCCCGGGTCGAAAATACAACGTTGAGCCTGTTCGATCACCTGCCGGGCGACGCCTGGCAGGCGCTCGACAGCCCATTACCAGACACTGACAGCAGCGCTTCGATCAGGCTCACCGAGCACGATCGGGCGCTGCTCGATGGCCGGCATGGCAAGGCCGCGCAAATGGCCATGCAGATCGTCCTGCGCATGGCCGGACTGCAGGGGGCCGAGCACTTGGTGGATGTCACTCAAGCACACATCGACGGCTGCATTTACACGGGACCTGCGAGCCTGCGCTTTGCCGGGCAACTGGTGCAATGGGGAGCCAAAGTGCGAGTGCCCACCACCCTCAATTCAATTTCCGTCGACCAGCGCCGTTGGCGCGAACTGGGTATCGACCCGGCACTGGGTGAACCGGCCAGTGCCTTGGGCGATGCGTATATGGCGATGGGTGCACAGCTCAGTTTCACCTGCGCGCCGTACCTGCTCGACACTGCACCGAAGGCCGGCGAGCACATCGTCTGGGCGGAATCCAACGCAGTGGTCTACGCCAACAGCGTGCTCGGTGCACGCACCCTGAAATACCCGGATTACCTGGACATCTGCATCGCCCTCACCGGTCGCGCCCCGCTGGTCGGCTGCCATCTGGACGCGCAACGCAAGGCCCGGTTGCAGATCGAGTTGCCGGCCCTCGGTGAACTGGACGATGCCTTCTACCCGCTGCTGGGTTACCACATTGGCGCCCTGGCCGGCAGTCGCGTGCCGCTGGTGCTGGGACTGGAAAAACGCAAGCCGGGCCTGGACGACCTCAAAGCCTTTGGCGCGGCCTTCGCCACCACCTCTGCGGCGCCACTGTTCCACATCGCCGGGATCACGCCGGAGGCCATTGACCCGGCGCAGGTGCTGGATGCGGACACGTGCATTGCCGTGGAAAAAATCCGCCTGGAGGACCTGCTGCCGAGTTGGCGCGAACTCAACAGTGCTCGCGATAACCGGGTCGATGTGGTGTCGCTGGGTAACCCGCACTTTTCCCTCGGCGAGTTCGCTCACCTGGCGCGACTGTGCCGGGGACGACAAAGACACCCGGATGTGGTGCTTGCCATCACCTGCGGCCGTGCCGTGTTGGAGCAGGCCCGCGAGGCCGGGCACATCGCCGTGATCCAAGCGTTTGGCGCGACCCTGGTCACCGATACCTGCTGGTGCATGCTCGGCGAACCCGTAATCCCCCTGGCGGCTAAAACCCTGATGACCAACTCGGGCAAATACGCCCACTACGCACCGGGCCTGGTCGGCCGCAAGGTGCACTTCGCCAGCCTTGCCGAATGCGTCGACTCGGCCTGCACCGCAACGGCCAGCGGACGTTTGCCGGCCTGGTTACAACCTGCTGCCCTACTGGAGAGTCCTGCGCATGTTTGACTACAGCTTCCAATGGCGCTCCGCCCTGCGCGCCCTGCCGGACATGCTTGCCGGTGCCATCGTCACCTTCGAAACCGCCGCGCTGTCGATGATCTTCGGCGTGCTGATCGCCCTGGCCCTGACGGTGATGCGCGAGGCCAAACACCCATTACTGCGCGGGTTCGGCAACGGTTGGGTATCGATTGCCCGCAACACCCCGTCGCTGTTCCAGATCTACATCCTCTACTTCGGCCTCGGCTCGCTGAACCTGCACGTCAGTTCCTGGTTCGCCCTGCTGGCCGGGATCACCTTCAACAATGCCGGGTATCTGGCGGAGAACTTTCGCGGTGGCCTCAAGGCGGTGCCTGACACGCAGGTGCGTGCGGCGCGTTCCCTGGGCATGAGTGCCTTCCAGGCCTACCGCATGATCATCGTCCCGCAACTGCTGCGGATCGTGTTCTACCCGCTGACCAATCAGATGGTCTGGGCGGTGTTGATGACGTCGCTGGGGGTGATCGTCGGGCTGAACAATGACCTGACCGGTGTGACCCAGGAATACAACGTCAAAACCTTCCGCACCTTCGAGTATTTCGCCATCGCAGCGGTGCTGTATTACTTGATTGCCAAGGCGATCGTCGCGGCAGCCCGGCTGATGGCCTGGCGGTTGTTCCGTTACTGAGGAGCTGTGCATGTTTTCCACCGATTTTTCCTCCAATGACTTGATGTTCCTGCTCAACGGTGCGTGGGTCACGATGCAACTGACGTTCTGGTCGATCATTCTCGGCTCCTTGGCCGGGTTGTTGTTCGGCTTGCTGCGGGCCCTGTTGCCACGGGCCAGCCTGCCGTTGGCCTGGGTGCTGGACGTGTTTCGCAGCGTGCCGTTGCTGATCCAGTTCGTGCTGTTCAACTCGCTCAAAAGTATCATCGGTTTGAACATCAGCGCCTTTAGCGTCGGCTGCATTGTGTTGGGGGTTTACGCGGCGGCGTACTTCACCGAGATCGTGCGGGCTGGCGTGCTGGCGGTGCCGTTCACCGTGCGCCGGGCCAGCCGTTCGCTGGGGCTGAGCTTCTTGCAGGACTTGCACTGGATCGTTCTGCCGATGGCCACCCGAGTGGCGTTCCCCGGCTGGCTGAACCTGGTGCTCGGGGTAATGAAAGACACCGCGCTGGTGATGTGGATCGGCATCGTCGAACTGCTGCGCGCCTCGCAAACCATCGTCACCCGCATCCAGGAACCGTTGCTGGTGCTGTGCATCGCGGGCCTTATCTACTACGTCATGAGCCTGGTGGTCGCACGCCTGGGCGCTCGTCTGGAAAGAAGGTGGCAAGAAAATGATTGAGATCGACAACGTACATAAATCCTTCGGCAACCTCGAAGTGGTCAAGGGCGTCAACCTGACGGTGAACAAGGGCGAAGTGGTGTCGATCATCGGCGGCTCTGGCTCCGGCAAATCGACCTTGCTGATGTGCATCAACGGCCTGGAACCGATCCAGAAAGGCAACATCCGCGTGGACGGCGTCGAGGTCCATCACAGCGCCACCAACCTCAATCGCCTGCGGCAGAAAATCGGCATTGTGTTCCAGCAATGGAATGCCTTCCCGCACCTGACGGTGCTGGAAAACGTCATGCTCGCGCCGCGTAAAGTGCTGGGCAAAAGCAAAGCTGACGCTGAAGAACTAGCGGTCAAGCAACTGACCCACGTCGGTCTGGGCGACAAGCTCAAGACCTTCCCTGGCAAGCTGTCCGGTGGACAGCAACAACGCATGGCCATCGCCCGCGCCCTGGCCATGTCACCGGATTACATGCTGTTTGACGAAGCCACCTCGGCCCTCGACCCGCAGTTGGTCGGTGAAGTGCTGGACACCATGCGCATGCTCGCCGAAGACGGCATGACCATGGTGTTGGTGACCCACGAAATCCGCTTTGCCCGGGATGTGTCCGACCGTGTGGCGTTCTTCCGCAATGGCCTGGTGCATGAGATCGGGACGCCGGATCAGGTGATTGGCAATCCGCTGCATGCGGAGACTGCAGCGTTTCTGAAATCAGTGAAATAGCGACTGGCCTCATCGCGAGCAAGCTCGCTCCCACAGGAGTGAGGGGTGTACACAACATTGTGACCCACACAAAACCCTGTGGGAGCGAGCTTGCTCGCGATGAGGCACTCACAGGCGAAACAAGGAGCAAACCATGCGTTCATCAAAAGTCATTCATGTAGTCAGCTGCCACGCCGAAGGCGAAGTCGGCGACGTGATCGTCGGCGGTGTCGCCCCGCCGCCCGGCGCCACCGTGTGGGAACAGTCGCGCTGGATCGCCCGGGATGAAACCCTGCGCAATTTCGTTCTCAACGAACCCCGCGGCGGCGTGTTCCGCCACGTCAACCTGCTGGTCCCGGCCAAGGACCCACGGGCGCAGATGGCCTGGATCATCATGGAACCGGCGGACACCCCGCCAATGTCCGGCTCCAACTCGTTGTGCGTCGCCACCGTATTGCTCGACAGCGGCATCCTGCCCATGACCGAGCCGCAAACCCGCCTGGTGCTGGAAGCGCCCGGCGGCCTGATCGAAGCCGTGGCCGACTGCCGGGATGGCAAGGTGCAGCGGGTGGAAGTGAAAAACGTGCCGTCCTTCGCTGATCGACTGGATGCGTGGATTGAAGTCGAAGGCATCGGCTCGCTGAAGGTTGACACCGCTTATGGTGGCGACAGTTTTGTGATTGCCGATGCCCAAGGCCTGGGTTTCTCCATCCGCCCGGATGAAGCGGCCGATCTGGTGGCGGCCGGGCTGAAAATCACTCGAGCGGCCAACGAACAACTGGGCTTCGTGCATCCGCTGAATCCCGAGTGGTCGCACATTTCCTTCTGCCAGATCGCCGCCCCCATCGTCCATGAGAACGGCATCGCCACCGGCGCCAATGCGGTGGTGATTCAACCGGGCAAGATCGATCGCTCCCCCACCGGCACTGGTTGCTCGGCGCGCATGGCGGTGTTGCAGGCCAAAGGCTTGATGCAGGTTGGCGAGCGCTTTGTCGGCCGTTCGATTATCGGCTCCGAGTTCCACTGCCGCATTGATTCGCTGACCGAGGTCGCCGGCCGCGCCGCGATTTACCCGTGCATTTCAGGGCGGGCGTGGATCACCGGCACCCATCAATTGCTGCTCGACCCAAGCGATCCGTGGCCACAAGGCTATCGCCTGTCCGACACTTGGCCCGGCGCCTGATCACGCAATCCCTGACCCCCCAGACCAACGGCCAGTAAAAACCCTGAAAACCGAAAAAAGCACTAGCCGAGCACCGTCATTTTAAATATCGTATACGAAATACAATTAACGAACCGGAGGCAACAATGAGCAAGCGCATTAACTGGAGTGGCGTATTCCCAGCGGTGACCACTCAATTCAACGATGACTACTCCATCAACCTGGAAAAAACCCATCAGGTGATTTCCAACGTGATCCGCGACGGCGTGTCGGGCCTGGTGGTCTGCGGCTCGGTGGGTGAAAACACCTCGCTGACCGCCGAAGAGAAAATCGCCGTGACCGAGGTCGCTGTCGATGCCGCCCGCGGTCGCGTACCGGTGATTTGCGGCGTGGCCGAGTTCACCAGCATACAAGCGGCCAAGGTCGCCAATGCCGTACGCCGGGTTGGTGTCGATGGTGTGATGCTGATGCCGGCGCTGGTCTACGGTTCCAAGCCGTTCGAGACCGCCGAGCATTACCGCTACGTGGCGAAAAACGCCGACGTGCCGCTGATGGTCTACAACAACCCGCCTATCTATAAGAACGACGTCACCCCGGACATCCTGATTTCCCTGGCCGACTGCGACAACGTGGTGTGCTTCAAGGACTCTTCCGGCGACACCCGCCGCTTCATCGACGTGCGCAACGAAGTCGGTGACCGTTTCGTGCTGTTCGCCGGCCTTGACGACGTGGTGCTGGAAAGCATCGCCGTGGGTGCCGAAGGTTGGGTCTCGGGCATGTCCAACGTGTTCCCGAAAGAAGGCGAAACCATCTTCCGCCTGGCCAAGGCCGGTCGTTTCGCCGAAGCCATGCCGATCTACGAGTGGCTGATGCCGATCCTGCACCTCGATGCCCGTGCCGACCTGGTGCAGTGCATCAAGCTGTGTGAAGCCATCGCCGGTCGCGGCAGCGCGTTGACCCGTCCGCCACGCCTGGCCCTGCCGGAAGCCGACCGTGTGTTCGTCGAGCAGATCATGGCCAAGGCGTTGGCCAACCGCCCGGAACTGCCGGACGTCGGTCTCTGAGTGATTGCCGGGCGGGCCTTTACCGGCCCGGCCCGGCTGCCCGTTTTTTGCGCCTTAACAAGGTACGTCAGCATGTCCAATCCTCAACACCCGCAAAGCGCAGCCACACCCTCGGGACTCAAACGCGTAGTGGCCGCCGCCATGGCTGGCACCGTCGCCGAATGGTATGAATTCTTTCTCTACGGCACCGCCTCGGCGCTGGTCTTCGGCCAGTTGTTCTTCCGTCAGACCGACAGCCCCATCGACGGCATCATCGCCGCCTTCGCCTTGTACGCGGTCGGCTTTCTCGCCCGGCCGTTGGGCGGCTTGGTATTCGGTCACTACGGTGACAAATTCGGCCGCAAACGCCTGCTGCAACTGAGCCTGGTAGTGGTCGGCATCACCACCTTCCTGATGGGTTGCCTGCCTGGCTTCGACCAGATCGGTTACGCAGCGCCAGTGTTACTGGTGCTGTTGCGGTTGATCCAGGGCTTCGCTTTCGGTGGCGAATGGGGCGGCGCGATTCTGCTGGTGTCCGAACACTGCCCGGACAATCGTCGGGGCTTCTGGGCCAGTTGGCCGCAAGCCGGGGTGCCGGCGGGCAACCTGGTGGCCACGGTCGCCCTGCTGCTGTTGTCGTCGAACCTGTCA
This sequence comes from Pseudomonas sp. A-B-19, assembly GCF_019947515.1. Classification (NCBI taxonomy): domain Bacteria; kingdom Pseudomonadati; phylum Pseudomonadota; class Gammaproteobacteria; order Pseudomonadales; family Pseudomonadaceae; genus Pseudomonas; species Pseudomonas sp. A-B-19. The sequence goes on from NZ_JAGYGN010000005.1 coordinate 258,219, forward strand.
GAGCAACAGTTCCTTGCCTGGGGCTGGCGCGTGGCGTTCTGGTTCTCGGCGGTAGTCGTGTTGATCGGTTACTGGATTCGCACCAGCGTCGATGACGCGCCAATTTTCAAGGAAGCCCAGGCCCGTCAGGCCCAGACCAAACAGCAACAACTCGGTGTGGTGGAGGTGCTGCGTCATCACTGGCGTTCGGTGCTGGTGGGAATCGGCGCACGCTTTGCCGAGAACATCCTCTACTACACCGTGGTGACGTTCTCGATTACCTATCTGAAACTGGTGGTGCACAAGGACACTTCGCAAATTCTGCTGCTGATGTTCGGTGCGCACCTGGTGCACTTTTTCCTGATCCCGCTGATGGGCTATCTGTCGGACATCGTCGGGCGCAAGCCGGTGTACCTGACCGGCGCGGTGCTCACAGCGTTCTGGGGTTTCATCGGTTTCCCGATGATGGACACCGGCAACAACTGGCTGATCATGGCCGCCATCACCCTGGGCCTGGCCATCGAGTCGATGACTTATGCGCCTTACTCGGCGCTGATGGCTGAACTGTTCCCGACCCACGTGCGCTACACCGCTCTGTCCCTGTGCTACCAGGTGGCGCCGATCTTCGCCGGCTCCCTGGCACCGCTGATCGCCATCACCTTGCTCAACAAGTACCACAGCTCGACTCCGATCGCCTGGTATCTGGTGGGCGCCGCACTGATTTCCGTGGTGGCTGTCGGCCTGACCCGCGAGACCCGTGGCAAGTCATTGCGCCAGGTGGATGCCGAGTCGGCGGCGCGGGTTGCTGCGCTGGACCCGGCTAGCCCACGCCGGGCCGACTCTCTGGCCTGAGTTAATTCCTGTGGGAGCGAGCTTGCTCGCGATGGACGTCAACGATAACGCGTGTTGTCTGAATGGAAGCGTTGTCCTTGCGTTTTTCGCGAGCAAGCTCGCTCCCACAGAGGTTTTGTGTTGCTACCCCATTTTTCGACAGGAGCTTTTTTGATGTCTGAAATCCTCGGCCACAACTACATCGGCGGAGCGCGCAGCGCCGTCGGCGGCATCATCCTGAACAGCCATGACGCCAGCACCGGCGAAGCACTGCCTTATTCTTTCGTGCAAGCCACCGCGCAAGAAGTCGACGCGGCCGCCCAGGCCGCTGCGGCCGCCTACCCAGCCTTCCGTAATTTGCCGGCGACGCGCCGGGCGCAATTTCTTGAAGCCATCGCCGCGCAACTGGATGCCCTGGATGACCAGTTCGTTGCCCTGGTGACCCGTGAGACCGCCCTGCCCAGCGCGCGGATTCAGGGCGAGCGCGGCCGAACCAGCGGCCAGATGCGTCTGTTCGCTCAGGTCCTGCGTCGGGGCGATTTCTACGGCGCGCGCATCGACCGTGCCCTGCCGGAGCGTCAGCCGCTGCCACGGGTTGACCTGCGCCAGTACCGGATCGGCGTCGGCCCGGTGGCCGTGTTCGGCGCCAGCAATTTTCCGTTGGCCTTTTCGACGGCTGGCGGCGATACCGCAGCGGCCCTGGCCGCCGGTTGCCCGGTGGTGTTCAAGGCCCACAGCGGGCACATGGCAACCGCCGAATGCGTGGCCAATGCGATCCTGCGCGCCGCCGAGCAGACCGACATGCCCAAGGGTGTGTTCAACATGATCTACGGCGCGGGTGTCGGTGAAGCGCTGGTCAAGCACCCGGCGATTCAGGCCGTCGGTTTCACCGGCTCGCTCAAAGGTGGCCGTGCCCTTTGCGACATGGCCGCCGCACGGCAACAACCCATCCCGGTGTTCGCCGAGATGAGCAGCATCAATCCAGTGTTGGTATTGCCCGAAGCCTTGCGCGTGCGCGGTGAGAAAATCGCCGGTGAACTGGTGGCATCGGTGGTCCAGGGTTGCGGGCAGTTCTGCACCAATCCGGGGTTGGTCATTGGTATTCGCACCCCTGAATGGACGGCGTTCACTGCGCGACTAAGCAACCTGATGGCCGAACAACCGGCGCAAACCATGCTCAATGCGGGCACCCTCGGCAGCTATGAAAAAGGCGTGCGGGCCTTGCTCGAGCACCCGGGCGTGACGCACCTGGCGGGTCGCGACCAGCAGGGCAATCAGGCGCGACCGCAACTGTTCAAGGCCGACGTCAGCCTGCTGCTCAATGGCGATCCGCTGCTTCAGGAAGAGGTGTTCGGGCCGACCACCATTGTCGTTGAAGTGGCGGACACGGTTGAGCTGCGGCAGGCGTTGAACAGCTTGCACGGGCAACTGACTGCGACATTGATTGGCGAAGCATCGGATCTTCAGACCCATACGGACCTGCTGATGCTGCTGGAACAAAAAGTCGGCCGGGTACTGTTCAACGGTTACCCCACTGGGGTCGAAGTCTGCGATGCCATGGTCCATGGCGGGCCTTACCCTGCAACCTCCGACGCCCGTGGCACGTCGGTTGGCAGTCTGGCCATCGAGCGCTTCCTGCGGCCGGTGTGCTACCAGAACTGCCCGGACGCCTTGCTCCCCGACGCCTTGAAAAACGCCAACCCGCTGGGGATTGCACGGCTGGTGGATGGCAGCAGCAGGCACGACCCAATCTAGAAAACCACACAAATACCCGTAGGAGCTGCCACTCCCACAGGATTGAGCTCTTTGATTGAATCAGGCGAGCAAGGCCTTGAGGTCGTTGTACAGCGCCTCGGGAATTTGCACGCCTTCCACCAGGCTGCGTGCCCGCGCCGCGTAACGTCGTTGCGACGGTAAGCGTGCGCCCTGCCCTTCAATGCCCTGGAACAACGTTTCGGCCCGGGCCAGATGTTCTTCAGTGGCGTCCCCCAGAAAGCGCCGAGGGTCCAGGGCGATGATCAACTCGCCATGGTACGGCGACGACTTGCTGCCTGCGTCGTAAGCCAACGACTCGGTACTGGTCAGGTCACCAATCAGCGGCCCGGCAATCAACTCCACCATCGCCGCCAGCGCCGAACCCTTGTGCCCGCCGAACGTCAGCATTGCGCCGCTGTCGAGCACCACGTTGGCGTCGGTGCTCGGCTGGCCTCGGGCGTCGACGCCCCAACCTTCGGGAATCGCCTTGCCGGCACGCCGGTGCAGTTCGATATCACCACGGGCAATCGCGCTGGTGGCGAAGTCGAACACAAACGGATCTTGCCCCGTACGCGGCCAACCGAAGGCAATGGGATTGGTGCCGAACACCGGCAGTCGTCCTCCAGCCGGTGCCACCCAGGCGTGGCTCGGATTACACGCCAGTGCCACCAGGCCGGCAGCAGTCAGTTGCTCGATCTCCACCCACAGCGCCGAGAAATGTACACAGCGGTTGATTGCCAACGCTGCAATGCCGTTGGCCCGGGCTTTCTGCGCCAGCAACGGCAACCCCGCCTGAAACGCCAACTGCGAAAACCCACCGCCAGCATCCACCCGCACGATCGACGGCGCCTGGTCGATCACCTGTGGCTCGGCATCGGCTGACACCTTGCCGGCCCGCAGGGAATTCACACACCCCAGAATCCGGTACAAACCGTGGGAGGCACAGCCATCACGTTCGCCGACAATCACCGTCGCCGCCACTGCTTGTGCATGGGCCAGATTAAAACCGTTGTGCAACAAGATCGATTCGGCCAACTCACGGGCTTCGATCAGGGTCAGTCGGATCATGGTCATCTCCTTGGACAGACCGGTCAGAGTGGTCTATCCGAGGCGTTATGGCTTGATGGGTTTGGGCATTGGCGGTGACGAAATTGGCACAGCGCAGGCGGTTGGCCCCTGTTAAACCAATGGCTGATCAGATCCAGCAGGGGGCGAACCTGCTCACGATAGCCGCAACACGGTGACAAGTCTGCCTATTGCATCCAATGCAACACACAATTGTCATCAATCCAGTTGATGACGACCGAACGCAAGGCGCAAGCTAGAGGGCTGGCTTGGGTCTCATATCATTCCGAATGATAGTTACCTTCGCCCCATTCGATTCGTGAGATACAAACCCGCCGCGCATCATTCGCCAATCTCAACACATTGGCGGATGCATCCATGGAACAGTCATTCAAACATTTGCGCTTCCCGTTGGCTTTGTTGGCCATGGTGGTGATCAGCGCTTGCGGCAAGGCCCCGGAGTCGGCCGCCAGCATGCCAGCGGCCAAGGTCAGCGTGGCCAAGGTGCTGGAGCAACCGGTCAACGAGTGGGACGAATTCACCGGCCGCCTCGAAGCGCCGGAAACCGTCGAGATTCGTCCACGGGTCTCAGGCCAGATCGATGAAGTGGCGTTCACAGAAGGCGCCCTGGTCAAGAAAGGCGACCTGCTGTTCCAGATTGACCCGCGTCCGTTCCAGGCTGAGGTCCGCCGCCTCGAAGCCCTGGTTGCACAATCGCGCGCCAATGCCACCCGCAGCGAAAACGAAGCCCAGCGCGGTGAACGCCTGCGCACCAGCAACGCCATTTCCGCCGAGCTGGCCGATTCGCGCACCAGCGCCGCCCAGGAAGCACGCGCCGCCGTCGGCGCCCTGCAAGCGCAACTGGACCTGGCCAAGCTGAACCTGAGCTTCACCCGTGTGACAGCGCCAATCAGCGGCCGCGTCAGCCGTGCCGAAATCACCGCCGGCAACCTCGTCACCGCCGACACCACCCCGCTGACCAGCGTGGTCTCCACCGACAAGGTGTACGCCTACTTCGATGCCGACGAACGTGTGTTCCTCAAGTACACCGAGCTCGCCCGTCAGGGCAAGCGCGGCGCCACCACCCCGGTGTACATGGGCCTGTCCAACGAAGACGGCAACCCGCACCAGGGCGTGATGAACTTCGTCGACAACCAGGTCAACCCGAAAACCGGCACCATCCGTGGTCGCGCCGTGTTCGACAACAGCGACGGCAGCTACACCCCGGGCCTGTATGCACGCCTGAAACTGGTGGGCAGCGGCACCTACAGCGCCATGCTGATCAACGATGAAGCGGTCGGCACTGACCTGGGCAAGAAGTTCGTGCTGGTGATGGATGCCGACAACAAGACCGCCTACCGCGCGGTGGAACTGGGTCCGAAGATCGAAGGCTTGCGCATCGTGCGCAACGGTCTGAACAAGGACGACACCATCATCGTCAAGGGCCTGCAACGAGTGCGTCCTGGTTCACCGGTCACCCCTGAAGTGATTCCGATGGCCAGCGAACAAACCCTCGCGGCACTCGCACAACAACGTCAAGCGCTGGAAGCCAGCAACCTGCCCCAAGTCGCGCCTGCCAGAGTTGCGCCGGGCACGGCTGTGAAACTGGCTGCCACGACCCCACGCGGTTAAGGGATTTTTACGATGAATTTTTCCCAATTCTTCATTTCGCGGCCGATCTTCGCAGCGGTGCTGTCGCTGCTGATCCTGATCGCCGGTGCGATCTCGCTGTTCCAGTTGCCGATCAGCGAATACCCGGAAGTCGTGCCGCCCACCGTAGTGGTCCGTGCCAACTTCCCGGGTGCCAACCCGAAAGTCATCGGTGAAACCGTGGCCGCTCCCCTGGAGCAAGCGATCACCGGCGTCGAGAACATGCTGTACATGTCCTCGCAATCCACCGCTGATGGCAAGATCACCCTGACCATCACCTTCGCCCTGGGTACTGACCTGGACAACGCGCAGGTACAGGTGCAGAACCGCGTGACCCGGACCGAGCCGAAACTTCCCGAGGAAGTGACGCGCATCGGTATCACCGTGGACAAGGCGTCGCCCGACCTGACCATGGTGGTGCACTTGACCTCGCCGGACAAACGCTACGACATGCTCTATCTGTCCAACTACGCGATCCTCAACATCAAGGATGAACTGGCGCGGCTGGGCGGCGTCGGTGACGTGCAACTGTTCGGTATGGGCGATTACTCGCTGCGCGTCTGGCTCGATCCGAACAAGACCGCTTCGCGCAACCTGACCGCTACCGATGTGGTCACCGCGATACGTGAACAGAACCGCCAGGTGGCTGCCGGTGCCTTGGGGGCGCCCCCTGCCCCGAATGCCCAAAGCTTCCAGTTGTCGGTCAACACTCAGGGCCGTCTGGTCAATGAGGAAGAATTCGAGAACATCGTCATTCGTTCTGGCGACAACGGTGAAATCACTCGCCTCAAGGACATCGCCCGCGTCGAACTGGGCTCCAGCCAGTACGCCCTGCGTTCGCTGCTGAACAACCAGCCGGCGGTGGCGATCCCGATCTTTCAGCGCCCTGGCTCCAACGCCATCGAAATCTCCAACGAAGTGCGGGCCAAGATGGCCGAGCTGAAGAAGAGCTTCCCCGAAGGCATGGACTTCAGCATCGTCTATGACCCGACGATCTTCGTGCGCGGCTCCATCGAGGCGGTGGTTCACACCCTTTTCGAAGCGCTGATCCTCGTGGTGCTGGTGGTGATCCTGTTCCTGCAGACCTGGCGCGCCTCGATCATTCCGTTGGTGGCGGTGCCGGTTTCGCTGATCGGTACTTTTGCCGTGATGCACCTGTTCGGCTTCTCACTCAATGCTTTGTCGCTGTTCGGCCTGGTGTTGGCGATCGGTATCGTGGTGGACGATGCCATCGTGGTGGTGGAGAACGTCGAACGTAACATCGAACTCGGACTGACCCCGGTCGAAGCCACCAAACGCGCCATGCGTGAAGTGACAGGCCCCATCATTGCCACGGCGCTGGTGCTGTGTGCGGTGTTCGTTCCGGCAGCGTTCATTTCCGGTCTGACGGGCCAGTTCTACAAGCAGTTCGCCCTGACCATCGCGATTTCCACGGTGATCTCGGCCTTCAACTCCCTGACCCTGTCGCCGGCGCTGGCCGCGGTATTGCTCAAGGGCCATGACACACCGAAAGACCGCTTCTCCAAGGTGCTGGACAAGATTTTCGGTGGCTGGTTGTTCCGTCCGTTCAACCGCTTCTTCGAGAAGGCCAGCCACGGTTATGTCGGCACCGTTGCCCGTGTGATCCGCTCAAGCGGCATCGCCTTGCTGCTGTACGCCGGCCTGATGGTCCTGACCTTCTTCGGTTTCTCCAGCACCCCGACCGGTTTCGTCCCCGGCCAGGACAAGCAATACCTGGTGGCCTTCGCCCAATTGCCGGATGCATCGAGCCTGGACCGTACCGAAGACGTGATCAAGCGCATGTCCGAGCTGGCGCTGAAACAGCCTGGCGTGGAAAGCGCGGTGGCCTTCCCGGGCCTGTCGATCAACGGCTTCACCAACAGCCCGAACGCCGGCATCGTGTTCGTGACCCTCAAACCGTTCGACGAACGTAAAGACCCGAGCATGTCCGCAGGGGCAATCGCCGGCGCCTTGAACGGCCAGTACGCGAATATCCAGGAAGCCTACATGGCGATCTTCCCGCCGCCGCCGGTACAAGGCCTGGGCACCATCGGTGGTTTCCGCCTGCAAATCGAAGACCGGGGCAACCTGGGCTACGAAGAGCTGTACAAGGAAACCATGAACATCATTGCCAAGAGCCACAACGTGCCGGAACTGGCGGGCCTGTTCACCAGCTACACGGTGAACGTGCCCCAGGTCGATGCCGCCATCGACCGGGAAAAAGCCAAGACCCACGGCGTGGCCGTCAGCGACATCTTCGACACCCTGCAAATTTACCTGGGTTCGCTGTATGCCAACGACTTCAACCGCTTCGGGCGCACCTATCAGGTCAACGTTCAGGCTGAGCAACAGTTCCGCCTCGAATCCGACCAGATCGGCCAGTTGAAAGTGCGTAACAACAAGGGCGAGATGATCCCGCTGGCGACCTTCATCAAGGTCAGCGACACCTCGGGCCCGGACCGCGTGATGCACTACAACGGCTTCATCACCGCTGAAATCAACGGTGCGGCAGCCCCCGGCTACAGCTCCGGCCAGGCCGAAAAAGCCATCGAGAAACTGCTCAAGGAAGAACTGCCCAACGGCATGACCTACGAATGGACCGACCTGACCTACCAACAGATTCTGTCCGGCAACACCGCGCTGTTCGTGTTCCCGCTCTGCGTACTGCTGGCGTTCCTGGTACTGGCGGCCCAATACGAAAGCTGGAGCCTGCCACTGGCGGTGATCCTGATCGTACCGATGACCCTGCTGTCGGCCATCACCGGGGTAATTGCGTCCGGCGGTGACAACAACATCTTCACCCAGATCGGCCTGATCGTACTGGTGGGCCTGGCCTGCAAGAACGCGATCCTGATCGTCGAGTTCGCCAAGGACAAACAGCTCGAAGGCCTCAACCCGCTGGCGGCGGTCCTGGAAGCTTGCCGTCTGCGTCTGCGGCCGATCCTGATGACCTCCTTCGCGTTCATCATGGGGGTTGTGCCGCTGGTGTTCTCCAGCGGTGCCGGTGCCGAAATGCGTCACGCCATGGGTGTGGCGGTGTTCTCCGGGATGCTTGGGGTGACCTTCTTCGGTCTGTTGCTGACGCCAGTGTTCTACGTATTGATTCGGAACTTTGTCGAGCGTGGTCAAGCGCGCAAAGTCGCCAAGGCCGCCCTGAAGCTGGAGTCGCACTGATGAGTTTGAAAGCCTTCCTGCCGAGCCTGCTGGTACTGGCCCTGAGTGCCTGTGCCGTCGGCCCGGACTACAAGACGCCAACCACCGAGGCGGCCCACATCACGGCCGCCACCGATGGCGCCGCCGGCCAGAAAAACTTTGACCGCTCGCGTTTCGAAGGCATCTGGTGGCAACAGTTCGAAGACCCGACCCTCAACCAGTTGGTGACGCAATCCCTGCAAGGCAACCGCGATTTGCGCGTCGCCTTCGCCCGCTGGAAAGCCGCACGGGCGATCCGCGATGACGTCAGCAACGATGCCATGCCGACCATCACCAGCCGTGTCAGCAGTGATTTGGGCAAAGGCCAGATTCCTGGCCAGACCACCGACCGGGTCAACAGCGAACGCTACGACCTGGGCCTGGACATGGCGTGGGAGATCGATCTGTTCGGCCGCATCCAGCGCAACCTGGAGTCGGCCAACGCTGAGCAACAGGCGTTCGAGGCCGATCTGTACCAACTGCAAGTCACCATGATTGCCGAACTGGTGGATTCCTACGGTCAACTGCGCGGCGCGCAACTGCGGGAGAAAATTGCCCTGGCCAACCTGGAGAACCAGCAGGAGTCGCGCAAGATCACCATCAGCCTGCGTGATGCCGGCGTCGGTGATCAGCTCGATGTGGAGCGTGCCGATGCGCGCCTGGCGTCAGTCGAGGCCAGTGTGCCGCAACTGCAGGCCGAACAGGTTCGGCAGAAAAACCGTATCGCCACCCTGCTGGGTGTACGTCCGGACAAGCTGACCGTGGACCTGAGCCCGAAAGACCTGCCGGCGATCGCCAAGGCATTGCCGATCGGTGATCCGGGTGAACTGTTGCAACGCCGTCCGGACATTCGCAGTGCCGAACGCCAACTGGCCTCGGCCACGGCACGTATCGGCGTGGCCAAGGCCGATCTGTTCCCGCGGGTCAGCCTCAGCGGCTTCCTTGGCTGGACGGCCGGGCGTGGTTCGCAGATCGGTTCCTCGGCGGCCAACGCCTGGGCACTCGGCCCGAGCATCACCTGGGCGGCGTTTGACCTGGGCAGTGTGAAGGCCCGGTTGCGCGGCGCTGACGCCGATGCCGAAGGCGCCCTGGCGACCTACGAGCAGCAAGTGTTGCTGGCGCTGGAGGAATCGGAAAACGCCTTCAGCGACTACGGCAAACGCCAGCAACGCCTGATCTCGCTGATTCGCCAGAGCGAGTCCAGCCGTTCCGCAGCCGATCTCGCCGAGATCCGTTACCGCGAAGGCACCGCCGATTTCCTTGTGCTGCTCGACGCCCAACGGGAACGCCTGGCCGCCGAAGACACCCAGGCCCAGGCCGAAGTCGACCTGTATCGCGGCATCGTCGCGATCTACAAGGCCCTTGGCGGTGGCTGGCAGCCGGAGACGGTCGCGAGCAACTGACCCGATGTTTTGAAGTGCTCCTTTGGTTGGCCGCAACCAACCAATTTCCTTGCCCTGCGTCTCATTCGGTCGCGGGGCTTTTTTTGCCTTTTCCAGGCAACGTAAATCCCTTGTAGGAGCGAGCTTGCTCGCGAAGAACCAGAGAACACCGCGTTAATTCAGGCTGCCCGCGTCATCGTTGACCACCATCGCGAGCGGGCTCGCTCCTACAGGGATTAGGGGTGTTCCTGGACGGTCACCGTCGCGGTGGTCCCGGCGCGCAATTTGTCTTTACCCGCATAGTCGGCATCGATCTCGATTCGCACCGGCACCCGCTGCGCCAGTTTGATCCAAGTGTAACTGGGGTTGATATTCGCCAGCAGGCGGCCGCCCGGCAGGTTTTCCCGGTCGGCAATGGCAAAGGCAATGCTCTGCACTTTGCCGCCGAACGTCTCGCCACTCATCAACTCGATCCTGACCCGGTCGCCCTCACCGATCCGCGGCAATTTGGTTTCTTCAAAATAACCGCTGACATAGAACGAATCGCTGTCCACCAACGCCAGCAATGGACTGCCGGCCGAGGCGTAGTCGCCCTCGCGGGTCAGCAGATTGGTGACATAGCCGGTCACCGGGGAGACGACGTGGGTACGCTGCAAATCGAGCTCGGACTGGGTCAAGGCCGCGATGCCCAGTTGCACGTTGGCCTGGGCCAACACCAGGTTGGCCTGATTACGCAGCAAGTCAGCCTGGGCCACCGACACGTCGGTGTTGGCTTTTTCCCACTCTTCGCCGGAAATCGCCGAACGATCCTTGAGCGTGCGCCGCCGTTGCTCCTCGCTCTGACGTTGTTTGAGCAACGCTTCGCTGGCGGTAATGTTCGCCTGGGCCTGCCCGAGCGAGGCTTTTGCCACCTCAACGGCACGTTTGGCATGCTCCACCGCCAGGATGTAACGCGCCGGATCGATCTCCAGCAGCGCCTGCCCTTTGTTCACATGCTGGTTGTCCTGCACGGTGAGGCTGACGATTCGCCCCGAAACGTCGGCGGACAAGGTCACCACATCGGCACGCACCCGGGCATCCCGGGTCCAGGGGGCGCGGGTGTAATGCTCCCACGCGAACCAACCCAGGATGACGGCCAGCAGTACCACCGCCAACGTCGTGAGTCGGGAAAGGATGTTCTTCAAGGCATCAGGCTCCCATCACCAGGATCAATGTGGCGCAGACGCAGACGTATAGCGCGCCTTCGAACAACGCTTCGTGCCAGACAAACTGCAGCACACCCAGGCGCCGCAACGTCCAGTCCAGCAGCAGAAAAATCGGCACGCCCAGCAGCAGCGCCTGAGCAATCGGGGGCAGGTAGGCACCACCCACTTCCAGATCAATGGGCAAGGACAGGGTCTCCTTCAAGGCCTGCGGGTTGAAAGTAACCGCGATAACGCTCGACGAACGACACCACGATCAACAGCGCCACGCGCATACGAAACACCGACCACAGGTGCTCATGAACATCGGTATGCAGGGCATCCAGCTCGTCGCCCAGGGTGTGCAGGCTATCGAGCACCCGCGCCACTTCGACCCCGGGCCGACCGGCGACCAGCCTCCCCGTTTCCCGCACCGTCGAGAACAGGCGACTTTGCAGATCCGGACTCAGCAGAGCGTTGTTCTGCCCCTGCTGCCTGAGCTGATTCAAGGCGATACCCAGTGCCATGCAGGCCAGGCTGACCTGGAACCGCTCACGCGATTGTGGCTCCCGGGTCGCCGGCAATAGCCCCAGCATCATGGTCAGGCGATCGACCATACGGCTCTCGAACGCAAACTGCTGCTCATCGGTCGCCGAGGTTTTCAGCAAGGCGTACACCTGTTCGCAGCTCTCTTTATGGAGCCGGCGCATGCGCAAATCCGGCATGAACGGAAAGATCAACGCATACACACTCAACGCCAGCACGGTCGCGCAGGTATAAGCCCCGGCAAACTCGAACCACTGGATCGCGGTGTTCTGGCCAATCCCCACGTTCAACGGGCCGAGCAACAGAAAAGTCGTCAGCCCAAGGCCAATGCCGGTGCCTGTAGTGGCAGGACTGGCCAGGCCCACCGCAACGGCGTAGAGCAAGGGTGCCAGCAACAAGGCGAGCATCTCGAAATTGCTGATCATCGGCACAAACATGAACTGAAGCAGTGCCGAGGCCACCAGCGCCAGCCCGAATCCCCGCGCATAGCTTTGAACGGCCAGCAGCGGCCGGGGAAACGTCGACATCAGCGAACACAGGATGCCCACCAGCACCATCGCGCCTCGCGCACCGTCCCAGCCGGTTTCGATCCAGATCAGGCCGGCGATCAACAGCGCGCAAAAAGCCCGGACGGCATTCATGGTCGCCAGGGTGAAGTCCAGGTGCAGCGGGTTTTCCCGCCCGCGAAACACGCTGCTGGCGGGTCGCCCGCTCTGGATGGCATCACTCAATTCCAGAATCTGCTCAAGTTGCTGCAGCAGGCGTGCTTGCTCCCAGCGCAACGACCAGGCCAGCGAGCGCAAGGTGGCCGGCAGCGGCTCGGTCAATTGTTCGGCCCTGTAGGCCAGTTCATCAAAACGTTGTTGCAGCGACGTGAAATGATGGCGCTTTTCACTGGACAGCGTACGGCCCTCCCGGGCCAGTTCATCGAGAAAGGCCAGTTCTTCGGCGCGCAGCCGTTGAATCTCTTCAGGCAACTCGCCCTCCCAGCGTTCGGTCAACAACAACCGCTGGTGGCGCAAGGCGGTCAGGCGCGCGGTCAACAACACCAATTGATTGCCCAACAGTTGCACCAGGCCGTTGGCACTGCGCAAGCGCGGGGCATCGTAATACATGTGCCGGCGCACGCCCTCCAGGCCGCTGATCTGCCCCAACAGCTGCATTTGTCGGTGCTGGAAATCCGCTTCGCTCTCTTCAGTGCGGATGACGGCGCTGGCATGGGTCGCCAGCAGCTTGGTGATTTGATCGATCCTGGCGAAGTAGTCCCGGGCCACGGCTTCCGGCCGGGCGGTGAGCAGGCTGACCACGCACACACAGGCAACCGCCAGCAAGGTTTCAGTGAGGCGGGTCACCGCCAGCAAAAAGGTACCGTCCTGATCGGGTATCGCCAGCATTGCGATGACCACGGCGGTGTAGCCACTGAGCACGAATGCCCCGGAGCTGGTGTAGCGCAACAGCGTGCCACCGGCGGTGCACAGCGCCAGCCACAGGGCCAGGGTGGTGATGAACGGCAATGGTGCCTGGGCAAATATCGCCATGATTGCCACCGCTACGACCGCCCCCATGGTGGTACCGATGACTTGGCCAAAACTGCGCGCCAACACCATGCCGCCCAGTGGCTGGCTGATGATGACCACAGCCATGATCGACCACTTGGGCTGGTCCAGATCGAACAAAAACGCCAGATACAGTGTCAATAAACCGGCCGCGATGGTTCGCAGGGCAAACAGCAACACCCCGGGCCCGGGGTTGAGCATGGCCTTGAAGTACTGCAACAACGCTTGCATGGGAACACTCGTCGAGACACCTCCAGCAAGCGTAGTCACTGCTGCGGGGCCTCGACAGGTTTTGCTGTCGACACCACTTGCAGGCCCATTGAATCGTCAGTGAGCGTCGTCAAGGTTTGACTCAAAGCCTGGCCTGACCGAAGCTGGCGACCTTTGCAAAAGCTCGCCAGCTTCCGGATTCCTGCATGCCCAAGTCCCGCCGCTATCTGTTTATCAGCCTCCTCGCCCTGCTCGCCATCGGCCTTGCGTGGGTTTCCCTGCGCGATACCGCCCCGGTGGTTCCCGAAGCCATACAACGTGGCTACAGCGAAGCATTGACGGCTGCCCGGGGTGGTCAACCTGGTGCCGCACGGGTGCTCTATCAGCAATTGGGCCGTCCGGACCTGTCCCCCAAGCGTCGTGTCTGGTTACATGCCGAGCTGCCCAACTATCCAAGCTCGGTGGCCCTGAAACTGGCGGATGCCGATCTGCGGAACGAGTCGCCCGAGGTCCGTATCGCAGCGATCAGGAGCATCAGCGGCCTGGTACCGAGCGGTCAGCGCAGTCTGCTGCTGGGGCCATTGCTCGATGACCGCGAACAAAGCGTGCGGCTTGCAGCCATCAACGCGCTGCTGGGTTTGTCCCCGGATGAACTCGGCTTGTATTTCGGGTCGCTGGAGCAAGCCATCGATGCCTGGGAGCAAGTGCTCAAGAGCGAGCCGCAAAGCGCCGAAAACCAATACCAACTGGCCCGGCTGCACCTGCACAACGCCGAGCTCAAGCAAGCGCAACTGGCACTGGACAACACCCTGCGCCTGGCACCGGACAACCTGCCGGCGCTGGTGCTGCAAATCGAAGTACTGGATAAACAGGGCCAAAACGACGCCGCCCGGCAGTTGTTGGCCAGGCAACTCCAGGCGCAACCCGATTCGGCCTACCTGCAACATGCCCTGGGGCTCTGGCTGCTCAATCACGACCAAAGCGAATTCGCCCTGCTCGGCCTGTCCAAAGCCGTTGAACTCGAGCCCAATAACCGGGATTACCGCTACGACCTGGCCACCACATTGCACAGTGAGCACGAGCTCGAAGCAGCTCAGAAACAGTTGCAGGAAATCGTTCAGCGCCATCCGAACGATCGCAAGGCACGGGTGCTGCTGATCAATTACTGGAAGGAAAGCGGACAACTGCAAAACGTGCAGATCCTGTTGGCCCAACTCGAACAGATGAACCCCGACGATCCGGCGCTGCAACAAGGGCTTTGACCCCCGACTGACTTTTCGTGCAACCGCCGTCCCGGCCAAGGATCAAGTGAACAGGCAACCCGTTGCGGCGGTGTGCGGCAGGTTTCTCGATCCGGGCATGCAGATGATCACCAAGCCGTTTACCTCCGATCTGTTGGCGGCGAAGGTCTGGGAGATAATCAGCGCCTGAAAGCTTACGAAAGCATTTCCTGCATCAATTCCTGCAATGTATCCAGATCGAAGGGTTTTTCCAGGATTGGTGCCTTGCGCGTAATCGGGCTGTCGGTCTCACGGATTTCCTGGGCATAGCCGCTGATGAAAATCACCTTGAGTTCCGGTCGCAGCTTCACGGCGGGTTCGGCGATCTGCACGCCGGAGATGCCACCGGGCAGGCGGAAGTCGGTGATCATCATGTCCAGGTGCGGTTTGCTGGCGAGGATTTCAAAGGCCTGCTCGCCGTTTTCCGCCTGTAGCACGCGGTACCCCTCGCCCGACAGATAAGCGGACAGCACCATCAGAATCGAGGGATCGTCCTCGACGACGAGTACTACATCTTGTGCATCTTCGCTCATGGGAAGCCTTTGCTCGGTCAATTGCTGCTGATACGACCGTGAGGTCGATCAGAGGTTGCGTTTATCTGGTGGTTTTCCTGCAGCGGCAGACAAACGCGAAACAGGGCGCCTTCGCCAATCCTGCTCTGGACCGTAATAGTACCGCCATGGGCGGTGACAATCCGTTCTGAAATAAACAGTCCCAGGCCCAGTCCGGCACCGGTATGTTTGGTCGATACCCGTTCGAACTGCTGGAAGATGCGTTGCTGGTCTTCTTCGCTGATACCGATCCCCTGGTCCTGCACGTCCACCAGCGCCCGGCCCTCTTCGCTGTAGACTCTCACCGAGACCTGGCCCTTGGCCCCGTAGCGCAAGGCGTTGGTCAACAGGTTGGAAATCACTTGTTCGATACGAAACTCATCCCAATTTCCGATCACCGGTTGCCCGGCATCCAGCGTGACCGACGCCTCGGCGGCGTCGATCTGCCGGGAAAAATTCTGCAACAACTCGCTAACCAGGGCCGAAAGATCGAAGCGCGTTGGCCGAATCGACAACTTGCCGGTGCGAATGCGCGAGACATCGAGCATGTCTTCGATCAAGCGTATGAGGCTTTTGATCTGCCGTTCGTCGCGGTCGACCATGGCGCGCATCTTGTCAAGGGTGAAGGCGGCGGCGTTGTCCCGGGTCAGGTGCATCTTGCGCAACTGGGTTTCCAGGATCAGGCCATTGAGCGGTGTGCGCACTTCGTGGGCGACGATGGACATGAAATCATCGCGCATGCGCACCGCCTGCTCCAGTTCCAGCTGAGTATCTTGCAGTTGCTCGAGCAGGGTCTCCTGTTCGCGGCGACTTTGCTCAAGGGCCAGCACTTGTTCCTTGATCGCCTTGCTTTGGCGATACAGGTCGACGAACACATTGACCTTGCTCTTGACCGCGTGGATGTCCAGCGGCTTGTACAGGAAGTCCACGGCACCGCTTTCATAGCCCTTGAACGCGTAGTTCAGTTCACGTCCGGCGGCGCTGACGAAAACGATCGGGATGTTCCTGGTTTTTTCCGTGCCACGCATCAACTCGGCCAGCTCGAAGCCGTTCATGCCGGGCATCTTCACATCGAGGATGGCCATGGCGAATTCGTGCTGCAACAGCAGGGACAAGGCTTCGTCGGCGGACAGTGCCTTGTAGACGATGCAGTCCTCACGCCTGATCAGCGCTTCGAGCGCCAGCAGATTTTCCGGCAGATCGTCGACGATCAGCAGTTTGACCTGGATATTGCTCAGCATGCGATTGGTTCCAGCTCGACAGGCAGACGGCCGATGCCACCGGCGCAGGCACCGATCACGATCGCTTCGATAGCTGGCAAGTTCGTTGCACTGTTCATGATTTTCGATAGATCCGTTCTTGTTTGACCAGCGGCTCGAACTGATGGCCAAAGGCTGAGAATTCCGGGGTTTCCTTGCTGCCCAACACCAGGAAACCGCGATGGCAGAGAGACTCATGAAACAGTCCGAATGCCCGACCCTGAAGTTTTTTATTAAAGTAAATCAGTACATTACGACATGAAATTAATTGGGTTTCTGAAAAAACGCTGTCCGTCGAAAGACTGTGATCGGCGAAGGTTACGTTCTCGCGCAGGGTCTTGTCGAAAATCGCGTACCCATAGGCAGCCGTATAGTAGTCGGCAAAAGAACACTGGCCACCGGCCTGCTGGTAATTAGCAGTGTAGGCGCGGACATTCTCCATCGAGAAAATCCCTTGCCTGGCCTTTTCCAGCGAACGCGGATTGATGTCAGTGGCGTAGATGGTCGTGCGGTCGAGCAAGCCTTCTTCGCGCAGCACAATGGCCATCGAATACACCTCTTCACCCGTGCTGCATCCGGCGATCCAGATCTTCAGCGAAGGGTAGGTTCGCAGCAGCGGCACCACCTCTTTGCGGATGGCCAGGAAGTGCGAAGGGTCGCGAAACATCTCGCTGACCGGAATGGTCAGCAATTGCAGCAATTGCATGAACGCGGCGGGGTCGCGCAGGATCTTTGCCTGTAGCGCCGAGATGGTATTGCACTGGAACTGACTCAACGCATGGTTGACCCGGCGGTGGATCGAAGCGCCGGAGTAATCGCGAAAATCGTAGCTGTACTCGAGGTAGATCGCCTCGATCAACAAGCGCAATTCGATTTCGCTGTTTCGCTGCACTGAAAAATTGCGCTCCACTAGATACGTTCCACCTTCGGTAACCACACACGAATCAGCGAAAACAGTCGATCCAGGTCGATGGGCTTGGCCAGGTAATCATTGGCGCCGGCCTGTCGGCAGCGCTCCTGGTCGTCCTTCATGGCCTTGGCCGTCACCGCGATGATCGGCAGCTTGCGCCAGCGCGGATCCTTGCGGATTTCAACCGTAGCTTCGAAACCATCCATCCGCGGCATCATGACGTCCATCAACACCAGATCGATGTCATGCACCTCATTCAATCGCTCAATCGCTTCGCGGCCGTTGCGACCAATGACCACCACTGCGCCTTTTTGCTCCAGCGCACTGGTGAGGGCAAAAATGTTGCGCACATCGTCATCCACCAGCAGCACCTTGCGGCCCTCGAAGACCTTGTCGCGGCTGCGAGCGACCTTGAGCATCTTCTGCCGTTCCCGGGACAACCGTGATTCGACTTTGTGCAGGAAAAGCGTCACCTCATCCAGCAACCGCTCCGGCGACCGTGCGCCCTTGATGATGATCGAACGCGAATACCTGCGCAGTTCAGCCTCTTCATCCCGGGTCAGGTTGCGCCCGGTATAGACGATGACCGGTGGAAGGCAGCAGAGGTCTTCGGTGGACATGCGCTTGAGCAGGTCATTACCGAGCATGTCCGGCAGTGTGAGGTCGATGATCATGCAATCGAAAACCGAAGTCCGCAGCAGGTCGAGTGCCTCCTGCGCCAGGCCAACGGCAGTGATCTCGAGGTCATCGTCGCCGATCAGGCGGGTAATGCTGTCGCGCTGCAAGTCGTCGTCCTCGACCAGCAGCACGCGATTGACCTTCTGGGTCAGCCTGGCCTCGAGTCGCGCGAATACGTCCTTGAGTTCCTCGCGGGTGGCCGGTTTGACCGCATAGCCAATGGCGCCCATCTGCATCGCTGCTTCAACCCGGTCCTCGACCGAAATCACATGCACCGGAATGTGCCGGGTTTCAGCGTGCTCCTTCAGGCGTTGCAGTACGGTCAGGCCGGAATGATCCGGCAAGCGCATGTCCAGCAGGATCGCGTCGGGGATGAACGTCCTGGCCAGGTCGTAGCCTTCGTCGGCGCCATGGGCCACCAGGCACTGATAACCCAGTTCATGGGCAAGGTCGTAGAGGATGTGCGCAAAGTTCGCCTCATCTTCCACCACCAGCATGCAGCGGCTGGTGAACGGAGCGTTGTTGCGATCGTCGTCGAAACGCGCAATGTCGACTTCGGCCAGCAGTGGCGACAGCGCGGGCGGCATTACGTTTGGCACAGCCGCCATCGTCTCGGCGCGCATCGGTTCGACAGACCCTTCGCCCGGTTCCACGTACTGCTGCGGCAGTACCAGGGTAAACGCACTGCCCTGCCCCGGTGTGCTGCTCACGCTGATGGAGCCGCCGAGCAAGGCCGCCAGGTCACGGGAAATCGACAAGCCCAGCCCGGTGCCGCCATAACGCCGACTGGTGGTGCCATCAGCCTGGCGGAACGCCTCGAAGATGCTGGCGTGCTGCTGCGCGGCAATGCCGACTCCCGAATCACGGACGTTGAACGCGATGCCGTCGTTCGGCACCGTGGCGACGGACAGGCTGACGCTGCCGCGTTCAGTGAATTTCACGGCGTTGGACAGCAGGTTCTTGAGCACCTGCTCCAGGCGCTGGCGATCAGTGAACAGCATCAGCGGCACGCCGTCCTGCACATCCACCTGGAAATCCAGCTGTTTGTCCGACGCCAACGGCTGAAACAGATCGCGCAGACCTTCGACCAGGCGCGCCACGCTGGTGTGCTCTGGATGGATCTCCAACTTACCGGCCTCGACCTTGGAGATGTCCAGAATGTCGTTGATCAGGTTGAGCAAGTCATTGCCCGCGGAGTAGATCGATTCGGCGAACTTGACCTGCTCGGCGCTGAGGTTTTCCTCCGGGTTTTGCGCCAGAAGCCTGGCCAGGATCAACGAGCTGTTCAGCGGCGTGCGCAACTCGTGGGACATGTTGGCGAGGAATTCGGACTTGTACTGGCTCGAGCGCTGCAACTCTACGGCACGTTCTTCGAGCTGGATCCGGGCCTGATTGAGCTCGGTATTCTTCAGCTCCATGGCGTCGCGTTGCTCGGCCAGAGCTTGTGCCTGCTCGGCGAGTTGTTCGTTGGTCTGCTCCAGCTCCACCTGCTGGATTTCCAGGTGCGCCTGGGACTCCTTGAGAATCCGTGACTGTTCTTCGAGTTCTTCGTTGGCGGCCTTGAGCTCCTCCTGCTGAACCTGCAATTGTTCGTTGAGTTGCTGGGTTTCGGCCAACACCTCCTGCAAACGCTGACGATAGCGTGCCGCCTCGATCGAGGTGCCGATGTTGCCGGCAATCAGCTCAAGCAACTCAATGTCACGGTCCGTCAGTGAGCGCAGAAAGCCCAGTTCGATCACGCCATTGACCCGCTCGTCATCACTGGTTGGCACCACCAGCACACTGCGTGGCAAACCTTCGCCGAGGCCGGAGCTGACTTTGAAATAGTCAACCGGTACCTCGTCCAGGCGAATCAACCGTGCCTGTTGCGCCACCTGGCCGACAATGCCTTCCTCACTGAAAATCTGTTGCTCGCGCTCTTCTTGCTCACGGGAAAACCCGTAAGTGGCGATGCGTTTGAGGCCGCCGTGGTCTTCGCGCACATAAATAGCCGCCACGGCAGTGCCAAGGTACTGCGCACAAAATTGCAGAATATTGCGTCCCAGCAGGCTCAGGCTCAACTGTCCCAGTACCTGCTCTGCGAGTTGAGTCTGACCGTTGCGCAGCCAGGCTTGCTGCTCCAGGCGATGGGCGCTGGCCTGTTGGGTTGCGAGGTTGACGCCGTAGCTTTGCGAAAGATCAAGCAAATCGCGGCGCCCGACATACGCCAGCAAGCCACTGACGCCGGCAATGAACAACAGATAGAAGCTGATACTCCAGACTGTGGTGCGCCGCATGTCCTCATTGCGAGCGGCGCGCAGTTGTTGCTCGGAGTCGATAACGTCCTCGAATTGCTTGCGAATTTCATCGGTCAGGCGTTTGCCGCGCCCGGCCTTGACTACGGCGCGATAGTCACCGCTGCCGCGCTGCAAATCGATCAGCGATTGCGCATAGCTGGCCCATTCCAGCTGCAAAGCCTGCAACCGCAGCAAGCGGTCGGACTGCACCGGGTTGTCGGCGGTCAGCTCAAGCAAGGTGTTGAGGGCCACGGCAATTCGCGGTTTGGCGGTTTCGTAGGGATCGAGGAAATGTTCGTCGCCACTGAGCAGGAAACCGCGCATCCCGGTTTCAAGGTCCACGGTCAGCTTGAGCGCTTCATTGGCGTTATTGATCACCCGGTCGGTGTGTTGCACCCACTGGATGGTCGACAGTAAGTAGCTGATCAGCGAAACGAAGAACACCGCGCTGATAAGGCCCAGACCCAACGGCAGGCTGATGTTGCGGCTCAGGAGTTTACGAAATCGTTGCTCATCAACCGTGGACGCGGAGGGCATGGGGCAAGCCTTGTCGAACTGTCAGAGTGCAAGGAGTTTGCCCCAGAACTGGCACCTTGATCCAATTTTCTGACATGTTTTCGCGCCAGGTCTTACATTCCGCTGCGCCCACACAAAGTGGCGGGTTATCCTTGCCTGACCTGCGCCCGGTTCTTTTTTGCATCGCGTCGGGAACTTGTCGGGATCCGTCACTCACTCATGTAGGAGGACGGTGATTTCCAGCGCCCGGCAACGCCAATTTTATCGGGAATCTCACTATGTCATCTGCCAACGGCTCTATCATCCTCGTCGTCGAAGACGATGCCATTGTGCGCATGCTGATCGTCGATGTACTGGAGGAGTTGGAGTTCAAGGTGCTTGAAGCCGATGGCAGCGAACAGGCGCTGGAGACACTCAAGGACTTGGACCAACAGATTGATCTGATGATGACTGATGTCGGCCTGCCGGTCATGGACGGCTGCGAACTGGCCAATCAAGCACGAGCTTTGCGTCCAGACCTACCCATCCTGTTTGCAAGCGGCTATGCCGAAAAAATTGAAGTCCCTCGCGACATGCACGTGATCGGCAAACCATTCTCCATTGATCAGTTGCGCGACAAGGTCAAAAGCATTCTCGAGTGACCCTGCGCTGCGCTGTGGTTTAATGCGCGCCTTTTTCGCCCCTGCCCTGTCTTCGCTTCAAGGAATTCCCGTACATGAATCAGCCCCGCGCAACCAAAGTCCTGGTCATTGGTTACGTCTGGCCCGAGCCCCGCTCTTCCGCGGCCAGCGGGCATGTCATGCAAATCCTCGAAGTTTTCCTGCAACAAGGCTGGGACATCACGTTCAGCAGCCCGGCGGGCTTCGGCGAACAACGTGCAGACCTGACGGCGATGGGCATTCGCGAAGTGCCGATCGAGCTGAACAGCAGCAGTTTCGACGAGTTCATCAGCGAACTGGCGCCGGACATCGTGTTGTTCGATCAATTCATGATGGAGGAACAGTTCGGATGGCGGGTCGAGAAGCATTGTCCCGATGCCCTGCGCGTACTCGAAAGTTGCGACCTGCAAAGTCTCAGGCACGGTCGGCATCAACGTCTCAAGGAGCGTTTGAAGGCCAGCGAGGACAATAACGACTTCAGCAACCTGTTCGCCAAGGCGTCGCGTGAAGAGTTTGAACACATGGCCAATACCGACCTGGCCAAGCGCGAGATCGCCTCATTTTATCGTTGTGATTTGACATTGATGGTTTCCGAAGTGGAAGTCGAATTGCTGGTCGAGCAGTTCAGGTTTCCCCGCAACCTGTTGCACTGCTGTCCATTGATGGTCGATGTACCGACCCATGCACCGGTGCCGTTTGAAGACCGGGCACACTTTCTGCACATCGGTAACTTTCGCCATGCACCCAACTGGGATGCGGTGCTCTGGTTGAAAACCGCGATCTGGCCGCTGATTCGCGAGCAATTGCCCGGCGCTCAATTGCATATCTATGGTGCCTACACACCACCCAAGGCCACTGCGCTACATAACGTGGCGCAGGGGTTCCACGTAATGAACTGGGCAGAGGACGCCTTGCAGGTGATGTCCGCGACGCGGGTGTGCCTGGCGCCCTTGCGTTTTGGCGCAGGCATCAAGGGCAAAATCGTCGATGCAATGCTCTGTGGCACGCCCAACGTGACGACGCCTATCGGTGCCGAGGCCATGCATGACGAGGAGGCCTGGCCCGGTGCTGTGACCCGTACGGCTCAAGAGTTCGCAGCCCGCGCGGTGCAATTGCACAACGACAACGCCCTATGGTTGAGCGCCCAGAATCAAGCCCGCGCTTTGTTGGCCAGTCGCTACCAGTCGTCCATTCATGGCCCGGCGTTGATCGAACGGCTGGTGGCGTGTCAGCGGCACCTGTCCGACATTCGGCGAGATAACTTTACCGGCAGCATGTTGCGCCATCACCACCACAAAAGTACTCAATACATGGCGCAATGGATTGAAGCGAAAAACCGGGCCCAATGAATCGCCGAAACAGCCCTATATAAAACGCATCAGATAACCTATTAACAATACGAAACACCCTGCCACTCCTGCCTGCGTCGCATGAGTGGCTTTCCTGTTTTTCAGTTGCTATAAAACTCCTCTCCGCCAAATGCGATAAAGCATTTAGTGCAAAAAAACATATTCAACCTGATTGCACGGACGCACCATGAACGACAGCAACGAAACACAACCAAATTTTAAGTATGGCAATTACAAACCCACACTGAACGACTGGATGAGTAATATTCCAATCATCGAAAACCTGACCCTCGGCGAGCTGATTTTGCCTGGCGCACATAATGCCGGCTCAGACAAGAACGGTAACTATATCTGGGCACCAACCATGCACTGGTCCGTCTGCCAAAACGACTCGTTTTATTATCAACTGATGAACGGCGCCAGGGTATTCGACATCAGACTTGAATTTGATATGAATATCAGGAATGGCAATAGTTACTTGTTTTTTTACTTTCACCACAACGGAGTACGATCCTATCGCGAGCTCTCTCAGCTGGCTCAGGATGTCTCCAGCTTTCTGGCGCATCATCCCGACGAGTTCATAATCTTCGACTTCCACAAACTGGATCGTGGAAATCGTCCTTTCAACTTCAAGGAATTCAGTGACCGCCTCGTGCGCAGTTTAGGCAAACTCATCATTCCTCCTGAACACAGTCGCAAGACGCTTGGACAGTTGAAACACATCAGCAGGACTCAACGGGTACTACTCGCCGCCGATCATCACCCGGACCTGGACCCGCAAGCCTTTTGCTGGAGCGTCCAACACAAATGGAGCGGCTCCGCCATCACCGATGTGCAACACCTCGAATCCTTTATTGAAACCGTCATGAAAAGCCCTCCCTCTTCAAGTTTCCCATGGTCTCTATCTGCCACCGCTTACTCCGTCACAGGTGGCCCGGTTAGCATCCCCAAACAGCTGAATGACTGGTTCGATGTAAACAAACCATGGATTCACAGGTGCAGCATTATCAATGTGGATTTTTTTGAAGAGTCAAACCTGGTTCACAACTGCCGCGCGGCCAACGTCATGAAGGCCCAATCCCGCCTCAAGTAACAGCGGCATGGATAAACAGGCGCCCAATCACGAAGCGTTCGTTCAAACGGCAGAGTAGCGTTATCCATCCGGTTGCGGGCATGATCAGGGCGGGATAACAACACAAGCGCCCTGACATGACCCGCACCGCCAGAGTCACCGATCCGTCCTATGAATTGATGGACGACCATAACGGCTTGTCCATCATCTATCGCCAGCACGGTTTCCCCTGCCCGCTGGTGCGCTGGCATTTCCACAAGGAATACGAGTTGCACCTGATCGTCGCCAGTTCCGGCAAGGTGTTCATTGGCGATTACATCGGCAACTTCTATCCGCAAACCCTGTTCCTGACCGGCCCCAACCTGCCCCACAACTGGATCAGCCAGGTGGCCGAGGACGAAGTGGTGCCCAAGCGCGACATGCTGGTCAACTTCACCGACGAGTTGTTCGACAGCGGCTATCAGGTGTTTGCCGAACTCAAGACCCTGGCGCCGCTGCTGGAACGCGCGCAGTACGGCATCGAGTTCCGCTGCAAGCACACCATCGCCCAGGCCATGGACTTGATGCAGCGCATTGCCGATACCGGCGGCATTACCCGGCTCGGGCACTTTTTCATTTTGCTCGAATTGCTCGCGGCCACCGACGACTACCATTTGCTCTCTGGCGCCACGACGCCACAACTGGCCGACGAGAACAACATCGATCGCACCAACCGCGCGGTGGATTACATATTCGCCCATTACGCCCGGGAATTGCCGCTCGAGGAGGTCGCCGAGCATTTGGGCATGAAGCCCACGTACTTCAGCCGCGTATTCAAGCAGGCCACCGGGCGCAATTTCATCGAATTCGTCAATCGACTGCGCATCAGCAAGTCTTGCGAGTTGCTGGCCGATGGTGACAAGCCGGTCACCGATGTGTGTTTCGAGTCGGGCTTCAACAACATTTCCAACTTCAACCGTCGCTTCCAGCAGCTCAAGGGCATGACGCCTTCGCATTATCGGCGGTTGGTGGTGCAGCGGCTGACCGAACAGAATCTGGGTTAAAAATCAAAAGATCGCAGCCTTCGGCAGCTCCTACAGGAGGGCACATTCCAACTGTAGGAGCTGCCGAAGGCTGCGATCTTTTGGCTGCTAAAAGCTATAAAACCTGTACGGATTTAAGGCCGCCCCATCGCTGAAAAGCCCTTCCCTACATCTACCTCTCAAAACTCCAGTGCAAAAAAGTATCGATCAAAGTGCGATGGATGATTTGTCTCGCCCGCCGTTGAAGGTTGTAATCAGCGCACATTCTTCCCTGCGCAGGAAGACACAAAAACAATAACTGTCCTTCTGTAACCCACCGGGTGCAGAAAAGGAGTGCACGATGCAACCCTCGGTAAAAGCTCTGCTTGCCCTCACCTGCATGACCCTCAGCAGCGTCAGCCTTGGCGCCCAGACCCTGACCATCGCCACCGTCAACAACAGCGACATGATCCGCATGCAAAAGCTCTCGAAGACCTTCGAGGCCGAGCACCCGGACATCGAGCTCAATTGGGTGGTGCTCGAAGAAAACGTCCTGCGCCAACGCCTGACCACCGACATCGCCACCCAGGGCGGGCAGTTCGACGTACTGACCATTGGCATGTACGAAGCCGCACTCTGGGGCGCCAAGGGCTGGCTGGAGCCGATGAAGGATTTGCCGGCCAGCTATGCCCTCGACGATGTGTTCCCGTCGGTGCGCGAAGGCCTGTCGGTCAAAGGCTCGCTGTACGCCCTGCCGTTCTACGCCGAAAGCTCCATCACCTACTATCGCACCGACCTGTTCAAGGGCGCCGGCCTGAGCATGCCCGAACGCCCGACCTGGGAGCAGATCGGTGAATTCGCCGCCAAACTGAACAAACCCGAGCAGGAACAGTACGGCATCTGCCTGCGGGGCAAGGCCGGCTGGGGCGAGAACATGGCGCTGATCAGCACCGTCGCCAACGCCTACGGCGCTCGCTGGTTCGATGAACAGTGGCAGCCGGAATTCAACGGCCCCGAGTGGAAAAAGGCGCTGAACTTCTACGTCGACACCATGAAGAAATCCGGCCCGCCGGGCGCCTCAAGCAATGGTTTCAATGAAAACCTGGCGCTGTTCAACAGCGGCAAATGCGCGATCTGGGTCGATGCCAGCGTTGCCGGCTCGTTCGTGACCGACAAGGCCCAGAGCAAGGTCACCGATCACGTCGGTTTCACCTATGCGCCGCATCAAGTCACCGACAAGGGCTCGGCCTGGCTGTACTCCTGGGCATTGGCCATTCCCACCAGTTCCAAAGCCAAGGACGCGGCGAAAACCTTCAGCGCCTGGGCCACTTCCAAAGAATACAGCGCACTGGTCGCGCAAAAGGACGGCATCGCCAACGTACCGCCAGGCACCCGGGCTTCGACCTACAGCCAGGCGTACATGAGCGCTGCGCCGTTTGCCAAGGTCACGCTGGAATCGCTCAAGGCCGCGGACCCGAGCAAGCCGGGCGCCAGACCTGTGCCGTATATCGGCATCCAGTTGGTGACCATTCCCGAGTTCCAGGGCATCGGTACCCAGGTCGGCAAATCCTTCTCTGCGGCGCTGATCGGCCAGACCACGGTCGACCAGGCATTGGCGGCGGCCCAGCAAACCACTGAGCGCGAAATGAAGCGCGCGGGTTATCCCAAGTAATTTCGCAGGCCCTCTGTAGGAGCGAGCTTGCTCGCGATGGAGTGTCAGTTGACACCGTCGTGCCTGGCACTCCATCGCGAGCAAGC